>JACPPO010000026.1 GCA_016190945.1 Acidobacteriota bacterium | reverse complement strand
GTGTGGGACCTGAGAGCTTCTCGGACGCTGCCTGCCGCGAGGTCGAGGTCCGGTGCCGAAGCCACTTGATGAAAGCCGCCACCTCGAGCTCCGGGTGGTCCGAGAGCAGAAGTGCTTCGTCGAACGCTCGAGCATCGAGGGCCTGCGCGATCGGGCCGACTCCGACGACATCGGCCTCCTTCGGTGCGCGCAGATCGGTGTTCCCAATCCAGGTGACCAGGACGTTTCGCACTGGTCACCGTTCTACAATATTTCTTGTCCTTGACGCAAGAGTTCTTATTCTCGTCTGGTAGAGACGGCTGGATGAAGATGGCCGTATGGGTGCGGGGTGCGGGGTGCGAAGGTGGGAGGGTGCGAGGGTGCGAGGGTGAATCGGACACCGAGTGGTACCTCATCGCTGACGTAAGTGGCGCTGCAATCCGGCCACCGCGCCGCACGCGCGCTCGGCGAGGGTATTCATGGTCTTGAAATCGGCAGGCGAGAGATAGCCTCGGTCGACGGCGTCCTGCAAGTGGTTCTGGCACTCACCCAGTGACGCACGCGCGACATCGAGAAAGTGCGCGAAGTCCGCGTGCGTTCGACGGCCGAATCCTTCCGCGATATTCCGAGGGGCCGAAGCTGCCGCATCACGAACCTGGCCGCAAAACTTGAAGTCTTTCTTGACCTGGGACGTATCAACGAATTGATACAGGGCGAGTTTGAGCTCCCGCGCAAGCTGCCAGCACACGAGGTCTCGAAAGTGACGCGCACCAGCCATCCCTCCTCGCGTTGCAGGCTCGCTGCCGCTCACAATTGTCCTGGATATCACCGACGCTGCGATTAGGTACGCAGAATATTCCAACCTTTCTTGCGACCAACGTCGCAATTGCTGCCGCACCCTCGCACCCTCGCGCCCGCACCGTCGCAATTCTCGCACCGCGCACCATCGCACCCCAACTATGATGTGGAATGCCTTTCTCGTCGTTCAAACTCCATCCCGCCCTTCTGAAGGCCGTCCGTGAGCTCGGCTTTGCGCGGCCGACGCCCATTCAGGCTGATGCGATCCCCCCGGCGGTGGCCGGGCGCGACGTGCTCGCTTGCGCCATGACCGGGAGCGGAAAGACAGCGGCGTTCCTGCTGCCGATCATCCACTCCCTCATCGATCGCCCGCGCCGGACGACGCGCGCGCTCGTACTGACGCCGACGCGCGAGCTGGCCGCGCAGATCCTTGAAGACCTGAACGCCCTCGCGGTGCACACGCCGGTGACGGGGGCCTCCGTGTACGGCGGTGTCGGCATGGGACCGCAGGAGCATGCCTTCCGCAGCGGGGTGGACGTCATCGTCGCCACGCCAGGCCGGCTGCTCGATCACTTCCGCTCGGCGTACGCAAAGCTGGACGGCATCGAGCACCTCGTCCTGGACGAGGCGGATCGCATGCTCGATATGGGCTTCCTGCCGGATATCCGCCGGGTGCTTCGCCATATTCCGGCGCGCCGCCAGACGATGTTCTTTAGCGCGACGATGCCGCCGCCCATCGGGAAGCTGGCGTCGGAGATGCTGAAGAATCCGGCGATGATTAACCAGCAGCGTCAGGCCGCGCCGGCGGTCGGCATCGCGCAGGCGGTGTACCCGGTGCCGCAGGATTTGAAGGGCCCGCTGCTCGTCCAGCTCCTGGAGCGGAACATCCTGCGGGAGGCGCTCGTCTTTACGCGGACCAAGCATCGCGCGAACCGGCTGGCGGACCTGCTCGTACGGTACCGCCTCAACGCCGCCCGCATTCATGGCAATCGGTCGCAGGGGCAGCGGACGGAGGCGCTCGCGGGCTTCAAGAGCGGGAAATATCGCGTGCTGGTCGCCACCGACATCGCGGCGCGCGGCATCGACGTCGAAGCGCTCAGCCACGTCGTCAATTTCGATGTGCCCGTCGCGCCCGACGACTACATCCACCGTGTGGGCCGCACTGGCCGTGCCGAGCTCACCGGCGACGCGTTTACCTTCGTGGCGCCGGAGGAGGAAGGTGACCTGCAGGCGATCGAGCGCGCGATAGGGAAGGCGTTGCCACGCGTCACGCTTCCCGATTTCGATTACCGTGCGCGGCCGCGGGCCAGGCTCGAGATTCCGCTGGCCGAACGCATTGCCGCCATACGGACGCGAAAGGCCGAGGAACGGACGCGGGCCAAGGCAAAGGCGGCGCGAAGGCCGGCGCACCGCGAAGGACAGCCAGGCGTGGCTGCTCGCCCGTCGGCGGGCCGCCGGACCGGCCGGCGCCGTCCCTGATCCCAAGAAGTCCCCCGCATCGGCCGATCGGGGCTCGTCGACGCGATAAGATCAAGCGGTGTCGAACGCACCGAGCCGGAAAATCTGCGACAGCATCCTCGACGCCATCGGCAACACCCCGATGGTCCGCATCAATTCGATTACCCGCGGCCTGATCGACGCAACCGTGCTCGCCAAGGTGGAGACTTTCAACCCCGGCAACTCGATCAAAGACCGCATGGCCGTCAAGATGATCGAGGACGCGGAAATAGCCGGCCGGCTGAAGCCCGGCGGCACGATCATCGAAGGCACCTCCGGCAACACGGGCATGGGGTTGGCGATCGCCGCGGTCGTGAAGGGTTACAAGTGCATCTTCACCACCACGGACAAGCAGTCGAAGGAGAAGATCGACGCGCTGAAAGCGTTCGGCGCGGAAGTCATCGTGTGCCCGACGGACGTGGATCCGGCAGACCCGCGGTCGTACTATTCCGTGTCGTCGCGGCTGGAGCGGGAGATTCCCAATGCGTGGAAGGCCAATCAGTACGACAACCTGTCGAACACGCAGGCGCATTACGAGCAGACGGGCCCGGAGATCTGGGAGCAGACAGACGGACGCGTGACGCACCTTGTGTGCGGCGTCGGCACCGGCGGCACGATTACCGGCGTCGGCCGCTACCTCAAGACGCGCAACCCGACGATCAAGGTCTGGGGCATCGACACGTACGGCTCGGTCTTCAAGAAATACAAGGAGACCGGAATTTTCGACAAGAATGAGATCTACCCGTACATCACTGAAGGCATCGGTGAGGACTTCCTGCCCGCCAACGTCGATTTCGGAATCATCGACCACTTCGAGAAAGTGACGGACAAGGACGCCGCCATCATGACGCGGCGCATCACGCGCGAGGAGGGGATCTTTGCCGGCAACTCGGCCGGTTCCGCGATGGCCGGGTTGCTGCAGCTGAAGGACCACTTCACCAGGGACGACGTGGTCGTGGTCATCTTTCACGACCACGGTACCCGGTACCTCGCGAAGATGTACAACGACGAGTGGATGCGCGCGAAGGGCTTCCTCGAGGTCACCGGCATGACCGCACGCGATCTGGTGGCGCTCGGGGTCTCAGGCGAGCTGTATGCCGTCGAGGCTGCGCGGCCCGTCGAGGAGGCGATCCGCGTGATGAGCGACCACGACTTCTCGCAGATCTCCGTCACCCGCGACGGCCGCGTCATCGGGTCGTTGAACGAGTCGCATCTCTACAACGAGTTCGTGCGCAATCCCGACATCAAGCGGAAGCCGGTCGAGGCGATTATGCAGCCGGCGTTTCCGTTTGCCGACGTCTCCACGCCTGTCGAGCTGCTGTCGACGATGATCACTCCTGAGAATCCCGCGATCCTCGTTCGCGACTTCAAGACGGAGAAGACCTTCATCATCACCCGGTCCGACATCATCCGCGTGCTGATGTAGGAGCATGAAGATCGCGGTCGCATGACCGGACGATGTTGCTCAGCGACCGGATCTCAGCCTGCGACCTGTTCAAGTTCAGGACGAGCGCGCCTCCGCCGCGGTTAAGAACAAGCCTTGGCCGCCACCGCGGGCGAGAAACTTCACCTGGCGGTCGGTCTGTCCCCGGGTGGGCCTCGAAGCTCAACGGCAGGCGACCGTACGCTTCCAACAGCCGTGGGCTGCGTGGCTCCGCGGCGAAGCGCCGAGCCGAGACTCCGCCAGCTTCTCTGTCTCGGGCCTCCTCGGCGAAGAGCGGTAAACGGTCAACAGACGCCCGGGGTCGCCAGCCCCGCAGCAAGGCGCGCGACGCGCGCCAAGGCCGGGGCCCCCACGGCGCACGCCTGCGCCGTGGGGTGGAAGAGACACTGGCAACCAGACAAGGGCTCCGCCGGGATATCAAGGGCGGAGCCATTGCCTGATTAGAATACGCCGCGTTCGGGCCTTCTCAAGCGATAATTCATCAGACCCCCGGCTTCAAGCCAGGGGTTGATCGATTAGTGTACAGGGGAAGACCGATGGAGCTAGAAGACCGATGGAGCTAACCGGCCCGCCAGAGAAACTGCAAGCCGTGGACGAAGCCCAGTCTGACCAATCGGGGCGCAGGACACCCGCCAAGGATCGCACGAGGCCTACCAGCAAGGCTCGTACAAAACCACAACTGGAACTTTTGAGGTTACTCGGCCTTTCCAGCTTCGGGCAAGCGGGTTTGATATTAGTGCTAGAGATTGTCGTTGCCTGGGCTGCTCTGGCGATCGCTGTTGCGCTCGTGTCGGATGACCTGCCGATGACGACGCTCTGGCAGCGCCTTCAAGTGCTGATTTCGAGCCGTCCAACCACTGTGGTCTTTTTGCTTGCCATCGCTGCGGCCATTGTGGTTCCTACGTTCCTATGGTTCCACGTCGTATTCGTATGGGTCCTGGTCCTATGGCGCCTTCGGCGAGCACCCCAAGCCCGGCGCGCGGCTGATGGATCCCGGCCACGAGTGGACCCCACAGTGCCAACGGGGCCACCAGAGTGAGGACCGCGAGCTCGCCGAAATGACGACCTGAAGAGCGGCCGGGTCAAGCCGATCGACAGCGAAGCATTTTTCGAGAACTTGCGCTAGCGTGAGGACGACCTGTTGAAGCACCCGCGCCAATGACCAGAAGCGGCGGGTTCGAGCTTTCACCCGAAGTCATCCAGGACATCACCGACATCTTGGCAGCACATCGCAAGAAACAACCAGCCGGCCGCCGAGCGGGTGCGCGATGACATTCTGCAGGCCATCGGGGATCTTGTGTCGTTCCCGCGAATCGGACACGTCGACCGGATCCGAGGGCGCGCCCGTCGCGGCTCAAACGAGTGCGCGATTATCTGATTGTTTATGGTCCAGAAAGCAGCCGCTGTGGGCAATTGCCGTCCTCCACGTCCGCCGACAGAACAGATTCGGCCGGCCTTGCGGGCCTGGCTGGAGGCGAAGGGTATCATGAAAGCGGAGCGCAAACGGGCGGCAACCCGCAAGGGCCGCTGAATCATTGGATTTAGTGTCCGTGGCAGAAATCGATCTACTGAGCGAGGCTGAGAAGATGGCTGTTGCCATCCTTGGTCGGGCCAACGTCTTAACCAAAGCCCAGGCCAAAGGAGAAGTAGAGTTCCCCATCCGTTACTCCGAGAACACACTTCGGGCATGTGCCAAGGACAATGAGGAAGAGAGCTGTGACTGGCGTCTAGTCTATCTTCGCGGCAATTCACTCCGCGAGGAACGGAAGCGGGTCGGTGTGAACGCGGAGCGCCAACCGTGCTTCTACGACAACAACTGGTGGCTAGGGGGGGCTGTAGGGCGGTGGCTACGGGTAATGCCGGAGAAGTTCGACCCCGGCTACCATCTGATTGACTTCAACGGCCGGTTCGGCCGGACGTCTTGGCCGAAACAGGAGAAGGCAGTCCGGGAGCTGGGACCACAACTGCAGCGCGCCCATGAAGCCATGGTCACCGAGGCAGCCTTGCGCATCTTTGAAGCCACCCGCGAACGTCTCCTTCTTGGGTTCTATCACTGGGGTTACTCTGTGGATTTCCTCAACAACCGCGTTTACGTCGGCCTCTTCCACGCCGAGGGGTGGTTCGTCGACTACGGCCCCCCGCTCTGGGATGGCAACGAGCTCCTGCGTGTGTGCCTGGTTCGGAAGTTCGAGAGCTGAAGCTTCAAGATTGAGCTCGTGGGATCTTCGAGTCGGCGGGCAGTGGCACGTCCGGGCAAGCCAAGTTCACATTCCTTCGGTGAACTGATTCTTGAGCCTGGCGCCGACGTACGCGTCAGCAGCCAGCTGTAATCGGCGTGCCTCACATGGAACACGGACGCCAGGGAGGTAGGTGGATTACGTCTGCGCTCGCCCAGCGCCTGGGTGCTTCTGGCGACGGCGAAGGTCGGCACCGGCTTCGGTTGGATTCTGAATGGCACCGTCAAGTATCATTTCACTACCGATCTGGACCACGCGTTTGTGCAGCGGGGACCCCGTCTCACGCAGTATCACTGGGTCGCCATTCTCATGTCAGGTGGTGCGGTCGACACGGCACGCTGCGGAATGTTCCGCAAGGCACGATCGACGATCGCGCAACCGCACTCGTGCCTGCGGCCGTCGCCGGAGCCTCGGACGACCGGGAACGGATTGGCAGCTTGCTCGGCCCGTCCTTGCAGAGTGCGCCCTTGGCGAATGCGTTCGCGCTAGAGGGCGATCGAGAGGTATAGAACTGGGCGGAGCGCCGCTTCTGAGTCGAGGCGCCGTAATCCCACAGCGATTGTGAACATGTATTTAGCCACGCTCGTGATTCATTCGCTCCTTCGATGGGCTGTTCTGGCAAGCGGGATCGCCGCGTTTGTCCGCGCTCTCGCGGGCGCGCGCGCGCGCCGCGAATGGGGGACGGCCGATAGCCGTGCAGGGCTCTGGTTCGTGATCGCGGTGGACGTGCAGCTCCTGCTCGGTCTCGCGCTGTATCTCGGCCTGAGCCCGATAACGCAGGTCGCCTTTCAGGACTTCGGAGCCGCGATGCGGAATTCGATGCTGCGGTTCTGGGCGGTCGAACACATCTTCGGCATGCTGGTCGCGGTCGTGCTCGTGCACGTTGGCCGTGTGCGCGTTCGCAAGACGACTGATGCCGTCCGCCGCCATAAGCTGGCGGCGATCTTCCTTGGGCTGGCGCTCCTGGCAATCGCGCTCACGATTCCGTGGCCGGGGATGCCCGCCGCTCGCCCGTTGTTTCGCGCGTTGTAGGCCGCCCTACGCCGTCGCCGTTGCGCAGAATTGATCGAACGCGGCCGTCAGCATCGCGGCGATCTGCTCGGGCCCTTGATTTTCGATCTGTCCGCGCTCGAGCATCCACACCAGTTGACCCTCTCGCAACAGCCCTATCGATGGAGACGACGGCGCATAGCCGGTGAAATAGCTCCGCGCGCGGTCGGTCGCCTCGATGTCGGCGCCCGCAAACACGGTGGCGATTCGACGAGGCCGTACGCCATGCCGCAGCGCGAGTGCGACGCCGGGCCGCGCTTGGCCGGCCGCACACCCGCAGATCGAGTTCACGACAATCATCAGCGTGCCGCGGGTGTGGCGGACGGCGCCGTCGACCTCCGCCGCACTCCTCAGCTCCTCCACGCCTAAACGCGTGAGGTCCGCTCGCATCGGGGCAACAAACTGTTCGGGATATGGCATGACCCTATTATGCCTCAGGCCGGAACGCTGCCGGCGGCATGAATCCTGACACGAAAATGGTTAGCGGGAGGGGTGCCATGTGCCGCGCAGTGATGTTGTTTCTTGGACTGATGTTCGTTCCCGTTGCGGCGGGGGCCCAGCAGCCCGGCACCGACGGACGCACGGTACGCAAGAATTCCCACGGCGGGGAAGGGCGAAGCAGCTTCTTTCGCAGGTTGAGTCCGGTCTCCGGGCGCACATCGCCTGGGAGGAGGAGATTCTTTTCCCTCCTTTCGAGGAGAGAATCGGCATGCGGGATTCCGGCCCCACGGCGCGCGATGGTCCGGCTCCGGCCGGGATGCTTCCCGGCACGCCATTGGATGTCGGAGCTGGCATTGGGCGCCCTGCTTCGACCCCCTTGGCACCGGCAGCAACGAAGAGCGCGACTGCGGTGGGCGCGTCGAAGTCTCGCGGGGGATGAGCGTCGGGATCGCCGTTGTGTCGCGCGAGGCGTCCGCTCGGTAGCACACGCCTGCTCCAGCGGCTCGGTTCGATGGTCCTCAACGGGTGGGACGTGGCGCCGGGGATCGATACGTGGTCGCGTCGTGCCCAAATTGAGGCTCACCTAACTGGACCGGGAGCCACTCCTCAGGGACGTTGGGGTAACCACTGCACCTCGAGATCCTGCTCACCAACAAGCGGCTTTATCTCCGGGTCACCTGTCAGGAGCGTCGCCTGAAACTCGAGAGCCGTCGCGACCGCGAAGGCATCTGCATACGCGATGGCATGGCTTGCTTTCAATTCGGCTGCCCGTCGCACTCTCCGCTGCGTCGCTTCCTTCACGGAGACCGGGAGCGCGCGTAGAAGCGCCATCCGCCACAGCGATTCCGCTTTCTCACGTCGATCGATGCGAATCAGCCGGTAGTACGCCTCGCCCAAGTTGACGATCGAGGTCACACACTCGCCACGGCCCTGCTCAGCCTCGTCGAGGCAACGCTGAACGGCCGCGGCGCCGGGCTCGTCCTGGAGCCACGCCAGCCAGGCAAACGCATCGAGGCAGAACCTAGCGTTTCGCTTCACGCCGGTGCTCCTCGACGTGCTGCTTCAGCGCGTTCGTGCCCTTCGCACATCCGCGCAGCGATCGCCATCCAGGCTCTCCTGTAGAGGGCCGGGCTCTCCTGATCGGCGACAGCACGAGGCCCTCGTCTGTCTCGCTGATCTGAAGTCTCATGCCGGACGTCAGGCGGTGTTTCTCTCGGAGATGGCGCGGAATCACGACCTGACCCTTGGAAGAGACCGTTGTGGTGGGCATAAGGAACATCTTACCTCATTGGTAAGACCAGGGTCAGGCGCGGCGCGCCTCTCTCGCGCGGACACCGCTCCTACACGACTTCACTGGTCAGACGACCTCGGATCAACGCTTCGAGTGCCTCGACACGAACAACAACGGGCGGATCGAACCGAGGGAACGGCACGGGATGGCGGCAGCCTTCAACCGGCTCGATACGAACGACGACAGTCGGCTGTCACGTCGTGAATTTGCGTCGCTGGCGTCCGGCGGCGCGACGCCACCGTTGCGCTGAGGACCGAGGCCGCCGTGAGCCCCACCGCGTGATATCATCGTTGTACCGCAGGGTCGTCGCCGCCCGGTCGCCCGCCGAACGTCCATCCAACGGCCGCTCCTTGGGCTCATGGTTCGCTGCTGCTCGGCTGCTGAAGAACTCCGCGGGAACCACGTACCGATGCGAGGGGCATCGGACTACCAGGAGGCGAATCCTTATGACTGACATCAGCGAATTCATGAGCCAGGACCACGACAGACTGGACGCGATCTTCGCCAATTTTCGCAAGAACTCCGCCGGCGGGCAGGCGAAGCAGCTTTTTTCGCAGTTCGAGTCCGGTCTCCGGGCGCACATCGCCTGGGAGGAGGAGATTCTTTTCCCTCCTTTCGAGGAGAGAATCGGCATGCGGGATTCCGGCCCCACGGCGGTCATGCGGGTCGAGCATCGGCGAATCAAAGAACTCCTGCGGTCCATCAGAGACGGGATCGACGGTGGTCGCCAGGTATTTCTGCGCGTGCCGGAGACCGGGCGCTTGCAGCCCATCACCATCAAGGACCGGACCGGCGTGGACGCATCCGCGAACGATCTGAAGGATGTGCTCCAGGCACACAACCACAAGGAGGCACAGATCCTGTACCTTTGGCTGGAGCGGACACTGGCGGACGGAGAAAGGTCGGCTCTGCTGGGCCGGATTCAATCGCTGCCCGGCATGCGGGAGAATTAGCCGGCCCGAGCGGCATCTCTTTTCGGCTCTGCGCGGGGCGATGCGCGCTGTAAATTCTGGGCCGTCGTCGGCCCTTCGGTCGCATAACGGGCCTTCGGTCAAGCGCCGGACCGGTCGGACATAATGTGCGCCATGCGTATCGCCGTCCTGAAGGAGCGGACCGAGCGACGTGTCGCGCTGGTCCCCGAATCAGTCGCTCGTCTCACGAAGTCCGGCGTGGAAGTCCTCGTCGAACGGGGCGCTGGCAGCGAGGCCGGCTTCCCCGACTCTCAGTACGAATCGGCCGGCGCATCGTTGGCTGATTCGCCCAATGAGACGATGTCCGGCGCGGCCCTGGTCCTGAGGGTACAGCCGCCCCTGGCGAATGAGGTGGCGGCGCTCCCGGAAGGCGTCGTCCTCATCAGCACCCTGCCCGCCTCGGTGGCGGGCGAACGCGTGCCACAGCTCGCGGCGCGGAACGTCACGCTGCTCGGCCTCGAGCGGGTGCCTCGCATCACCCGCGCGCAGTCGATGGACATCCTGTCGTCGCAGGCCACCGTGGCCGGCTACAAGGCGGTGCTCATCGGCGCCGCGGCCATGCCGCGACTCATGCCGATGATGACGACGGCGGCCGGATCGCTCGCTCCGGCGAAGGCGTTCATCATCGGGGCGGGCGTGGCGGGCCTGCAGGCGATCGCCACCTCGCGCCGTCTCGGTGCGGTCGTTTCGGCCTTCGATGTGCGCGCGGCGGTGAAGGAGCAGGTGCAGTCGCTTGGCGCCTCGTTCGTCGAGGGGGGGGTGACGGCGGAAGGCACCGGCGGCTACGCGCGCGAGCAGACGGGCGACGAACAGGCACGGATGCAGCAGGCGCTCGCCGACCACATCAAGGACATGGACCTGACGATCTCGACGGCGGCGATTCCCGGCAAGAAGGCGCCAGTCCTCATCACCGAGGCGATGGTGCGGTCGATGAAGCCGGGCTCGGTGATCGTGGATCTGGCGGCCGAGACCGGCGGCAACTGCGCCGTCACCCGCGCCGGTGAGACGTATACGACGGCCAACGGCGTCACCATCCTCGGACCGGTGAACCTGCCCTCGACCGTGCCGATGCATGCGAGCCAGATGTTCAGCCGCAACGTGCTGACGCTGCTGCAGCACCTCATCACCAAGGAGGGCGAGCTCGTCATCAACCTCGAGGACGACATTACGGGACCGATGTGCCTCGCGCACGGCGGCCAGGTGCGGAGCTGACCCATGTCGACTGAGGCGCTCATCATCGCCATCGTGATCTTCACCCTCTCGACCTTTCTCGGCGTCGAGCTGATCGGGCGGGTGCCACCCACGCTGCACACGCCGCTCATGTCGGGCGCCAACGCCGTCAGCGGCATCACCATCGTCGGCGCGCTCATCATCGCGGCCGGCGATCGCGGCTGGATCTCCACGTATCTGGGCTTCGTGGCCATCGTGTTCGCGATGATGAACGTGGCCGGGGGCTACGCGGTGACCGACCGCATGCTGGCGATGTTCAAGACCAAGGAGACCGAGAAGAAGCAGTGATGCCGCCCTGGCTGACGCAGCTTCTCTACCTCGTCGCCGCCGTCCTCTTCATCGTCGGTCTGAAGCGGCTGAACACCCCGGCCACGGCGCGGCGGGGCAACTTGATCTCGGGCGCCGGCATGCTGGTGGCGATCTTCGTCACGCTGCTGGACCTGGGGCAGGTCAACTACACGGTGATCATCGGCGGCGTGGTCGTGGGATCGGCGCTGGGCCTGACGGCCGCGCTGTCGGTCCAGATGACGGCGATGCCGCAGATGGTGGCGCTGCTCAACGGCTTCGGCGGCGGCGCATCGATGCTCGTGGGCGCCGCGGAGTTCCTGCGGTTGTATCAGGCCGGCGAGGAGATCGCGACCCCGACCGTCACGGTGATGCAGCTCTCGCTCATCATCGGCGCCGTGACGCTCTCGGGCAGCCTCATCGCGTTCGCCAAGCTGCAGGAGCTGATGACGGGCCGTCCGATCACCTACGCGGGGCAGCAGTTCGTCAACGGGCTGCTGTTCCTGGTGCTTGTCGGTCTCGCCGGCTGGCAGGTGGTGACGGAAGTGCCGCTCATCGGGCCGTTCTACGGCGTCGTTGCGCTGGCGCTGGTGCTGGGCGTGCTGCTCGTGATGCCGATTGGCGGCGCGGACATGCCGGTCGTGATCTCGCTCCTGAACTCCTACTCGGGCGTGGCGGCGGCGATGACCGGCTTCGTGATCAACAACGAAGTGCTGATCATCGCGGGCGCGCTCGTGGGATCGGCCGGCGTCATCCTGAGCCAGTTGATGTGCAAGGCCATGAACCGATCGCTCGCCAACGTGCTGTTCGGGGCGTTCGGCGCGGTGGTGACGGCCGGCAAGAAGAGCGCCGAGGGCCTTACGGTGAAGTCGATCACCGCGGAGGACTTCGCCATCCAGCTGGCCTACGCGCAGAAGGTGATCGTCGTGCCTGGCTACGGCATGGCGGTGGCGCAGGCGCAGCACCAGGCGCGGGAGCTGGCCGATCTGATCGAGAAACGCGGCGGCGCCGTGAAGTACGCGATCCACCCGGTGGCGGGCCGCATGCCGGGCCACATGAACGTGCTGCTAGCCGAGGCCAACGTGCCGTACGACAAGCTGTACGACATGGACGAGGTCAACGACGAGTTTGCCGACACCGACGTGTGCCTGGTGATTGGCGCCAACGACGTCGTCAATCCGGCGTCGCGCACCGACACGAGCTCGCCCATCTACGGCATGCCGATCCTGAACGCCGACCGCGCGAGGATGTGCGTCGTCTTCAAGCGCTCGATGGCGGCGGGCTTCGCCGGCGTCGAGAACGAGCTGTTCTACCGCGACAAGACGTGGATGCTGTTCGGGGACGCGAAGGCCAGCCTGAGCAAGCTGATCAGCGAGGTCAAGCAGGTCTAATTCACTTCCCACACGACTCCGGCACCAGGGCGACTCGCCGCTCGCCGGAGGCAGTTTCCCTGGGCACCACGATGCGTGTTGAGCTTTCCTCAAAGGTCCAGCAAACTACTGGACGCGCCGGATTCTAGTAGATTAGAGCGCATCACAGAGCCCGATCGGTCCCAGGGTGGCCCTTAGAGGAGATTGACAGAGTCGATGGCTGAATTGAAGGTAGGAACCGCAGTCGATCAACGAAAGCTTTCTTCCGTCCTCGAGATCTTCCGTTTGATGCCAGAGAGCGGAAGCCGATTCCCGAATTACGTGGCAGGGCAGTATATCGCGTTGCGCCGCGATCGATGCAGGCTCACGAAACGCGTCGTCGGGCCGGAAGGTGTGGTGCGGTACGTGCCGGATCTTGATGACTTCGGCCAGCCGAAGCTCGGCCCCGTGACACATTCGTACTCGATCGCCTCAGCGCCGTTCGAGACCCTGGAACATGGCTATCTCGAGTTCTACGTCGTCCTCGAAAAGAGTGATGACGGAACGCTGGGCCGCTTGAGCAGCTCCTTTTTCGACATGAGTCCTCCCGGGGATGGCAAGGTCACGTACGTCAACCGGATCACGGGGAATTTCACGCTCGAGAAGACAGCCAGCGGTCTTGGCAGCGTCTTGCTGGTTGGAACCGGCACGGGAGTGGCGCCATTCGTGTCGATGATCAAGCAACTCCATCATGAAGCGAGCCGGGGAAGTGTGAGCCCGGCGCAGTACACCTTGCTTCACACGAATCGGACGTTCGAAGAACTGGCGTACCATCAGGAACTCCTCGACATCGAGGCGTCCCAGCGTTTCGATTTCGTCTACGTGGCTTCCGTGAGCCGGCCGACCGAGCGGGACGTCAGGGATCCTCGGCTGGGGCAAGGACGGGCCAATAATCTGCTACGACACATATTTGGCATGCCCGTGAAAGAGGAGGAGGACGTGGCGGCTGCGATCGCGAGAGGCGCGGATCTTGCGCGAGCACAGGCCGCTCTCGCAAAGGCCGTGGCGCCGGCGCTGCCACGCCACGTCTCGAGGGCCGACCTGCTGAAGAGGCTCGATCCGTCCCGCTCGATGCTCCTCACCTGCGGCAATGCCTCCTCAATGGAGGATATCAAGCACGTCGCCGACACCCATCGCATCCCCTTCGAAAAGGAAGACTGGTAAGGGGCGGATCGCCGGACGATCGCTCGGTTTCCTGCAGGCTGGCGATCCCGCTAAAACGCGCGTGCTCGTCCTCGTCCACGCATTTCCGATCGGCGCGCGGCTGTGGGAGCCGCAGCGTGACGCGTTTCCGGGCTGGCGGCTCGTCGCGCCCGCGCTACCCGGTTTTGACGGCAGCGAGCTGCTCGATCGGCCCTCGATTGACAGTTACGCGCTCCACCTACTGAGGCAACTCGACGAGCTGCGCATCGCCCGAGCGGTGTTTGGCGGCGTCTCGATGGGCGGTCATGTCGTCTTTGCGGTGCTGCGGCAGGCAGCGCACCGCGTCGCCGGGATCATCCTTGCCAGCACGCGAAGCGCGGCCGATAGCGCGGAGGCGCTGGCCTCCCGCCGGCGCATGTTGCAGGCGGTCGAGGAGTCAGGGCCGGCCGCCGTCGCCACCGAGATGGTTTCAAGGCTGCTGGGAAAGACGACCCAGGAGCGCCGGCCCGAGCTCGTCTTGCGCGTCCGGCAAATGATTCAGGGTCAGACGGCTCAAGGGATTGCCGCCGCGATCGAGGTACTGATGTCGCGTCCTGATTCGACGCCGCTTCTGGCGAGTATTCGTGTACCGGCGCTCGTTGTGGTCGGCGACGAGGATGCGCTGACGCCGCCGCCGGAAATGACGCGCATGGCGGCGGCGATTCCCGGCGCGACGTTCGCACGGATCGAGGGCGCGGGCCATCTCGCGAATCTTGAGAACACCCCGGCGTTCAACCAGGTGGTGCGCGTCTTCCTCGAGCAGATCAGGATGTAGGACCGAGCGTATCGCAGGCCTCGATGCGGCCCGATTCCAGACCGCGTCGCAGCCATCAATCTTCAATCGAACGGCTCAGCTATGATCGAGTCCCATGGATCTCGGCCTGAGGGACAAAGTGGCCATCGTCACCGGCTCGAGCCGCGGCCTCGGGCTGGCCGCAGCACGGTCGCTCGCGGCGGAAGGCTGCAAGGTCACGCTGTGCGCGCGGGGAGAAGCGCGTCTGCGCGAGGCGGCCAACGAGGTGGGCGCGGCCGCAGGGGATCACGAGAAGGTGCTCGCGGTCGTGGCCGACGTGACGCGGACCGACGGCGTGCGGTCTGTTATCGATCGGGCGGTCGCGGCCTTCGGGGGGCTCGATGTCCTCGTCAATAACGTGGGGCTGGCAGCGGGTGGAGGGCTGCTCGATACCTCCGACGAGCAATGGCAGGAAGCCATCCATCAGACGCTCTTTCCTGCGGTGCGGATGTCGCGGCTGGCGGTGCCACACATGCAGCAACGCGGCGGCGGCGCGATCGTCATCATCGCATCCATCTTCGGCCGCGAGGCGGGCGGCCGGATGACTTACAACGCCGTCAAGGCTGCGGAAATCAGCCTCGCCAAATCGCTGGCCCAGCAGCTTGCGCCCTCCAACATTCGCGTGAACAGCGTGTCGCCCGGGTCGATTCTCTTCGAGGGAGGGTCGTGGTGGCGGCGGCAGCAGGCGGATCCCGCCTATATTGCCGAGTTCGTGATGCGGGAGCTTCCGTTCGGCCGCTTCGGCAGGCCCGAGGAAGTGGGCGATGTCGTCGCGTTCCTCTGCTCGCCGCGCGCGGGCTGGATCAGCGGGACGTCGATTGTGGTCGATGGCTGCCAGAGCCGGGCGTTCTGAAGGCGACAAGGTACACGGGCACCCCCGCGAGAACGACCGCGAACGTCACTCCCGTCCAGACCGGATCCGTCACGAGCGCGTTGCCGACCAGGTAAATCACTGCCGCAACGAAGATCGCCGGCAGCACCGGGTAGCCGGGCACCTTGTATGGCCGTGGGAGGTCCGGCCTCACGCGGCGGAGCCGGTAGAGTCCCGCAATCGCCAGCCCGTAAAACGGCCAGATCGACAGCACAAACGTGTCGGCAAGCTGCTCGAACGTGCGGGTCAGGACAAACAGCACGCCAAGCGCCGCCGCCAGCGCAATCGCCACGTAAGGCGTCCGGTATCGAGGGTGTACGCGCGCGACCGCCTGGAAGAACAGCTTGTCATCCGCCATCGCAAAAAAGATCCGTGGAGCGGAGAGCATGATCGCAACGAGCGCGCCCAGCGTTGAGATCGTGACGACGACCGAGACCAATGCCACGCCGATCTGCCCGAACAGGGCCTGCATGGTGTCGGCGGCTATCAGTCGTGACGTCGCCACCGCCTCAATGGGGCTGACGTACAAGTAGGCCGCGTTGGTGGCGAGGTAGATGCCGACGATCGCCAGCGTGCCGACGACGATCGCGCGCGGCAGGTGACGCTGCGGCTCGATCACCTCGCCGGCCGCGAACGACAGATCCGCGAATCCGTCGTAGGCCCACAAGACAGAGATGAGCGCGAGGCCGAACAGCCCCACGTCGACCGGCACTGAGGAGGCGGTGAAATTCGCCGTTGATGCGCCCGCGTCTCCGCCAAGCGCGAAGGCGGCGAGCACAAGAAACGCCAGCGCGCCGAATTTGGCCGCGCTCGACGCTCCCGCGACCAGGGCGCCAAGCTGAACGCCCCGGATATTGATCGCGCCGGCAAGCACGATCGCGCCGGCGGCCACGTAGTCGGTCGCAGTGTCGTGAGCAGCGGGGTCGTAGCCCATCGACCGGAGGAAATACTCGCTGAACACTGTCGAGATGGCTCCGGCCGCCGATGCCCTGATGAGCACGAGCTCCGACCAGCCGAAGAGAAAGCCAGCAAGTCGTCCCCACCCCTCCCGCAGATACACATACCAGCCGCCCGTGTGCGGCAACGCGGCGGCCAGCTCGGCCACCGACAGCGCCCCGCACAGCGAAATCAATCCGCCGGCGAGCCAGACGCCAAGCATGACCGCCGGGTCCGGCACACGCGCCGCGATCGACGCGGGCGTCCGGAAGATGCCCGAGCCGATGGTGATGCCGATAACGATGCCGGTCCCGCTCCAGAAGCCGAGACGCCGAACGAGCTGGGCATTGGCGGTGTGCGCGCTCGTGGGCATGGATGGCACAGCGTACATGTAACGGCGCCCCTCGCCTGGAGCCGCCCATGGAAACGGGAGAGATCCGCGCAAATCTGTTGAACGGCCGAACCTTTCGCCTTATCATCGTCCTGGCATGCTGCCGGCGAAACGGACCGATCCAGCGCCCGAGAGGGAGACCTCACCCCAGCGCGGGGACCTCGAGCTGCAGAGGGTTCTCGAGCGCCTGACCGGGGACCCCAGGCTGGCCGAGCGACGGGACGCTCCCGACAGCTGGGTCACGGCGGTTCGCGTCCTCCCAGCCCGATCCGCCGACTGCGCGCCCTTTCCCGCGGGCGTTGATGACCGCCTGCGCGACGCCCTCAGGACGCGCGGCATCGAACAGCTCTACACGCACCAGGCCGTTGCGGTCGAGCATGCGTTCGCGCGCCGCAACGTCGTCGTCACCACTCCGACCGCTTCCGGCAAGACGCTCTGTTACAACGCGCCGGTGCTCAGCGCGATCCTGCGTGACCCATCGGCGCGCGCGCTGTATCTGTTCCCGACCAAGGCGCTCGCGCAGGATCAGCTGGCCGAGCTGCACGAGCTTGCGGACGCACTGTCGAGAGACGACACGCGGATCGGCGTCTTCACGTATGACGGCGATACGCCGCAGGATGCCCGGCGGGCGATCCGCGGTCGCGCGCACATCGTGCTCAGCAACCCGGACATGATTCATTCCGGGATCCTTCCGCACCATCCACGCTGGGCCAAGCTCTTCGAGAATCTCCGGTATGTCGTCATCGACGAGCTGCATGCGTATCGCGGCGTCTTCGGCAGCCACCTGACGAACGTCCTTCGCCGGCTGCGGCGGATCTGCCGGCACTACGGCTCCAATCCGACCTTCATCTGCTCGTCGGCGACAATTGCCAATCCGCGCGCGCTTGCCGAATCGCTGGTGGAGCAGCCGTTCGAGCTGGTGTCGGAGAACGGGGCACCGCGCGGGGAGAAGTGCTTTCTGTTCGTCAACCCGCCCGTGGTCAACCAGCAGCTCGGGATTCGTCGGTCGTATCTGAGCGAAACGCGGCGCGTTGCCGGCGAGTTTCTCAGACGCGGCCTTCAGCTGATCGTCTTCGCACAGAGCCGGCTGTCCACGGAAATCCTGACGACCTACCTCAAGGACGATTTCGAAGGGCCTCCCGGCACGCGCGAGCAGATTCGCGGCTACCGCGGAGGCTATCTGCCACAACGTCGCCGCGAAATCGAGAAGGGCCTGCGCGAAGGGATCGTGCGCGCGGTGGTGTCGACCAACGCGCTGGAGCTCGGCATCGATATCGGCGCGCTCGACGTCTGCGTGATGGCCGGGTACCCGGGGACGATCGCGGCGACGTGGCAGCGTGCCGGGCGCGCGGGACGCAGGAGCGGCCGCTCGGCGGCTGTGCTCGTGGCGAGCAGCGCGCCCATCGACCAGTTCGTCGTCCGCCATCCGTCGTATTTCTTCGGCGCGCCGCCCGAGCACGCGTTAATCAATCCGGATAACCTCCACATCCTCGTCGATCACGTGAAATGCGCGGCGTTCGAGCTTCCCTTTACCACGGCAGACGAGTACGGCCGGCAGGACGTGCAGGAAGTGCTGCGGATCCTGGCCGAGAGCGGCCTGGTGCACCTTACGGCAAGCGGCGACCACCGCGCACCGGAAGACGTTGAGCGGCCTGGCGCGAGCGACGTCGAAGGGCAGTGCGGGGTCCCCGCCGCGCGCGCCTGCGCGGCGGGCTGCGAGTGGCAATGGACGAGTGAATCGTACCCGGCCGACGCGGTGAGCCTCCGGTCCATCTCCTCCGACAATTTCGTGATCGTCGACACCACGCGCGGAGCGGACGTCATCGGCGAAACCAGCTTCACGAGCGGTCCAGCCACCCTTCATGAAAAGGCGATCTACATCGTCGAGGGGACGCTGTACCAGGTCGAGCGGCTCGACTTCGCGGGGCGAAAGGCGTTTGTCCGGAAGATTGACTGCGACTATTACACGGACGCGATCGCGTACACCAAGGTCACCGTGCTCGAAACCTTCGCGAGAGAATCCGCCGCATCACACGGGGAGGTGCACGTCTCATCGCGCGTCGTCGGCTTCAAGAAGATCAAGTTCCATACCAACGAGAATGTCGGCTCCGGAGAGCTCGACTTGCCCGAGCAGCAGATGCACACCACGGCGTACTGGCTGACAGTGCCTCGGACGGTGATGGGGACGCTGCCGTACGCCTCCGACGATCGGCGTGACGGCGTCGTCGGGCTGTCGTTCGCCATGCGACAGGTCGCGCAGCTCCTTCTCATGTGCGATCGACAGGATATCGGCGTCTCCATTGGCGGCGGCCAGCAGACGGAAGGGACGGACCTGACCCGAATGGGTCACCCGTCGACGCTCGCCGACGAGCCGCGCGTGTTCATCTACGACAACTATCCCGGCGGCATCGGCTTCAGCGAGCCGTTGTACCGGATGCACGCCGAGCTGCTGGCGCGCACCCGCGATCTGGTCGCGGGATGCGAGTGCGAGCATGGGTGCCCGACGTGCGTGGGGCCGGTCGGGAACACCGGTCCGCTGGCCAAGGTGGTGGCGCTGCGAATCCTCGATCGGATTGCAGCGCAGTCAGCTACCGCACTGGGCGTTGCATGAGCCTTGCCGAACGTCTGCGCGCGGTCGTGCGGCCGGCAGGCGCGGGCGGGGACGGACCTTCAGGTCCGCCCGACAGCAGACCTGACGAAGTCGCCGCCGTTCTCGGCGGTGAGTGGCGTGAGGCGCGGGGACGGTCCGCGTCAGCGGACCGTCCAGCCAGCGCCGGCTTGTCGGGCCGCGCAGCGACCCGACCCCGGTATCTCGTCATCGATCGAACGTATCCAGCCGGTCATCGTCTCGGGCGCGTCGCGGTGGCCGATTGCCTGCCCGCGGCGGACGGGGTGTGGCCGCGGCTCGAGCTCCTCATGTGCGGTGCCAGCGGCGCCGGTGCGCCGCGCGGCCGGCTCTTGTTCGTGGACCTGGAGACGACCGGGCTGGCAGGCGGCGCCGGGACGTACGCGTTCCTCGTTGGCTTCGGGTGGTTCGAAGGCGCCACATTTCGGGTCCGGCAGTTCTTTCTGGCAAGTTACGCCGCGGAGCGCGGGCTGCTCGAGGACGTCGCCGGCACCGTGGGTGCCGCCGGCGCGCTGGTGACCTATAACGGCAAGGCGTTCGATGTGCCGCTCATCGACACCCGTTTCCTGTTTCACCGGATGGAAGCGCCGTTTAGCAACCTGCCGCACCTCGACATGCTCCATCCCGCGCGCCGCTTGTGGCGCTCTCGGAGCCCCTGGCACGTCTCCGCGGAGGCTGGCGAGCGGCAGGCCACCTGCCGCCTGACGCTGCTGGAACAGGCCGTGCTCGGACACGTGCGAGAGGGAGATGTGCCCGGCTTCGAGATTCCGTCGCGTTACTTTCATTACGTCCGGACCGGTGACGCGCGGCCGCTTGGAGGGGTGCTGGAACACAATCGTCTCGATCTGCTCGCGCTCGCGATGTTGACCGCGAGGGCGGTGAGGCTGCTGGAGGAAGGCGCGGCCGGTGCGCGCACGGCGCGAGAGGCGCTCGGCCTTGGGCGGCTGTACGAACGCGGCGGCCTGATCGCCCAGGCGCGTGCGTCCTTCGCGCGCGCCGCAGAGGTGGACCTGAACGTCCGCCCCTACAACGACGTTGACCCCCTCACGCCGGCGGAGGCGCTTCACGCATACGCGGTGCTCTGCCGGCGCGCGCGCCGGTACGGGGAGGCCGCCGAGGCCTGGCGGCGTGTGCTCGGGCTGCGCGGTATCCCGGCGCACATGGCACTGGAGGCGACGGAGGGGCTGGCCGTGCATCACGAGCACCGGCTGCGCGACCTCCGCGCGGCGCGGCAGTTCGCGATGGAAGCGCTCCAGTTCAACATCAGCGCGACGCGGGTACAGGCCGTGCACCACCGCCTCGCGCGAATCGACCGCAAGCTCGGGCGCCCCGAGCGAGGCCGAAGACCCCCTCCGCCGCCACGGTCAGCGCCGTTGTTCTAGGTTGACCTCCGCCGGCCGATGAAGGACGGTACGCGTCGGGGATGCAAGGCTCGCATGAAATCGCGCGCTGAGCCCGTACGTAGAAAGGCGGCCCCCCGTGAAGGGCCGCCCTACCTAACGAGAGCCCCGCTTACGGGCGATGCTAGGCCGTCGCTGTCGTCTTGCGCGTCCGCTTCGTCGCGCCGGTCGGCTTCGTCGCCTTGGCAGCCTTCGCAGCGGTCTTCCGTTGCTCCGATGTCTGCGCACCGAACTTCTTGTTGAACCGCTCGACCCGGCCTTCCGTGTCGATGAGCTTCTGGCGACCGGTGAAGAACGGGTGGCAGGCCGAACAGATTTCGAGGTGCAGTTCGGGCTTGGTCGACTGCGTCTTGAACGTGTTGCCGCACGCGCAACGCGCCTCGACGGGTCGATATTTCGGGTGGATCCCTTCCTTCACGGTCAGCTCCTTCAGAACACCTGAAAAACCTCGATCATACCATGCGCTAGACGGGCCAGTACGAGCGGACGTGGCGGAGGCCTTCAGGCCCCGACGATCGCCGCGACGATCGGACGCGTGGGGCGCAAGCGGGCCACGCGACCGTGCGCGTTGACACCAGGTCATCACGGGTGTCGACGAAGCCGATGACGAACGCGACCCCGAGCTCCCGAGGATCGCTGATCCCGTACGCGGCCGGACGCCACGTTCGGGAAACGTGCAGCGACGCTTCCACGGTCTGCTGCCCTTCTGGAAGCTCCAGACCGACCTTGACGGGCTCGTGGGTGCGGAGGCTCTCATCCAGCAGCACGCCACAAGGCGTGGTCAGCGTGACGCGCACGGGCTCGACGACGATATCCGGGTGATCGACCCAGAGAACGATAACGGGCCAGCGTGTGGTCGCTGGCCAGACGACCCGCGTTTCTTTTCCGCGCGTCCATCGGAACTGGCTCCCGGCAGGCAGCAACTCGGGTGGATGCGCGCCGACGACGTACTGGTGGTGCGCGCGGCGCGCGCGCTCCGCAACCGCGAGCGACCCGCGCGCGTACATCAGGTGAGCGGCCGAGTAGCCGAGGGCCAGGCCCGTGGCAACCAGCCACAGCGCGAGCGGCACGGATCGCTCCTCCTCCGCGGTGGGGCGTCGTGCGTCCCGCCACGCGACGGTGAGCCACGCGACGAGCGCGAAGAGCCACAGAAGAAGCGCCGGGCTCTGCGTCGGAACGCCGAATATCGAGGTGGCGCCGATGCCGACGATCGTCCATCGGATGATGGCGCCCGCCCCGGACCGATCGGGCCGCACGCGGCTCGTCAGAACCGCCCAGGCAACGATCCCCGACCAGATGAAGATCAACACGCCGCCGAGGAGGCCAAACTCCGCCGCCTGGTGCCGCCACCAGTTCTGCGCGTTGTCGAACTGCAGCCTGTTGTCTGTCATCAACCGCCAGTAATCCGGCGCGATGATGTGATAGCTGCCCGGGCCGACGCCTGTCAGCGGATACTCGCGGACCATCTGGTTCGCGATGGTGCCGTACCCTCCTTGAACGCCGGCCCCGCCCCGATTCCACAGCGTCTGTATGGCCTGCCCTCCGCTGAGTTGCAAATCGAGCATCCGTCGTACCGGCCCGACAGCGCCCGCCCAGCCGATCGCGGCAAGTACGGCAACTGCGGTAATCGCCAGCCGCGCCCGGCCAGTCTGGCCGCGCGATCGCCACAGTTCGATCGCCATCGGAAGGGTGGCAGGGAGCGCGCACAGAAGGGCGGTCCTCGACCCGGACATCCCCATCCCGACCCAGTTGATGGCCAGCACGCCGAATGCAGCCGGCAGAGCGCACCGGCGCCGCTGCCAGCGAAGGACCACGAAACCGACAGCGCCGGCGATGCTGGCCGACATGCCGTAGGCGTTGGCATCGAGCATGGTGCCTGTGGCGCGATCCAACGACGCCCACGGCGAGGTGCTGAGAAACGTGGGGTCGACCAGTCCCTGATAGATGGCCACCAGGCTGGCGATCGTCGTTCCAATCCATAGCCCGTGAATCAGGCTCGGTAGCCTGTCAGAATCTTCCCGAAAGCTGCCGACAATCCAGTCGAGCCACAACAGGCCCACGAGCTGGACGACGACGACGTACAGGGTCCAGCTGACGGCCTGGGAGGCGGAGAGCAGCGCCCATGAGTTGATGGCGCCGGCGTCGGCAAGCAGGTCGACATCGAAGGCTATTTCGCGCCCTCCGATGACGGGCCATGCGAGCGCGAGCGTCAAGCCCCAGCCGCCGAGCAGGAGCCGCCACCAGGGAGGCAGGTTCCACCGCGACCACGGAACGGTCCGCGCGAGATAGCCGACCGCGCCGGCCATCCAGGCGAGGTCGAGGACAGGTCCCTCTCGCTGCGCAAACAGGCGGAGCACGGCGGGTGCCAGGACCGCCCCTGCCACCCAGAGCGCCGGAAACCACTGGCGCGAGAATCGTCCGGAGAGCCATCCGGCAACGAACATAAACGAGCCGATGGTACGCAGCGCCCACGTTGCGTCAGGGTTGACGCCGAGCTGCACAGAGACGATGAGAATCGCCGATGCAACCGTGGCGATCTTGGTGGCCGCTTCCACAGATGTTGTCACGTGAATCTCGCGTGAGAGGGTAGAAGAGTATATTCAGTTTTCCCGGCATGCCGCGCGTTCACGGAGGAGAATCGATCGCCCTCACCGCGACGCCATAGTTCCGAGCGTATACGATCGGGTGGCTTGGCGCGTCGGACTCGGACACACCGGCGATTCCCTCGGGGCTTCTGCCGGAGGCCGGCGCATTTCAGGGAGACGAATCGAACATGTCCTTCTCGCGGGCCGTCGCGGCCAGCACGTTTGCGTACGTGCTCCTGACCGCGGTGATCGGCAGGGAAATACTCGCGTCACCCGGCGGCGGCATAGCGCATGACGCGGGGGATCCCCTCTTGAATGCGGCGATTCTGACCTGGAACGCCCGACATATTCCGTGGACGGACGCCTGGTTCCAGTTCCCGATCTTCTATCCGACGCGTGATGCCCTCATGTTGTCCGAGCATCTGCTCGGCGTGAGCGTCCTGTCGACCCCGCTGTACTGGATGAGCGGCGATCCACTGGTCACGTACAATCTGACGCTTCTGCTGACGTTCCCGCTGTGCGCCCTCGCGATGTACGCGCTCGTGCAGCGTCTCACCCGCAGCGCCGCCGCCGCGTTCCTCGCAGGGCTGGCGTTCGGATTCGCGCCGTATCGGGTTGCCCATCTTCCGCACATCCAGATGCTGGCGGTCTTTTGGGCGCCGCTCGCGCTGCTCGGTCTCCATGCCCACCTCGAGACCGGACGGCGGCGATGGCTGGCACTGTTTGGCGTCTCCTGGATGCTGCAGGGTGCGGCCAACGGCTACTTCCTGGTCTATTTCTCCGTACTTGTCGGCCTCTGGGTGCTCTGGTTCGTCGTTGCCCGCGGGCGCTGGCGCGATCTGGCGAACATCGCCGCCGTGGCGGCGGTCGCGGCGCTCGCGCTCGTGCCCATGTTGCTCAGGTACAGCGCCATGCACGCCCGCCACGGATTCGAGCGCGGCGTCGGCGAGGTGACCTTCTTCAGCGCTGATGCCGCCGCCATCCTGTGCGCGTCGCCGGAGCTGACGTTCTGGGGCTGGCTCGATGTGGCGTGCGGTCCAGAGGGCGAGCTCTTTGCCGGGCTCACGCTCGTGGCGTTGTGCGGTATCGGCGCCGTGGCGGCCGCCAGGCGTTCGACGATCACTGGCTTCTATTTCGCCGCGGCCGCCGCCACGTGGATCCTCACGCTGGGACCGTTTCCGAGGCTGCTGGGGACAAAGTTCCTTTCCCAGGCGCCATTCCTGTGGTTGATGGAGCTCCCGGGGATCGCGGGACTTCGCGTGCCGGCCAGATTCTGGATGATGACGATTATCTGTCTGATTGTCGCGATGGGCGTGCTGATGGCGGACGTCCTGAAGCGGCGAAGCCGTCGTGCCGCCGCCGCAATCGTGGCCGCCGCCGCCTTCGGGTTCGTTATCGACGGCTGGACCGCGATCCCCGTTCAGGCGGCTCCGGATGCGGCGCCGAACCCGGGCCTCTTGCGCGGAACAACGACACTGGAGCTTCCGCTTGGCGACGTCGGACGCGACGCTGCCCCGATGTTCAGGGCCGTCACCGGTGGCTGGCGCACGGTCAATGGGTTCAGCGGATATGAACCCGCCCACTACGCGCCGCTGCGTCTAGCGGCGTCGGTCGAAGACGACGCGTTGCTGATTCCGTTTCTGCGGCGTGGCGATCTTCACGTGATCGTTCGCGATGACGCGCCCGGCTTGCAGGCGATGGTGGAGCGGCAGCCCGGCGTGACGCTCATCGGCCGTGGGCCGCGCCTGACCCAGTACCACCTGCCACGCCGCAGCACCACCGTTGCCGCACCCGTTCTCGGTGAGAGGCTCGATATTCGAGGCCTTACCGCCTCCTGTGCGCAAGACAGAGTGAACAATGTGACCGACGGCGACCTGCGCACGCGATGGGAGTGTGGCCCACAGGAAGGGGATGAAGAGATGACGGTCGACCTTGGCGGTCTGGTGGCCGCGGGAGGGGTTGTCCACTCGCTCGGCCCGTACACCATGGACTTTCCGCGACGATTCGCGATCGAGACGTCCCCCGACGGCGCCACCTGGGAGTCTGCATGGAGCGGCACCGTGATCGACGCCGCGCTGGCTGCGGCGCTGGAAGATCCACGGGCGGTGCGGCTCCTGCTGCCGTTCAGGCCGCGCGCGGCGCGATACATCCGGCTGCGGCAGGTGGGCCGCGACCGGACCTTCTACTGGTCGGTGGCGGAACTCGAAATCTGGTCGGGAGCGCGCTAGATTCTAGCCTGATGAGGGGAACCCCTTTGAGCTCCGAATGATTCTCCCTCTGCCGCGGTCCGGGCGCGGTGCACGACGACTGCCGTGGCCGCGTCCATGGCACGTGCTCGCGACGGCGCTGTGTCTCTGGGTGCTCGCCGCGAATGTGTACGGCGATTACCGCCCGGTTCGCGTGAAGCTTCCAGTCGCGCCTGCGGCCGGGCAGGGCGGGGTGTCGCTGCCGCTTGTCCGCGCCGCGGAAATCCCGGACCCCTATCTGGTCCTGATCTACCGCGTGCGAAACGACGGAGCGTCGCCCGCCACCATCTCCGCACACTTCGGCGACCAGGTTCTCCGGCAGTCGTCGGTCGCGCCGCACGCGTCGACGCGGGTCGACCTGGTCCTGCGGCGTCCCGGGCCAGCGAGCGCGGCCTACCGTATCGATCTCAAGAGCACGACCGCGGAGTGGGCGGTCGAGTACGCGGAGCTGGCGAATATTCACGGCTTCACGCGGGGGGCGGTCGAGTTCTTCATCCTGCCGGCCGGGCAGCCTTTCGTGCCGCCGCCCGTGGGCTTGTTCGGCGCGTGGGGCGCGTGGGCGCTGCTCCTGGGCCTCGGTCGGCCGGCGCCGTGGCCCCGCTGGCCTCGGTCGGTCCACGTGACCCTCCGCGCGCTTGGTGCGGTGTTCTTCGTCGCGGTTGCGATTTCACCCCTTGCCTCGGGTTTTCGCATCGTGCTCTCGCCCCATACCTTCGTCGGCAGTCTCGTCCTCCTTGCCGCGCCGGAGATGCTCCACCTCCTTCATCGGTCGGGCCGCTGGACGGCTCGGCGCGGCGACGAGGCGGTCCGATGGCTCGCGGCAACGTTCGGGCATCATACATTCGCCGGACGGCGCGCCGGCGGCTGGGTGGGGGATCGAATCTCGGTCGCCGTGCGCGTCCTCGCCGGTGTTCCGTGGTTTCGTGTGATGCTCGGTGCGGTACTGGTCGCGTACGCCGTCGTGCTGTGGCGACACGTCGGGGCCGTTGCCGGCGGCGCCGATTCGTCCGGCTACCTCAACAGCGCTCGACTGCTGGCGGAAGGGCGTTTGAGTACACCCGCACGCGCGCTCTCGGGCGTTACGGTGTCGTCCGCCGTGTATATGCCGGTTGGCTTCAGGCCCCTCGAATCAGGCGAGATCGTACCGGCGTATCCAATCGGCCTGCCACTGATGATCGCGGCGGTCTCCTACGTGTCAGGGTGGGAATGGGCGGCCGATCTGGTGATGCTGGTGCACGCACTCGCCGGCATCGCTCTGGTTTTCTCCCTTGCGAGAGAATGCGGTTTTTCACCGCGTGGAGCTTCGATTGCCGCGCTGCTGCTCGCCACCTCTCCCATTTACGTTTTCGTTTCGCTCATGCTGATGAGCGATACGGCGGCGCTCGTCTGGGTCACGGCGGCCGTGCTGCTGGCGTGGCGCAGCCGCGGGTCGTCCGGCGTGGCATTCGGGGCCGGCGTCGCGCTGGCGCTCGCCGTCCTGACGCGTCCGACCAATATTCTCGCGATCGTGCCGATTGCGGCGTGCCTGGGTATGTCGCCGCGGCGGTGGCTGTGGCTGGGCGCGGGCGGCGCGCCTGGCGCCCTGCTGCTGGTGCGCTACAACCTGGCGGCATATGGCGCAGCCGTGACGACCGGTTACGGCGACTACAGCTACCTGTTTGGGCTCGCGAACGTGGGTGCCTCGCTGCGCAACTACGTCATCTGGCTGCCGGTGCTGCTGACTCCGGTCGGGGTGCTGGTCCTGGGACTGCCCGCGCTGCTGCGGAAGGCACCTCGGCTCATCACGGTACTGCTGGCATGGATCGCCGTGTTTCTCGTCTTCTATGCGTTCTACTTCCACACGCACGAAACGTGGTGGTACCTGAGGTTTCTGCTCCCTGCCTTCCCCGCGCTCGTTGTCGGATCGCTGTGGGTGGGGCGTGCACTCGTCGAACGGGCGCTGAATGCCGTGCGAGCGCGTCCCACGCGTCGGGCATTCCACGTGCCGGCTGGCGGTGCGGTGGCGACGGCGCTGCTTGCCGCCTCGATCCTGGGCCACAACATCTGGTGGGACAGGAAGTTTGGAGTGCTCGACTCGGGGCTGGGCGAGCAGACGTACGTGGAGGCCGCCGAATGGGCGCGGGCCAACCTGCCGCGGAACGCCGCGATCGCGGCCATGCAGGTCAGCGGATCCTTTTTCTATTACACCGATTTTCCCATACTGAGGTGGGACTATCTGGACGAGGAGGGAGTGCGGCGCGTTCAAGCCGAGGCGAGGGCCGGGCGGCTGCCGCTCTATGCCGTCCTCTTTCCCTTCGAGATCGAAGAATTGAACGTCTTCAGGGATCGGCTCCCAGGCACCTGGGTGCGGGTCGGAGCGATCAAGCACATCACGGTGTGGCAGTTCAAGGGAGGCGGGGATGAGGTATCCGCGCCGGCCTCGACATCAGCTCTTGCCGGCGGCCATGGCGGCGAGGAACTCGCCGTTGGTCTTGGTCTTCCCCATTTTCGACAGCAGCAGCTCCATCGCTTCGGTGGGGGAGAGCGGCGTCAGAACTTTGCGCAGCACCCACACGCGGTTGAGCTCCTCCTTCGGCAGGAGCAGCTCCTCCTTCCGCGTGCCGCTCTTGGTGATGTCGATGGACGGGAACACGCGGCGATCCGTCAGCTTGCGATCCAGATGGATCTCCATGTTGCCGGTGCCTTTAAACTCCTCGAAGATCACCTCGTCCATCCGCGACCCGGTGTCCACGAGCGCCGTGGCGACAATCGTCATCGAGCCGCCCTCTTCGATGTTCCGGGCGGCCCCGAAGAAGCGCTTCGGCCGCTGCAGGGCGTTGCTGTCGACGCCGCCTGACAGAACCTTGCCCGACGCCGGCACGATCGTGTTGTAGGCGCGCGCCAGACGGGTGATCGAGTCGAGCAGGATGACGACGTCCTTCTTGTGCTCGACGAGCCGCTTGGCCTTTTCAATCACCATCTCCGCGACCTGCACGTGGCGCTGCGCCGGCTCGTCGAAGGTCGAGGAAACGACCTCGCCGTGAACCGACCGCTGCATGTCGGTGACCTCTTCGGGCCGCTCGTCGATGAGCAGCACGATCAGGTACACCTCCGGATGGTTCTTCGTAATGCTGTTGGCGATGCTCTGCAGGAGCATCGTCTTGCCGGTGCGCGGGGGCGCGACGATGAGGCCGCGCTGTCCCTTGCCGATCGGCGTCAGCAGGTCCATAACGCGGCCCGACAGATTGTCGCTCTCGGTCTCGAGGACGAACTTCTGCTGCGGATAGAGCGGGGTGAGGTTCTCGAAGAAGATCTTTTCCTTCGTCTTTTCCGGCGGTTCGAAGTTAATCGCCTCGACCTTGATCAGCGCGAAGTAGCGCTCGCCATCCTTTGGCGGCCGGATGACCCCGGACACCGGGTCGCCGGTCTGCAGATCGAACTTCCTGATCTGCGAGGGCGAGACGTAGATGTCGTCGGGGCCAGGCAAGTAGTTGTAGTCGGGCGCGCGCAGGAAGCCGAACCCGTCGGGCAGCGTCTCCAGCACCCCTTCCGAGAAGATGTTGCCGCTCTTTTCCGCGCGGACGCGCAGGATCTCGAAGATGAGCTCCTGTTTCCGCATCCCGGTGGCGCCGGCGATGTCGAGATCCTTGGCGATCTTGGTCAGCGCGGAGATGCTCATCTCCTTCATCGCCGACAGGGAGATCGTCTGCGCGGGAGGCGTCTGGGTGGGCGGTGCCTGGGCGGGCGCGCTCCCAGCGGGCGCGCTCGCAGCCGTGGCTACGGCGCCGTTCGGTTTGGCAGTGTCGCGATCAGCTTCCACAGTTCTTCCAATCCTTCCCCCGTTTGCGCTGAGACCAGCGAAACGGGGCCGTCAAACAACGATTCGAGTTCACGGCCGTGACGCGCCCGCTCGGCGCGCGTCAGTTTGTCCGCCTTGGTGCCGACGATACCGCGGGAACAGGGCTTCGACCGCAGCCACCCCCATGCTTCCACATCCGATTCGAGACCTGGGTGCCGCGCGTCGACAAGGAGCAGCACGCCGATCCGCGTGCCCTCGCGCCCCCGGTCGAAATACGCCTCCGTCAGGCGATTGAATTCGGCCGCGGAACCGTCACCGCCGCGGGCGTACCCGTATCCGGGCAGATCGACCAGGTAGAGCACCGGCCCAGCCCCCCGCTGGACGCGGTAGAAGTTGGCCAAACGAGTCTTGCCGGGCGCCGCGCTCGTGCGCGCCACCTTCCGCCTTGCCAGCGCGTTGATCAGGCTCGATTTGCCCACATTGGACCGGCCCACCAGGGCGACTTCTGCCAGCCGGTCACGCGGAAAGTCACCTGCGGCCGCGGCGCTCGTGACGAATTCGGCGACAATCTTCAAAGCGAAGGCCTTTCACTCCCACGGGCCACAGAGGCACGGAGTCACGGAGGAGCATCGAATCTAATCTCCGTGTCTCTGTGTCTCGGTGGCCTGTGGAGGTGAAGACGCTTCGAACTAATGCGTCCGCGTGTCTCCCGCGTCCGCAACCTCCGCCACGACCGGCGCCGCGGGGATGCGCGCCGGCAGCGGTTCGGCCAGCGCAACCTTCAGTACCTCGTCCATCGTCGACACCAGGTGCAGCTGAAGCGCATCGAGCACGTTCTTCGGGATGTCCGCGAGGTCCTTTTCGTTGTCACGCGGCAGAACGATGTTGGTGACGCCGGCGCGATGCGCCGCCAGGACCTTTTCCTTGACGCCGCCGATCCCCAGCACCTTGCCGCGCAGCGTGATTTCGCCGGTCATCGCCACATCGCGGCGCGTCGGAATCCGGGTGAGCGCCGAGACGAGCGTCGTGGCCATCGTGATCCCCGCGGATGGCCCATCCTTCGGGATCGCCCCCTCGGGCACGTGCACGTGAATGTCGATCTTCGAGTGAAAGTCCTCGGCCAGATTGAGTTCGGCCGCCTTCGACCGGACGTAGCTGAGCGCGGCCTGGGCGGACTCCTGCATCACGTCGCCGAGCTTGCCGGTGAGCGTCAGCTTGCCTTTGCCCGCCATCAGCGTCGCCTCGGTCATGAGCAGCTCGCCGCCGACTTCCGTCCACGCCAAACCGGTGGCAATGCCCACCTCGTTCTGTTCCTCGGCCATGCTCGGGCGGAACCGCGGCACGCCGAGGTACTCGGTGACCTTCTCGCCCGTGATCTCTTCCTTGAACGTCTTGCCCTCGACGACGACCTTGCGGGCGACCTTACGGCAGATGGACGAGATCTCGCGCTCGAGGTTCCGGACGCCCGCCTCGCGCGTGTAGCGCTGGATGATCGTCTGAATCGCGTCGTCGTGGACGACGATGTTGTTCTGCGTGAGGCCGGTGCTTTCGATCGCCTTTGGCGCGAGGAAGCGCTTGGCGATCTCGAGCTTTTCCTGCTCGGTGTAGCCGGCGAGCTGCATGACCTCCATGCGGTCGCGAAGCGCCTGCGGAACCGTATGGAGCACGTTCGCCGTGCAGATGAACATCACGTGCGACAGGTCGAACTCGACGTCGAGGTAATGATCGAGGAAGGCGCTATTCTGCTCCGGGTCGAGCACTTCAAGCAGCGCCGCCGACGGGTCGCCGCGGAAGTCCATCGACATCTTGTCGACCTCGTCGAGCAGGAACACCGGATTCTGCGTGCCGGCCTTTTTCATCATCTGGATGATCTGACCGGGGAAGGCGCCGATGTAGGTGCGCCGGTGCCCGCGGACCTCGGCCTCGTCGCGCACGCCGCCGAGCGACAGGCGCACGAACTTGCGGTTCATCGCGCGCGCGATCGACTTGGCCAGGGAGGTCTTGCCGACCCCTGGAGGTCCGGAGAACGTGAGGATCGTCGCCTTCGGCTTCCTGACCAGCGAGCGGACCGCCAGGAACTCGAGGATGCGGTCCTTGATCTTCTCGAGGCCGTAATGATCCTCGTGGAGCACCGCCTCCGCGTGTTTCAGGTCGCGGTTCTCGCGCGTCTTCTTGTACCAGGGCACCGCGATGAGCCAGTCGAGGTAATTACGCGAGACGGTCGCCTCCGCCGACATCGGCGGCATCGCCTCGAGGCGCTTCAGCTCCTTGATCGCCTTCTCCTCTACGACCTTGGGCATCTTCGCCTGTTCGATCTTCTTCTTCAGCTCGTCGATCTCGGTGCCCTTCTCGTCCTTGCGCCCCAGCTCCTTCTGAATCGCCTTCATCTTCTCGTTGAGGTAGTACTCCTTCTGCGCCTTCTCCATCTGCTTCTTCACGCGCGACTGGATGCGGCGATCGACCTGGAGCTTGTCGACCTCGATCTCGAGGATGCCGGCGATGCGGTTGAGGCGCTCGAGCGGCGAAATGATCTCGAGCAGGTTCTGCTTCTCGTCGACGCCGACGAGGAGGTGCGCGGCAATCGTGTCGGCGAGCTTGCC
>JACPPO010000023.1 GCA_016190945.1 Acidobacteriota bacterium | reverse complement strand
TGGGGTCTTCTATCGCCACTGACTCTTCACGCCGTCCCATTCCGCGCGGAGCGCCGCGAGTGCCTCTTGCTGCTCCCTGGGCGGTTTCGTGCGGGCGCGCTCGGGAATAAGGACCAGCGTGACGAACCGATCGAGGTCGGCCCGCAGCGCCTCGGCACTCTCGGGGCTGAGGAGCGCGCGAATCCATCCCGCGACCGCGGCCTGCCAGGCTCGTTCGCCGTCGCCTGCGCCGCGCGCCGAGACCGCGAGCCAATAATTCGCGGCGGCGTTGCCAGGATCCCGGCGCAGTTCGTTCTCCATCCTGTCGATCACCCGTTCGAGCAGCGGCATGCGGCGATCGGCGGCCATCTTCTGTGCCTCGCGGTCGACGGCCGTCGCCCACCACTCGAGCAGCAGCAGGCGGTCGCGAGCGCCGAAGAGCGAGGACCGGCTGAGCGCCGTGTCGAAGAGCTCCGCCGCCGCGCCGAACGCCTCGCCGAGGTACAGCGCCTGCCCGAACCCTACGAGCAGATCGAGGTGATCGCGAGGAGAGAGCGCAGCCGGTCGAACGGCATTCAGCGCCTGACGTGCGGCGACGAGGTCGCCAGGATCGAGCCGAAGGCGATACCGCTCCAGGGAGGATCGCGCCACCACGAGCGTCGCGGCGTCGGCCGAGGCGGGATCGGCTCGCGCAACAGTCGCGGCGCTGATGGCGCCGTCGTAGTCGGCGGCGTTATAGAGAGCGCGTGCCTTAGCAAGCGCGGGGTGTTCCGCCGCCCCTGCCGGCGCGTCCGTAACGAGAAGTATCAGCAGCGGAACAACTGCTCCCGACAACCGCATGGCGGCGATCGTAGCACCTCGGTTGGCCGCGCCAGTTGTTACAATGCAAGCCGATGGGCCCGCCGGTCATTCTGCCGCGCGCCGAGCACGCGATCTCGCGCAAGCAGATCGACCCCGACGCGCTCCGGGTGCTGTACCGGTTGCAGCAGCACAACTACCTCGCGTACCTGGTGGGCGGAAGCGTCCGCGATCTGCTGCTCGGACGCCGGCCGAAAGATTTTGATATCGGCACGTCCGCCCATCCCTACCAGGTCAAGCGGCTCTTTCGGAATTGCTGGATCATCGGCCGCCGGTTCCGGCTGGCCCATATCCGCTACGGGACGAAGACGATCGAGGTCGCCACCTTCAGGCGACAGCTGTCAGCCGACGAGCTCGCGGCCCTCGACTCCCGGCCGCCGAGCCCGGGCATCCCGGTCGACGGACATCACCGGGGCGGCCACGAGCGCCTGCTCCACCGGGACAACACGTTCGGCACGCCTGAGGAGGACGCGTTCCGGCGCGACTTCACTGTGAACGCGCTCTTCTACGACATCGCCTCGTTGTCTATCATCGATTACACGGGCGGACTGCGGGACCTCAAGGCGCGGGTGGTGCGGTGCATCGGCGACCCGACCGAGCGTTTTCAGGACGATCCCGTCCGCATGCTGCGCGCTGTCGCGATGGCCGCGCGGCTCGGTTTTTCGATCGACCCGCCAATCGACGCGGCCATTGCCGCCCAGCGCGGGGAGATCGGCAGAAGCGCGCCCTCTCGGTTGATCGAAGAGTTCTACAAACTCCTTCGGGCGGGGGCATCCGAGCGGACGTTCCGCATGCTGGCGGAGCGCCGCCTGCTGGATCCGATCGCCCACCAGCTGCAGGAGGGATGTGGCGACGCGCTGTGGCGGTCGCTTTCAGCGCTCGACGCCCATCGGAAGCGGTTCGAGGGAACACCGGACACGCTCACCAACGCGGTCTTGCTCGGGTCGCTGCTGGTGCCGCTTGGTCCTGGCACCAGCGGGCCCCTCGGGCCACCGGTTCAGCACGGCGAACTCCGGAAAGAGAGGGCGCCATCGCTCGGCATCCTGCCGCTGGCGCGCCGCGATGTCGAGCGACTTGGCCAGATTCTGGGTCTGCAGCGCCGGCTGGTGGATATGAATCTTTCCCCGCGCGCGCGACGCGCACTGGTGCACCGCGGGCCTTTCCGGGAAGCGCTGACCTGGCTCGAGATTCACGGACAGGCACCGCAGGTGCTGGAACACTGGCGCGGCTTTGTCGAGGCCGCGGGCACCTTCGAGGCGGAGACCGAGGAGGCAGGATCGCCGCTGCCGCCGAGACGCCGACGTCGGCGTCGCCGGCGCCGGCCATCCGACCACGGGCCACGGAGACACGGAGACACGGAAAAACACTAACGCCCGTGCCTCTGCGCCTCCGTGGCCAGTCCTACCCGCGCTTGCGTTCGAACTCGCTCATGAAATCGACCAGCGCGTCGACCCCCTCCTCTGGAAACGCGTTGTAGATGGACGCCCGCATGCCACCCACCGCGCGGTGTCCCTTGAGACCGTCGAACCCCGCGGCCGTGGAGTCCTCGACGAACATCCGCTCGAGCTCCTCGGTGGCCAAGCGGAAGGTCACGTTCATCAGCGAACGGCTGTCCTTCTGCGCGGTGCCGCGATAGAAGCCGGTGCGGTCGATCTCGGCGTACAGCTTGCCGGCCTTGCGCTGATTGATCCGGGCGATCGCCGGCAGCCCGCCAAGCGAGCGTAACCACTTCACCGTGAGACCCAGGACATAGATGCCGAACGTGTTCGGCGTGTTGTACAGCGAGTTGTTCTCCGCTTGGACCTTGTAGTTCAGCATGATCGGCAGCGCGTCGGACGAACGCGCGAGCAGGTCTTCGCGGACGACGACGAGGGTCACGCCGGACGGCCCCAGGTTCTTCTGCGCGCCCGCGTAAATCAGGCCGAAGCGGCTGACGTCGATCGGGCCGCTGAAGATGTCGGACGAGGTGTCGGCGACCAGTGGCGCGTCACCCACCTCCGGCGGCGACTTCCACTCGGTCCCCTCGATCGTGTTGTTACTCGTGATGTGCGCGTAGGCCGCGCCAGGCGTGAGCTTCAGCTCCTGTTGGGCGGGAATGCGCGTGTAGCTGTCGGCCTTGGTCGACGCGGCGACGCTCACCTTGCCGACCTTCCTCGCTTCCTTGATCGCCTTGTCGGACCACGATCCGGTGTCGATGTAGTCGGCCGAGGCGCCCGCGCCAAGCAGGTTCATCGGTACCATCGAGAACTGGAGGGTGGCGCCCCCCTGCAGCATGAGGATCTTGTAGTGAGCCGGAATGTCGGCGAGGGCGCGGACGTCCTCGATCGCGCGATTGAGGAGATCCTCGAAGGTCTTCGAGCGGTGGCTGATCTCCATCACAGACATGCCGACGCCGGGCAGCGAAATCAGGTCCCGTTGCGCCTCTTCGAGCGCAGGCAGCGGGAGGACGGCAGGGCCGGCGGAAAAGTTGTAGATACGGGTGGTCGTGGGCATCGGGTACTCCTGGTGGCGTGGCGTCTACCACCTATGTTTTCACAACCTGCAGGCTGAGGATGTCCGGGCTGCGTTGCGGAGGAAGCGCGGACTCCACGCAATCGTGTGCATGCCGAATCCCCGCGTGCGGCGCGCCATCTCCCGGCCAATGTTGCCGAAGCCGAGCAGGCCGAGCGTACGGCCATACAGCCCGCGTGCCTCCGAGTATTCCTTCTTGTTCCAACGCCCGGCGCCAAGGTTAACGACTTGGTTCGGAGTCCGGCGGTCGAGGGCGAGCATCAAGCCAAACGCACACTCCGCCACCGCAATGGCGTTCTTGCCCGGACAATTCGAAACGTAGATGCCGCGGCGCGAGGCCGCTGGCACATCGATCGTGTTCACGCCGGCGCCCGCCCGCACGATGAGCGAGAGCCGTCCGGCATCGAGCATCCCTTCAGTGACCTTCATCGACCGGACGACGAGAATGTTGGCGCCAGACGATCCGATTGACCGGACGAGCGCCTCGCCCGCGAGCTCAGGCTCGTAGAGAACTTCGCACCCGGCGGCCTTCAACCCTTCAAGGCCCGAAGCGTCAAACGTATCCGCGACCAGGACCTTCATGAACCGGGTAGGTATTCATATAACATGCGACAGCAGGCCGTCGCGGAGCTTGGGCTCGAACCACGTCGATTTGGGCGGCATGATGCCGCCGGCGTCGGATACGGCCATCAGGTCGGCCACGCTCACCGGATACATCGAGAAGGCCACGGCCGCCTGACCCGAGGACACCAGCTTCTCGAGCTGTGTTGTGCCGCGGGCGCCGCCAACAAAGTCGACGCGCTTGTCGGTGCGCACGTCGCCAATACCGAGCACCGGCGAAAGCACCAGGTCCTGCAAGCGGCTCACGTCGAGCTGTTCCGCCGCGCCGGCGCCAGAAAGCGGCGTGCCAAGCTCGATCGTGTACCACTCGCCGCCCAGGCACATCGCCACATCGCCCTTCCGTACCGGCGTCGCCGGACCCTGCTTCACCGTGACGCGTTGACGCAAGGCAGCCAGCAGCGAGTCGGGCGTATACGCGCCAAGATCCTTCACCACGCGGTTGTATGGGAGCACCTGCATCTGGTTGTCGGGAAACGCGACCGCCAGAAACGTCTCCCACTCGCCCGCGGCGCCGCCGGCACCCCGAAAGTGCCGCCCGGCGCGCACCGCGCTTGCGGCACGGTGGTGTCCATCGGCGATGTACAAGGCCGGAATCGCCTCAAAGGCGGCGACCAGCTCGCGTTGGGCTGTCGCATCAACCCGCGCATCCACCCGCCAGATCGTGTGCTGCACGCCGTCGGAGGCCGCGAAATCAAACAACGGCGCGCTCCCCCCGGTTGACCGCTGGACGACCGCGGCGACACCTGGTGACGCACGATGGATCAGAAGTACGGGCCCCGTCTGGGCGCGCAGCTCGATGATGTGACGCGTCCGATCGTCCTCCTTGTCCCGCCGGGTGCGTTCGTGTTTCTTGATGACCTCGGCCTCGTACTCGGCGACCGAAAAGCACCCCGCGATCCCGGTCTGCACGTGCTGTCCCATCCGGAGGCGGTACACATAGAGGCTCGGCGTCTCCTCGAGGACGAGCGGCGCGCGAGCCTTCAGCGCCGCGAAATTCTCCGCGGCTTTCGCATACACGACATCCGCGTACGGGCGCGTCTCTTGCGGAAGGTCGATCTCCGCACGCGAGACGTGCAGAAAACTCAGCGGATTGCCGGCCGCCAGCGCGCGCGCTTCGTCGGCGTTGACGACGTCGTAGGGAACAGCGGCGACCTCGGGCGCCGACGGCGGTGTCGGCCGTAGTGCGCGGAACGGAGTCATGACAGCCATACGAAACAACAATCACAGGGTGAAGGGAAGAGCGCCCATTCCCGGCCGTGATGAGCGCACGGCGATCAATTCACGCGGTCTTTCCAGGGACCTGGTGCGTTCAGGATGGACGCCGCGATGAAATCGGCGAGCACCTGATTCCCTATCAGTGTGTAATGACAACAGTTATCTATGTACACCGACGCCGATTCTCGATCGAAGACGTGCGTAGCATCGAAGAACCGGACGTTCGCGTTCAGAAGCCGCGATTGTGCCGCCGTCGTCAGGGCCGGGTAGCCTTGTTCGACGCTTCTCTTGTACGGAGAGGCCTCGCTCAGCGCCACAGCGGCCTCGGCGTTGTTGAACCGTCTCGTCGTGTAGTACTGGTTCGGCTGGAGAAAATGAAAATACGCGCCGCCTCGCGCGGCAAGCATGTCGCCCATGAGGAGCGACGACCTCGTCCAATTGTCGGCGATCCCGGTGAACACCGTCGCGGCGTCGAGCGCCCTCACCGTCGGCGTGACCTGGAAGAGCGAGCTATCGGAGGGAGCGGATGGCAGGTTGTTGAAGCGACCCAGTTCCCTGATGTAGCTGGCGATGCCGCGCGTGTAGGACCAATCGAGAACCGCATTGACGGACGCAAGCCGATTGGCGAGGATCCGCTCGCCGAGATCCGCCAGCTGCCGCTTGTCGCGACTGACCGTCGCGAGAGACTCAAGCTTGTCAGGCGTCAGCGTCGATTGATTGACGAGGTTAATCAACGGATCCAAGTGCTGCACGCTGGGCATCGAAATGTCGACGCCACGCTCGTTATTGAGATTCGCGAGCGCCACGTCATTGAAGCCGTCGATGTTCACGATCAGGTCGAACTGCTGTCCGATTGCCAGGAAATACGCCAGGACGAGGGCTTCCTGCGGCTGCTTGTAGCCTTCGTGGCTGAAACAGAGCGGGATCACCTCTTTGTTCTGGAAGAACGGATGCCGCTTCAACTCCTCCAGCAGGCGATGTGCGCCGACCTGACAGAACCAGACGCCCACCGACCCGCCGAACATTCCGATGACGAACTGGCTGTCGCGTGTCTTCACGAAGGGATAGCTGTACGACGACACGAATCCGAAATTGTTCGTGTTCAGGCGGGACGGCGACGAGCTGTTTGCCCGCAGCGCCTCGGGAATGTCGAAGGCGGTACCCGGCGTGTGTGTCGGACCGAAGTACGGATGCAGCGCCTCGGTGACCAGCCGCCGGTTCTCTGGCGCCGGAGGCAGTTCCTGGTACGTCTTGCGATGGGTGTAGAACAGGCCGCCCGTCTCGACGTAATACGCGCTCAACGCCACCAGCTCGGCGCATACGCAGAAGACGACGACGCTGGTCAGTAGTCGAGCGCCAACTCGGCTGGTCATGATTCGCCCCCCCTCGTCGTCCGTGAGCCGATGGTATCAACTCGGCGCGGGGATCTGAAATGCCGCGCGCGCGGGCGGAGCTGCTACACTGCTACGATCCAAGACGCCATGGAGCTGCTGGTCCCCACCATCGCGGCCCTTGTCGCCGCCGCCATTGCCACGGCGTTTGCGAGATCGCGAACGCGCCGGCAACTTGCGGAAACCCGCGCGCAGCTGGCCGCCGAGCTGGCCGCCTCGAAACAGGACACCAAGTGGTTGACCGAGGAAGTCGCGCGCCAGAAGCAGGCGCTCGGCGCCACCGAGGCCTTGCTCGACAAAGCGGACCAGAAGCTGCGCGACACCTTCCAGTCACTCGCTGCGGAAGCACTGAAGGACAACCGCGCGGCGTTCCTCGATCTCGCAAAGACCTCGTTTGCGGGCTTCCAGCAGCCGATCGCCGAGACGCTCAGGAAGGTGGACCTGCGGCTAACCGAAGCGGAGCGGGACCGGGTCTCGGCATACGCCCGGCTCACCGAACAAGTCGCGGCGCTGGGATCCACCACCAATACACTGTCGCGCGCGCTGCGGACCCCGGCCGTCCGCGGGCGATGGGGAGAGATGCAGCTCCGGCGGGTCGTTGAGATCGCCGGCATGTTGCAGCGCTGCGACTTTGATGAGCAGCCGACGCTCGGCGGCGACAACGGACGGCTGCGCCCAGACCTCATCGTGCACCTGCCTGGCGGGAAGCACATTGTGGTCGACGCCAAGACGCCGCTCGAGGCGTTTCTTGACGCGCAGGACGCCCCGGACGAGGACACGCGCACCGCCCGGCTGCAGGCGCACGCGCGGCAGGTGCGGGACCACATGGACAAGCTTGGAGCCAAAGCTTATTGGGAGCCGCTCGGCGACTCGCCCGAGATGGTCGTGATGTTCCTGCCGGGCGAGACGCTCTTCGGCGCCGCGTTGCAGCACGACCTGGGGCTCATCGAGCACGGCCTCCGGCAGCGCGTGCTGCTGGCCAGCCCGATCACGCTCATCGCGCTGCTGACCACGGTGGCGCACTCATGGCGGCAGGAAGCGCTGACCGAGAACTATCGCGAGGTGGCGCGGCTCGGCAGGGAATTCTACGAACGGCTGGCCACGTTCGCCGACCGCCTGGACGAAGTACGCAAGCGGCTGGACGGCGCGGTCCAGGCGTACAACGAAGCCGCGGGGTCGTTTGAATCGCGGGTGCTTGTCAGCGCACGGCGCCTGAAGGAGCTCAAGGTCACGACCACGGAGGAACTGCCGCCAGCCGAACCGATCGATACGGTGCCGCGGGTCCTGAAGCAGGTTGACCTGATGGGGCTGCCCGACGGCGCCATGACGGGAGAGCCGGACCTTCCCTGAAGGGGACCCGATCACCCCAATCCCCGGCCCCTTCTGAAATAATTACGAGATGGACCCTACCGTCGGCACCGCCGCGGCGCCGGCCTCCACCGACTTCATCCGCGACATCGTCGCGGAAGACCGGCGGACCGGCAAGCACGGGGGCCGCGTGCAGACGCGCTTCCCGCCTGAGCCGAACGGCTACCTGCACATCGGCCATGCCAAGGCCATCTGCCTGAACTTCGGCGTCGCCGCCGACTTCGGCGGCCTCTGCAACCTGCGTTTCGACGACACCAATCCCACGAAGGAGGGCGTCGAGTATGTCGAATCGATCGAGGAGGACGTCCGCTGGCTCGGCTTCGACTGGGGCGATCGGATGTTTTACGCGTCCGATTACTTCGAGACGCTGTACCAGTATGCGGAACAACTGATTCGAGACGGCAAGGCGTACGTCGACAGCCTGTCGGCCGACGAGATTCGCGACTATCGCGGCACGCTCACCGAAGCCGGCCGGAACAGCCCCTGTCGTGAACGGGGCGTCGCGGAGAACCTCGATCTGTTCCGGCGGATGCGGGCGGGAGAGTTTCCGGACGGCACCCACGTCCTCCGCGCGAAGATCGACATGGCGGCGCCCAACATGAACATGCGGGATCCGACGCTGTACCGGATCCGGCACGCGACGCATCACCGCACGGCCGATGCGTGGTGCATCTATCCGACCTACGACTACGCGCACCCGCTCTCGGACGCCATCGAGGGCGTGACCCACTCGCTCTGTACGCTCGAATTCGAGGATCACCGCCCGCTGTACGACTGGGTCATCGAGCACACCTGTCCGGCGTCCCGGCCGCGGCAGATCGAGTTCGCGCGCCTTAACCTGAATTACACGGTGATGAGCAAGCGCAAGCTGCTGGCGCTGGTCGAACAGCGGCTCGTCAGCGGCTGGGACGATCCGCGAATGCCCACCATTGCGGGCATCCGCCGGCGCGGCTTCACACCCGAGGCGGTTCGCGACTTCTGCGCGCGCATCGGCGTCGCGAAGAAAGAGAACGTCATCGACATCGCACTGCTCGAGCACACGGTTCGCGAGGATTTGAACCGGCGCGCCCGTCGCGCGCTGGCGGTGCTGCGGCCGCTCAGGGTTGTGATCGAGAACTATCCGGAAGGCGGCGACGAGCGCGTCGCTGCCGTGAACAATCCGGAGGATCCGGCGGCCGGCACCCGGACGCTCCCCTTCTCGCGGGAGATCTACATCGAGCGAGACGATTTCATGGAGGTTCCGCCAAAGAAGTTCTTCCGGCTCTCGCCGGGCAGCCAAGTCCGGCTGCGCTACGCCTACGTGCTGAAGTGCGAGCGCGCCGTGAAAGACGCCGCCGGCGCCGTCACGGAGTTGCGCTGCACCTACGACCCCGAATCGCTCCGCGGGTCCACGGCGGCGCGACGGGTCAAGGGCACGATCCACTGGGTGTCGGCGGCGCAGGCACGCGACGCCGAGGTGCGTTTTTACGACCGGCTGTTCCTGTCGGCGGATCCGGGCGAAGGCGAACGCGATCCCCTGAGCGACTTGAACCCGAACTCACTCGAGCGCGTCACCGGCTGCAAGATCGAGCCGGCCCTGGCGGCGGCGCCCGGCACCCGCTTCCAGTTCGAGCGGCTCGGTTACTTCTGCGTGGATCCGGACTCGCGCCCCGAGGCTCCCGTGTTCAACCGTACCGTGACGCTGAAGGACACGTGGGCCAAGATCACCGCCCGTGCCGGACCGCCCACGCCCTGAGGCGCGCGGCAGCGGCAACCGCCTCAGGCTCGGCGGGCAGTCGGTCGGACGGCCATGGCAGTCGCCACGTCCAATTCGACGCGCCAATCGTGGCGGGCTGGTTGACGCGATCCCGCCAGCCAAAAACGTCCTGCACCGGCAGAATCAGCAGGTCGGCGCCAGACGCGTACAGCGCCTCGACCAGCGCATCCCGCGCCCGATCGGGGAGACAAGGCGCCGCCACCGCGTGCGCGCGCTCCTCGTCGGTGAGCCGTGCCCGAATCGAGGGAATGGCGAGCACCGCCTCTCTCTCCTCCGCCGGCGCCCCCTCCCACCAGAGGACCATCGGCTCCGTGTCGTGCGTCCCTGACGTGGCGACCGCCAGCGGAGGATAGTCAACCGGATCGGTAAATGGCTGTCCTTCGGCGTCCCACTGGCGCTCCCACCGGAGCACTTTGTAGCCGGGGACGGACAGCCGCGCGAGGGACTCGCGGACAAAATCGGGCACCAGCCCGAGATCCTCGGCGATGATCTCGGCGCCCGGCTCGCGCAGGATCTGGAGCACGCGTTCTCCCAGCCGGGTCTGCGCCCGCTGGTCGGGCGGCGTGAACTGCGCCTCGCTGCCGTCATGGGGACGGAAATACGTTCGATAAAACCCCACGAGATGGTCGACGCGGTAGCCGTCAAAAAGTTCGGCGTTGCGGCGCGCACGTTCCCGCAGCCAGTCGAAGTTGCGGTCGGCCACGACATCCCAGCGATACACCGGAAGGCCCCAGTTCTGCCCTGTCTCGCTGAAGGCATCCGGTGGCACGCCGATTGACGCGTCGAGGCGGAACTCGTCCTGCCACGCCCAGACGTCGGCGCTGTCCCCGCTCACCATGAATGGCAAGTCCCCGAACAGCGCGACGCCGCTCGAGGCTTTGCGCGCCGCCGCCCACTGATCGTTGGCGACCCACTGCAGGTACTGGCGGTACAGGATGTCGTCGGCGAGCTCGAGCCGCGCCTGTCTGAGCGCGGTCGGGTCCCGTCCGCGAAGGGGCGCGGGCCAGTCGAGCCACGGCCGCTCATCCTCGCTCGCATGGAGCGCGCGAAACAGCGCGTATTCGTCGAGCCACCATGCCTGTTTGTCAATGTAGGCGCGGAGCGCCGCGGCACGTCGCGTATTTTTGTCCCACTCGCTCTCGCGAAATCGCGCGAACGATCGGCGGAGGGCGATCTGCTTCAAATCGCGCACGTTCACGTAGTCGATGATCGGTGTGGCGCGGAGCTGGTCGAGCCGGGCGCGAAGCCCGGCCTCGAGCTGCTCCTCGCCTCCGAGCGCCGCGAAGTCCTCCATAAGACCCACGGCGATGAACTGCGGATCGATCGCCATCGCGCTCAGCGCCGAATACGGCGAGGTTTGGCTCGGCGGCATTTCGTTGATCGGCAGCAGCTGAAGGAGGCGGAGACCCGCGGTCTCCAGCCAGCGCGTCATCGCGCCGACGTCACCGATATCGCCGATTCCCCAGCTGCGCGACGAGGGAATCGAAAACAGTGGGACAAGTACGCCCGCGCGGCGGGATTCTGGCGACGACGTCATGGAAGACCCGCCCGCCGAGGGTGCAAGGCGAGTGCCGGGAGCAGCCATTGATGCCGTCAGGAATTCACAACTCGGAGCAGGCGCGCAACCGCATCGTCGAACAGATCGCCCGGCGGGAGGAGGCTGAGCACGAGGTAGGCTTCACGCGAAAAGTCAAAAAAATACCCGGGATGGGCCAGAATTCGCTCCGTGCGGAGAAGATGGAGTGCCAGCTGCTCCTCGCTCCGCGTGGCGGGCACGCGCGCCACCGCCGACCATCCGCCCTCTGCCCGGAGGACGTCGCACGCCGGATAGCGGCGGACCGCCGCACGCAGCGTGGTGAGGTTGCGCCGTATCCGTTCCTGAATCGCGGCACGAATCGATGCACCCGCCTGCAGCAACCGCGGCGCCGCGACCTGCACCGGCGTCCCAACCGACAGGTAGCTGTCCGCAATGACTTCAAGCGCGGCGAGCGCGGCGTCCCGCTCCGGCGCGGGCCCTCCGGCGATACACCATCCGAGCTTCAGCTGCGGCAGGCCGACGGCCTTCGACAGCCCCGCGAGGGTGAACGAGAGTACTTCGCTGCGCGCGGCAATGTCGGTCAACGGGTGCTCGGCCTCAAGCGGATAATCCGCAAACACCTCGTCTGCGACGAGCGCCCATCGCCGCTCCCGGCAGAGATTCGAGATGCGCTGGAGCTCCTCCTCGTTGAGGTACGAGCCGGTGGGATTATTTGGCGACACCACCAGCACCGCACGGACGTCTTGCGGCGCCGCCGCGATCGAATCGACGTCGATCGCCCACCGACCGTGGTATTCCAGCGCGTACGGGTGCGCCCGGATACCTTCGAGCGCGGTCAGGTGCTCGAACAGGGGATAACTTGGCCGCGGAACGAGGACGGCTTCGCCCGGGTTGCACAGAAGTTTGAACAGCCAGCTGTACGCCTCACTGGTGCTGGCGGTCAGGACGACGTGCGCCGGATCAACGCGGACCCCGCGCCGGCTCTGATCCTCGGCCACGGCGCCACGAGCCGACAAAAGCCCGAACGGATGCGGTTCGTAGTGCAGCGCCTCGGCGTCGGCAAGCGACGCGAGCAGGCCGGCCGGATACGGAATGGCCGCCCGCGTCGGATTCGATTCGGTGAGATCGGCAACCTGCGCGCCCTCGGCCCGAAGCGCGTCGACCGCTTGCGATAGGGCGTTCAGCTCGGCGTGCGGCGGCAGGCGGCGTGAGAACACACGCCGATGATGCCACGAAGACTAGCCGGTAGCTGGTAGCCGGTAGCTGTGCGAAACGAATTTGCTATCCACTACCGGCTACCCGACCGCCAACTAGACGTCGATCCGCTCCGCGTGCGCGGGCGTCTGCGCGTCCCAACCGAGCCGGTCCTTGACCAGCGCCTTGAGGGCGTCCATCGGCGACGGCTCGCCGTGCACGAGGCACAGCCGTCCAGGGCGTCGGGGAAGCGTCCCGAGCCAATGGAGGATCTCTCCGCGGTCGGCATGCGCGGAGATTGAGTCGATCTTGACGACCCGCGCGGCGACCGGAATCTGGCGACCGTGAATCCTGACATCCCCGGCCCCGTCAACCAGCAGACGCCCCCGGGTCCCGGCGGCCTGATATCCGACAAACAGCACCGTATTCTTCGGGTCCGGGAGTCCCGCCGCCATGTGGTGCAGCACGCGACCGCCCGTGGCCATCCCGCTCGACGAGATGATGATCGCGCTTTGCCGTGACGCCGTCAGCGCCTTCGACTGCTGCGGCGAGGCGATCGTCTGAAACCGCACCGACCCGAATACCGACACGCCCTTCTGCGCGGGCCGCATGTCCGGATCCAGTTCGGACACCCGCGCCGTATAGAACCGCAGGGCCTCGGTCGCCATGGGGCTATCGACGTACACCGGCACCACCGGAATCTGCCGCTCCTGCTCGAGCCGCCGCACCCAGTACAACAGCTCCTCGACGCGGCCGACGGCAAACGAGGGAATGATCACTTTGCCGCCGCGTCGCACCGTGTCGCGAATGACCTCCGCAAGCGCCTGCCCGCCCTCGTCCGCTGCGTGATCGCGATCGCCGTAGGTCGATTCGACCAGCACCACGTCCGCGTCGACCGCGTCGGCGGGATCGCGGAGCACCGGACGTCGGTAGCGGCCCAGGTCGCCGCCAAACAGGATCGTCCCCGCGCCGCTGAGGCGGGCCAACACATAGGCAGAGCCCAGCAGATGCCCGGCCGGCACGAACTCGACCGTGACGGCCGGCGCCACCTCGAACGGTCGGTGGTATCCAAGCGGCTGCAGCTGCGTGAGGACGCGCAGCGCGTCTGCCTCGCTGTACAGCGGCAGCGCCGGGTGGTGTTTCGAGTAACCGTGCTTGTTAGCCTGACGCGCGTCTTCTTCCTGAATGCGGCCGGCATCCGGCAGCACCAGCCGGCACAGGTCGGCAGTACCGCCGGTGCAGAAGATTCGCCCCTGGTATCCCTGCGCCACGAGGCGCGGAAGGTAGCCCACGTGATCGAGATGCGCGTGCGTCAGGACGACAGCATCGATCGAGTCGGGACGTACCGGAAAATCGTCCCAGTTCCGAAGGCGCAACGCCTTCAGCCCCTGGAACAATCCACAGTCGAAGAGCACGCGCTGTCCCGCATGTTCAAAGAGGTACTTGGAGCCGGTCACGGTGCGCGCCGCGCCCAGAAATGTCAGTTGAGCCACGCGGTCACGATATCAGACCGACGACATCCGATCTGCTAATCTGTCGCTATGGTTCCAGCTTTTCGCCTCTCCGCGTGCCTGTGTCTGGGCGCCGTGGCGTTCGCCGTGACCACGCCGGCCCAGGCACCGCCGCGCACGCTCACGATCGACGCGATCTACGATCCGGAGCGGCGCGTGGACTTCAGTGGCTCCCCTGCGACCAATCTTCGCTGGATCGACGATACGGGCTATCTGCAGACACGAAGGACAGGGCGGGGCGTTGAATGGCTGAAGGTCGACGCCGCGTCCGGTCGCTCGTCCGTCCTGTTCGATCCGTCCCGCATGGAGGCCGCGCTTGCGGCGACGGCCGACGTCACGCGGGAAGAAGCGTCGGAACGTGCCCGGGCGAACGATCTGATCCTCAACCCATCACGCACCGGAACGCTCGTCACCATCGACGATGATCTGTATTTTTACGATTTCGCCTCGAACGTCGCGACCCGCCTGACATCAGTTCCAGGTACGGAAGAGGAAGCGACCTTCAGCCCAAATAACCGCCTGGTTGCCTTCGTGCGCGGCAACAACCTCCATGTCGTCGATGTCGGCACGCAGCAGGAGGTGGCGCTGACGACTGACGGTGCCCCGGAGCTTCTCAACGGCAAGCTCGATTGGCTGTATCAGGAAGAGATCTACGGGCGCGGCAGGTTCCGCGGCTACTGGTGGAGCCCTGATTCGACCCGCGTCGCGTTTCTGCAACTGGACGAGCGTCTCGTGCCCGAGTACACGGTGGTCGATGACATTCCGTATCGACCGAACGTCGAGGTCACCGATTACCCTAAAGCGGGAGATCCGAATCCTCTCGCGAAGCTCGGCATCGCGCGCGTCGGCGGCGGCGCGCCGCTCTGGGTCGACCTTGACGATTACTCCTCCTCCGAGTTCCTCATCGTCGACGTCGACTGGGCGTCCGACGCGGCGAGCGTGGCGTATCAGGTGCAGGATCGCGAGCAGACGTGGCTGGACCTGAACCTGGCCGAGGCCTCGTCTGGACGGTCGCGGACGCTGTTCCGCGAGACGACCAAGGCGTGGGTCAACGTCAGCGGCAGTCCGGTCTGGCTCAGGAACGGCTCCTTCCTGTGGTTCAGCGAGCGCAGCGGCTTCAAGCACCTCTACCACTACCGCGCGGATGGCACGCTCATTCGCGCGGTGACTGACGGGCGCTGGGAGGTTCGGACGCTCTACGGCGTCGACGAGGCGCGGGGCGTGTTGTATTTCGACGCGGGTGCGCGAAGACACATCGACACCGACATCTATCGCATCGGTCTCGACGGCACCGAGTTGACGCGCCTGTCGCGCACCGAGGGGACGCATCGCGCGGTCTTCAATCCGTCGTTCTCGCAGTACCTCGACGTGTGGAGTGATGTCACGACCCCCACGCAGGCGCGCCTGCATCGCGCAGACGGCGCCGAGATCCGCACCATCGACGCGAACCCGGTCCCGTCGCTTGCCGAGTATCGCCTGTCGAAGCCGGAATTCATCGAGGTCAGAGCGCGTGACGGCTTCGTGATGGACGCGATGATGATCAAGCCGCCGGACTTTAGTCCCACGCGACGCTATCCCGTCTATCAGCTCACGTATGCCGGACCCACCATGGCGTACGTGCGCAACCAGTGGGGCGGGTCGACGTACCTGTACCACCAGCTCCTCGCCCAGCACGGGGTAATCGTCTGGGTGCTCGACAACCGGAGCGCCGGCGGAAAAGGCGCGGAAGCCCAATGGCCGATTTACGGCAACCTCGGAGAGCTTGAGCTGCGGGACCTCGAGGACGGGATCACGTGGCTCACGCAGCAGCCGTTCGTCGATGCCTCACGCATCGCGCTCCACGGATGGAGCTACGGCGGATTCATGACGGCCTACGCGCTGACGCACAGTACGAGCTGGGCGGCCGGCATTGTCGGCGCGCCGGTGATCGACTGGAGGAACTACGACACGGTGTACACCGAGCGGTACATGAAGACGCCGCGGAACAATCCCGAGGGATACCGCAAGACGGCCCCGCGGTTTGCGGCCGCCAAGCTGCACGGCCGGATGCTGCTCATCCACTCAGGCATTGACGACAACGTGCACCGGCAGAACTCCGAGCAGTTCGTCTACGAGCTGCAGCGCGCGGGAAAGTCGTTCGAGATGATGATCTATCCCAGGCAGCGCCATGGGGTGACCGACCCTCGGTTGAACAAACACCTCCGCCAGCTGATGTTCGATTTCATCATGCGCGCCGTGGGCGGCAGCCCGCCGCCGCTCGGCTCCAGCAGTGCGTCCCGGTGACGGCGGTGTCGTTTCTGGACTCGCTTCACTCCGGCGGCACCGTGGTCGCGGCGGAGCTTCGGCCGCCGCGGGCGGAGCTCGGCTCGCTCGAGGGAATGGACGCCTGGATCGATATGTACCACGCGGTCCGCACGCTGACCCGGCAGGATGTGGCGGTGTTCCTGACCGACAGCGCGATCGGAACGCAGGAGGAGAACAACCTTCGCCACCTGGTGACGAATCTCGGACGCGACGTGTCCCGCGATCGGGTCGTCCCGTTCCTGACGACGAAGCATTCCCTCGATTTCTGTCTCAGCTACGCGGAGCAGACGTGGCAACAGGGGTTTCCCGCGCTCGTGGTGCTCGGCGGCGACCGAAGCCTTGGGCGGCCTCGATGCGTCGACCACGCGTGGCACCTTCGTCGTGAGATCAAGGCGCGTGAACCGCGGCTGACGCTGGGCGGCTGGACCAATCCCCACGCGGACCCGGTGCAGCAAGTCGCTTATCTTGCCGACGACCGGTTCACCGCCGAGTTCTATCTCACCCAGATCGTCAGCCACCTCAACGTCGCGCCCGTGGCACGATTCGTCGACGAGGCTCGTCGGCGCGGGTTGGATCGCCTGCCGGGGATGTTCGGCGTGTTCTATTACCGCAGCGCGAACGCCGAAACCCTCGACCAGTTGAGCCGTTTCCTGCCCGTACCCGCCGAATCACTGGCCGCGGAGTTCGCGGCAGGTGCCACGCCGATCGACATCTGCGCGCGAACCCTCCGCGCGATGATGGACGTCGGGGCCCGGCATTTCTACATCAGCAACCTGCCGCTGCTGCGCGCCTCGTCCACGCTCAACGCCATCCTCGAACGCGTCGGCGCCCTCGCCTGACGCTATTTCAGATGCCTGCCTCCGTCCACGCGGACGGTCTCGCCGGTCATGAAATCACTTTCGACCAGCGCCACGACGGCCTTGGCGATCTCAATCTCGCCGCCCCAGCGGCCCAGGGGCGTTGCGCGCTCCACTTGAGCGAACTCCTCGTCCGACGTCCCTTCGGGCGCCACGATTGGTCCCGGCGCCACCGCGTTGACGAGAATCTGGTCTGACGCGAGCTCAAACGCCAGCGCTTCGGTCAGCGCGACGATTCCTGCTTTTGCCACGTAGTACGGGAGGTAGCCGCGGTACCGCGGCCGGCCGCTGCGCGCCATCCAGTCCGAAAAATTCACGATGCGCCCTCCGCGCACGCGACGCATGTGAGGGACCGCCGCGCGCGCGCAGAGCCAGGCCGCGCGCAGGTCAACCGCCATCTGCGCGTCCCAGTCCGCCACGGCCAGCTCGTCAAAGGACTTCATCTGGTACATGGAGGCCATGTTGACGAGCACATCGAGCCGTCCAAGCTGCCCGACCGTTTCCTCGACCGCGCGCTCGGCCGCGTCTGGCGCGGCGAGGTCCGCGCGGAGTACAGCCGCGCGCCGGCCGAGCGCGCGGATTGCCGCCGCGGTTTCCTCCGCCTCGGTACGAGACGCGCGGTAGACGAGGGCCACATCCGCCCCGCGGCGTGCCAGCTCCGTCGCTACGACGGCGCCGATGCGCTTCCCGCCGGTCACCAGCGCCACACGACCGCCTAATTCCATACGGGCCAACAGTCTATCCGGGCGCGGACGGCGCGCTCAGCCGATAGACCCGCAGCTGATTGACGAGGCGATCGCGATCGGCCGACCCGGATCGAGGCCGTCCGCACCCGGTATCACCAGCTCTATCGCATCCAGGTCGCCCAGGCCCCGAGGCCTGTTCCAATCTACGACAGGACTCTCACCACCACGCGCCGGTTCCGCGCGCGGCCATCCCGCGTGTTATTCGGCGCCACCGGCTTTTCCTCGCCGTAGCTGATGACGTTGATCTTGTGGAGCGGCACCTGGTGCTGCTCGTACAGATACCGCTTCACCGACTCGGCGCGCTCGAGGCCCAGTTGTTCGTTCAGCTCGGTCGGTCCCACGTTATCCGTGTGTCCCTCGATCTCGATGTACACGTTCTGCGGATTCGTCTTCAGCTGACCGATCACCTGGTCCAATCGAGCCTTCGCCGCGTCCGGCAGAACCGCCCCGCCAAACGTGAAGTTGCCTTGATCCTCGCTGAGGGTCACTTGGTATACGAGCTTTCGCGTCGCGGCGACGACCTCATCGACCCGCCCGCCGACGGCGTTGGCCGCGGCCGCCGCCTTATCAGCAGCGCCGCGCGCGTCGGTCGCGGCCGCTCGCGCATCAGCCGCCGACTTGCCTGCGGCTTCCGCCTTCTGGTCGACCGCGCCGATGCGGGCCTCGTTCTGCCCCACGCGCTGCTGCGTCTGCTCGACGGTGCTGCCCAGGGTGTCGACCTTCGTGTTGACGGTGCCGACCTCCTCCCGCACGAATCCTTTCGTGGCGCACGCGGGAGCGACGGCCACGCTTAACGCAATGATCGATGCTGCTAGCAAACTCTTACGCATGATGCTTCTCTCCTCGTTCCTCATAATGCCTTAGTTTTCCGATCGCGCCGGGCCGGATATGTACCCGCTTCGCGCGTGGACGGTCAGATTCTTGTTCCGGGTGCGAACCTCGAGCGGGTGCCACCCGGGACGCGTGCCGGGCTCGAACGTGATTAGGTACTGATACCGCAGCTCCGCGAACAAACCGCGAATCGCTTCCACCGTATGCGCTGGCACGCTCGCCACCTTCATGTCGCCGCCCGTCCAGCGCGCCAGGTCGGCCAGGGTCCCGATATCGGATGTTGCCCCGTCGGTCGCGAGCACCGCAAACTCGCCGCCGGGGTGGTCCAGTGGGGTAACGACGGTCAGCACGTGGACGGGCACGTCAATCGAGCTCGCGATCCCCGACACTTCGGGCGCGCTCAGGCGGCTGCCGGTATCGACGCCGTCCGTGATCACCAGCAGCGCGCGATGCCGATTGACGCGCTCGGCGACGTTGCCGGCAGCGGCCGCAACGGCGTCATACAGCGAGGTGATGCCCCAGGGTCGTCCCTCGAGGCTGACACGCCTGACGGCATCCAGATCCTTCGTAAACGGCACGACTTCCTGCAGTCTTGCATCGAAGGTGAACAGCGCCGCCTCATCGTCGCCGGAGTTCAGCATGCCCATCGCGACGGCAACGGCGTGACGCGCGCGATCGATGTTGCCGCCAACGGCCATGCTACCGCTGATGTCGAGCAGGACAGCCAAGCTGATCGGTGCGTCGCCTGCATGGAAGTCGCGGATATCGCGCGCGATGTCCGTGTCGAGGACCTGGAAGTCAGACTGCGTCAGACCGCGGACGACACGTCCCCGCCGGTCGCGGACCGCCGCGGCGAGCGTGACGACTTCGACGCCCGCCCTAAACGTGATCGCCGGTGCCTGGCGGTCCCGTACCGTCGAGGTCGTCTGCGCGCACACGTGGCCCAGCTGGGTCCACGGGAGCGCCGCGGTCATCGCGAGGGAAACAGCCGCACGCCGCATCACACGAGCACTCTCTAATCAATGGGCCTGCCAGAGGACTTGCCCCCGAAAACACGGCTATTTACGGGGATTGTCGCTATCGCGGGGTTCGCACGCCGAGAAGAGTGGTGTAAATCTTACATCAGGAAGCCGTGCGCCCGTGCCACAAACCGCAATCGGGAAGGCGCAGAGTCGCCGTGTAAGATGGACAAAAATGCCCACCTCGAAAATGGCGCGTCCGATCCCAGTCGCGGCCCGGGTCCGCCGATTTTCCTATGCCATTCGCAATATCGTGGCGGAAGCGCAGGCGGTCGAGGCAAGCGGCCTGCGCGTCCGCTACCTGAATATCGGCGATCCGGTGGCGTTTGGATTTCAGACGCCTCCGCATCTGATCGAGGCGGCGCAGCGTGCCATGCGGGACGGCCACAACGGCTATTTGCCCTCGCCCGGGATTCCCGAGGCGCGCGAGGCGGTGGCGGCCGATTGTGCACGGGGGGGAGTGTCCGTGTCTGCCGACCGTGTGCTCATCACAACGGGAACATCGGAAGGTATCGACATCGCGCTCAACGCGCTGGTGAATGAGGGCGATGACGTGCTGGTGCCCACGCCAACCTACCCCATGTACACGGCCGTGCTCGCGAAGGTCAACGCGCGGCCTCGGTACTACCGCACCGATCCGGCGCGCGGGTGGCTTCCTGATATCGAACATCTGCGCAGCCTCGTGACGCCTCGAACGCGCGTGCTCGTGGTGATCGATCCGAACAACCCGACCGGCGCGGTGTATCCCGCGTCAATCCGTCGCGCGTTGATCGATGTGGCCGAGCAGCACGGCCTGACGATCCTCGCCGACGAGGTCTACGCGGAGCTGGGGTTCGAGGGCGCCGTCCCGCTGCTCGCCACGCTCGAGCCGGACGCGCCGATTATCTCGCTCTCGAGTCTCTCCAAGGCGTACCTCGCACCCGGATGGCGGACCGGCTGGATGGTGGTCGGTGCCACGCCGCGGCTGGATGGCGTACTGGCGGCCGTCAAGAAGCTGGCCGACGGCCGTCTGTGCAGCCCGGGCCCGATGCAGTACGCGGTGACCGCGGCGCTGACAGGCGACCGGTCGTATCAGGCGGTCTTCCGTCGGGCGCTGGCGGATCGCGCCCGCATCACCGCCCAGGCGCTTAACGCGATTCCCGGCATGCGCTGCGTGCCGCCGCGCGCGGCATTTTACGCCATGCCATTCGTGTCGCTCCCTCCGGGACGGACAGACGAAGACTACGTGCTGGCGCTGTTGAGAGCCACCGGTATCCTCTGTGTGTACGGATCCGGCTTCGGCATGCCCGCCGAACAGGGAACGTTCCGCATCGTCTTTCTTGCCGACCCCGCCGAACTTTCGAAAATCTACGCTGACATCGGCGCCTTTACCCGGGATTACCTCGAACGAGCCGGCTGACGCCGTGCCCTCCACAACCGACACTCCTCGCGCCCTGATCCGGTACGCGCTCGTCGGCCTTGTGCTTACGGTCGCGATTGCCTGGACGATGTACCTCGTTCGCGGCGTGTTGCTGCTCATCTACATGAGCGCACTGGTCGCGATTGGCCTGGCGCCGCTAGTGGCCGCGATCGAGCGTCGGAGACTGCCCGGTGCGAGGCGCCTCCCTCGATGGGTGGCGATCCTGATCATCTACCTGTGCCTTCTGGCATTCCTGGTGGGCGTGGGCGTGCTGGTAATTCCTCCGCTTGTCGCGCAGGCGCGCGAACTCTGGTCCGCGCTCCCGGACATGGTGCACCGGGCGCAGCAGTGGCTGATCGATAGGGGCCTTCTCGGCCGCGAGCTGTCTTTCCTCGAAGCCGTGGAACGGGCGCCCGTCGGCAGCAGCTCCGATGCCGTCGGCACGCTGGTGGCGGCGGTCTGGGGATTTATCGGCGGCGTCTTCGGCCTGATGACGATTCTCATCCTTGCCTTCTACTTGATGGTCGATGCCGAGAATTTCGTGCGCGCCTTCTTGCGGTTGTTCCCTCACCCTGAGCGGCCGCGCGTCGAGGACGCCTGCCGCCGCGTCTCGACCAAAGTGAGCGCGTGGCTCGGCGGCCAGCTGCTCCTGGCGGGGATCATCGGTGGCACGGCGGCGCTCGGTCTCTTTCTCATGGGGGTGCCGTACTTCTACGTGCTCGCCTTGATTGCGGGCATCGGCGAGATGATTCCGATCGTGGGACCGCTCCTGGCGGCCGTTCCGGCGATCGCGGTCGCCTTCACCGTGTCACCGGCGCTTGCGCTGGGGGTGGCGGTGTTCTTCTTCGTGCAGCAGCAGTTGGAAAACCACGTGCTCGTCCCCAAGGTGATGGAGCGGCAGGTCGGCGTCAGCGCCGCCGCCGTCATCGTGGCGCTGCTCTTCGGCGGAACGCTCCTCGGGATTGTCGGGGCCATCCTTGCGATCCCGACGGTGGCCATTCTTCAGGTGATCGTCGAAGAGCTGGTCGTGGAGGCCTCGCCGGAGTAATGCGGCGCGCTGCGCGTCCCTTGGGCGGCGGGTCGCCAAGCGACCCGACCTCCACGAAGTCGGCGCTGGCCGCCTACCTCGTCCTTACCCTCGTCGCCACCTGGCCGCTCGCCAAGGGTCTGGGCCGGGATGTCGCCTGGGATCTTGGCGACCCAGTGCTCAATATGTGGATTCTTACCTGGGACTGCGAGCAGATCCTCGGCATCCTTGGCGGCGACATCTCACGGATCGCGACATTCTTCGATGCCAATATCTTTTATCCGGCGCCGCTGACGCTTGCTTATTCCGATCACCTGATCGCACAGGCGCTGCAAGTCTTTCCCGTCTACCTCCTCAGCGGGAACCCCATCCTCTCCTACAACCTCCTGTTCCTTTCCACGTTCGTGCTCTCCGGATTCGGCATGTATCTGCTCGTGCGCGAGCTGACCGGCAATACGATGGCCGCCTTCGCGGCCGGTCTCATGTTCGCGTTTGCGCCCTACCGTGTGCCCCAGTCTTCGCACGTGCAGGTGCTTTCATCGCAGTGGATGCCGTTCGTCGTCTACGGCCTCACGCGATATTTCAACAGCCGGCGCCTCCGGCCACTGGGAGGCGCCGCACTGGCGCTCGTGCTCCAGAATTTGTCAACCGGCGCTTACCTGCTGTATTTCGCGCCGTTTGCCGCCGCCTTCGTATTGTGGGAAATCTGGCGGCGGAGTCTCTGGCACGACTGCCGCACCTGGGTGGAACTATCGTGCGCTGGCCTGCTCGCGGCGGCCGCGACAGCGCCGTTTCTGTTGCCCTACGCCGCGCTGCGCGAGCTGTGGCAGGCCTCGCGTCCGTTGGCCGAGGTCTCGCGGTTCTCGGCTGACGTCTTCTCGTACTCAACGGCGTTCAGCGAGCAGCACGTATGGGGCGGCATTCTGCAGGGGTTCCCCAAGCCGGAGGGTCAGCTGTTTCCGGGAATCATTCCGGTTCTGCTCGCGATAGTGGGGGTGATGTCCTTTGCGTGGGGCACGCCGTCTTACGCACGGCCTGTTACCTGGCTCCTCGCCGCCCTGGCCATCGGGCACGGTGTGGCCGCCGCGTCGGTACTCATGCGGCGGCGCATCACGCTTGACGCGGGATGGTTCGTGCTTCGCATGAGCAACATCAACCAGCTGCTGCTGCGCGCCGGGGTCGCGCTGAGTCTCCTGTTGATCGTGTCACCGCCGGTCAGAACGAGGTTTCAGGCGTTCATGCGGGAACGCGGCGTCTTTGTGCTTGGCCTGGCCGCCGCGCTGTGGCTCTCGCTCGGTCCGTTGCCGCAGTCGGGCGGGCGGCCGATCGAGATCGCCGCCCCTTACCGGCTCCTGTACGAGTACGTTCCAGGCTTCGAAGGCCTGCGGGTACCCGCTCGCTTCGCGATGATTGTCGCGTTCATGCTGGCCGTGCTCGCGGGATACGGCGCGCAGGCGGCTGCACGGTATCGAGCCGGGCGGGTGGCGCTGTTCCTGGCTGGCATCATGTTTTTCCTCGAAGCGACTCACATCCCTTTCACGGTCAACGGCATGACGCCGCTGCGCGGCTTCACCACGCCGGAGGCGCGGCTGTATCGCCCGGCGCGAGCGCCCGCCGTCTACCGGGAGATGGCGCGGCAGCCGCCGGACAGCGTGGTCGTGGAATTGCCGATCGGCCAGCCTGACTACGATTTGCGCGCGATGTATTACTCAACCGTCCACTGGCGTCCCGTGCTCAACGGGTACAGCGGCTTCTTCCCGCCGCAGTACGGCCAACTCGCCGCGGCGCTCTCGGAGATGGGACGCCATCCCGAGGTGTCGCTGCGGGCCCTGCGGGCCAGCGGTGCGACGCACGCGATCGTCCACGAAGGCGCGTACCTCGACACCGAGGGCGCAGACACCTCGGCGCTCCTTCGACGCGCAGGCGCCATGGAGATATTCCGGGAAGGCCCGGACGTCCTGTTCCTCCTGCCCCGCTGATCTTCCGCGGTGGGTACGACGCGCCACGGTTCTACGACTGCCCCCCTGCCCAGTATGAGACCCCTGTGAGGTTTAAAACTGAGGCGCCGTCAGCCATGGCGAGATTTACTACCTCTTGCCATCATGTGAATCGGAGAAATTGCACTCTTGTCGTGCGAGCCCCTCAGTGGAGGACCGACGCATCGGTGGTACTTCGGTGGCCATGCTATAGTCATCGCGCTTGCATGCTGGCTGGTGTGCGAGCCCGCATCGCTAAGCAGCTGTCGTTGACCCACATGCTCTTGCAGCCCGCCGGCAAACTGACAACGCTCTCGGCTGTTGCGCCCACGAAGAAGCTTGGGAAATGGGACCTTGTCAGGACCGACGCATTTGAATGGCTTGAGAACGCCAAGCGACGCAGCATCCACGCGGTCGTGACCGACCCGCCGTACGGCCTGATCGAATATCGAGCCGGCGAACTCGCCAAGATGAAAACCGGGCGCGGCGGCGTCTGGCGTATCCCCCCTTCGTTTGACGGTTGTCAACGAAGCCCGCTTCCCCGCTTCACCGTCCTCACGGAGAAGGATCGCGCTGATCTCCGAGTGTTCTTTAAACGGTTCGCAGAGGCCGCTTTTCCTCTTCTCGTGCCTGGAGCACACGTCTTCATTGCGACGAATCCGCTTGTATCACATCTGGTCTATGAGCCCATGATTGCAGCTGGTTTCGAAAAACGAGGCGAACTGATTCGCCGCGTGTTCACGCTCCGCGGCGGGGATCGGCCGAAGAATGCTCATGAGGAATTCGCCGATATCACTGTGATGCCAAAGTCCTGCTATGAGCCGTGGGGCATATTCCGTAAGCCCTGCGAGGGTCGCGTGCAAGACAATCTGCGGGCGTGGAAGACCGGCGGATTACGGCGCATCTCGCCTGACGAGCCCTTCAAGGACTTGATTGATTCCTCGCCTGCTCGTGGCCTGGAACGGGATGTGGCACCACACCCTTCACTGAAACCGCAAAGATTCCTTCGCCAGCTTGTCCGGGCTGTCCTACCCTTTGGTGAGGGGATCATTCTCGACCCATTCATGGGTAGTGGTTCGACAATTGCCGCCGCAGCTGCCTGCGGGCTCAGAAGCATCGGATTGGAGGCCAGCCCCGAGTACTACGAGATGGCACGGAAGGCGGTGCCGGTGCTTGCCTCGATGCCAACGGACCACAACGGCGGAGGGAATGGTTCAAGCCGCTGATTTCGACCCTGCCGTTTCTCTTCCGCCTGGTCTCGACCCTGGTGCGATACGACGAGCGATCGATTACATCGGAAAAGAACTCACCGATCTGGTTGAACTGTACTTCGAGCAGGCGAACGTCTTCAGCGCGGTCGTTGGCATATTCGGCACGAAGGCCCTGCACCAGTACAGCCAATTCGAGAAGAACAAACATCCCGACATTGCGGCGCAGCGGTTTCCGGACCTCTGTAGACGTGGCCGCGTCGGCAAACTCAAGCCAAACGACTGCCTGGAAAGCAAGGGGAGCAAGCGCCCCTTTGCGATTCAGTCGCACTTCGATCACGCGGGCTGGTACATCGTCTGGCGCTACCTGATTGACCGGCTCGAGCAAATCGAGCAGGGGCGGCCGGTGATCATCTGGCGCGTTGATGTCGTGTTCCTCACGAAAGAGGATTGGAAATACGAAGGAAGCAAGGCTGGCGCTGCCGGCGGCGGCCGAACGCACACGTTCGGGGTTAAGGCTCCGGCCAAGAAACTGAGAGGAACAGCCGTTTACAAGCGTCAAGACATCATCGTCAAGGGCGGAAAGCCCATCCCAGTCAACGGCCATTCCTGAACTTTGGTCTTAACGAACTGGACAGGGGGTTGATCTTCCTCGTCCTGGCGGACCACTTATACTGGCGCGATGCGCCAGGATCCGCTCGAGTACCTCTCTAGCGAGCTGCAGACGCTTCGCGAGCAGGGTCTGTATCGCCGCCTGCGCGTGCTTGACGGCGAGCAGAAAGCGCGCACCTCGATAGACGGTCGGCTGGTCGTCAATCTTTCCTCCAACAACTACCTGGGGCTCACGACGCACCCGCGCCTCCGCGAGCGCGCAATCGAGGCGACGCGCACCCTGGGCGTGGGCTCAGGGTCCGTCCGGACCATTGCCGGCACGATGCAGATCCACATGGAGCTCGAACGCAAGCTCGCCGCGTTCAAGCGCACGGAGGCCGCGGTGGTGTTTCAGAGCGGGTTCGTCGCGAACGCGGGCGCGGTATCGTCTCTCCTCGACCGCGATGCCGTTATCGTCTCAGACGAGCTGAACCACGCCAGCATCATCGACGGCGCCAGGCTCAGCCGCGCCACGATTAAGGTATTCCCGCACCGCGACGTGGCGGCCGCCCGCCGCATTGTCGAAGGTCTCCCGCGCCAGACGCGCACGCTCGTCATCACCGATGGCGTCTTCAGCATGGACGGCGATCTCGGGGCCCTGCCGGAGCTGTGCGACCTGGCCGACCAGTTCGGCTGCATCATGATGGTGGACGACGCGCACGCGAGCGGCGTGTTCGGGACCAACGGCCGCGGGACCGTGGATCACTTCGGCATGCACGGCCGTGTCGATGTGCAGGTCGGCACGCTGTCGAAGGCCCTCGGCGCACTCGGCGGGTACGTGGCCGGGGCGCGTGCCCTTATCGAGTTCCTGTACCACCGCGCGCGGCCGTTTCTCTTTTCGACGTCCCACCCGCCCGCGGTGGCCGCCACATGCCTGGCGGCGCTCGAGATTCTCGAGAACGAGCCGCAGCTAATCGAGCGGCTGTGGGACAACACGCGGTTCTTCAAGACGGGACTGAACACCCTCGGCTTCAACACCGGCGCCAGCGAAAGCCCGATCACGCCTGTGATCGTGGGAGACGGCCCGCGCGCGATGACGCTGTCCGATCGTCTCTTCGACAAAGGCGTCTTCGCCCAGGGGATCGGCTTTCCCACCGTGCCGCGGGGCAAGGCACGCGTTCGCACGATTGTGACGGCGGCGCACACGCGTGAGGAGCTGCAGTTCGCGCTCGACTGCTTCAAGGCGGTGGGAACCGAACTGGGTGTGATATGAACGTGCCGCGCGTTGCGATAGCATCACTCCGGTGACCTGACATGGGTGTCCGGCTTGTCTTCCTGCTCGCGTGCGCACTCGCGTCCACGAGCCCAGCCTCCGCGCAAGGTCGGGTCGCTGTGCGACCCGACAAGGCAGCGCTGGCTGGGCGATCCGCGTCAGCGGACCGCCCCGGCGCGGCAGGCCCCGCTTTCGCTCAGCCGGCCCCCGCGCCCGACGGGATTGAGCTGATGCTTGCGCGGCTCGAAACGCTGCTCCAGACCGGCGACAGCGCAGGTTTTGCGTCACTGGTCGGCAGTGACGCTTCCTCCCAACAGGTTGACCAATTCGTGGCGGATCTGTTCCGGCCAGGGGTACGCCGGGCGATTGTGAATGAGCGCGACCGCACCCCGCTCGACGACGCGGCGCCAGGCGCCGGGTATCGACTCGTCGTTGAACTCTTTACCGAAACGGAGGGTCGGGCGCGGATCGGCACCGCCCTTGTCGACGTGCGCCGCCCCGCCGGCAGCGACGCGAATGCCTGGCGCATCACCGCGGCGGAAGGGCTGACGGGGGTCGAGGGCCTCTACCGGCTGCGCGTGAACTCGTTGACCCCCCACTTTGCGACACGTGGGCTGACGATCACCGCGACAGACCTCCTGATCACGCTGGAGGAGGGCTCCGTGTACGTCGTCGAAAGCGAGGCCGGCGTCACTGGCCTGGTACTCCTCGGACGCGGCATCATGCGGTTCACGCCGGGGCCGCCGACAGAACAGGGACAACTGCGCATATTCGCCGGTTCAGAGTCGCTCGTCACGGGATTTGACTCGGCATTCATTCGCGTGCATCCCTCGGAATATGAGGAGCGGGTGAGCCTGGGCAACCTGACGCCCGCGCAGCCGAACGCCCGGGAGCTGCGGAAGGCCCAGGACGTGTTCGCGCGAGACAGTCAAGAGTCCTTCAGCCTGGATCTCAGCGAACTGAGCGAAGAACCTTGGTACCTTCTCCCGCGACCCGGCGAAGTGCTTGCCGAAGTCCACACACGGCGGCACGGGGCGCTCACCTACTCGCGGTCGATGACACAGACCGAGGATGTCACCCTGTTCGATCGCGACCGCCGCCGAACCGTCTCCATGTACGCATCGGCGGAGCGGATGGCGACGCGTGGTGAGTCGTTCAACGAAGATGATTTCCGCGACTACGACGTGCTCGATTACAACATCGACGCGACGGTGTCGCCGGAACTCGAGTCTATCGACGGCCTGGCGCGCATCCGCGTCCGCATCCGGGCTCCCTCGCTCGCTGCGCTGACGCTTCGGCTCGCGGATAGCCTGGCGGTCACCGGTGTCGCCAGTGTCGCCCACGGACGGCTCCTTCATTTCCGCGTCCGCAACCAGGACAGCATTATTGTCAACCTTCCACGGACGTTCGTCCGGGATGCCGAGTTGACGCTCGTTGTGGCGTACAAGGGCCCGGTTGAGCCGCAGAATGTCGAGGATGAAAGCCTGCAGGCGGGCGGTTTTGACTTCGAAGAGCCGTGGATCACGCCCGAGGCCAATTTTCTCCTGAGCGGTCGCTCGTTGTGGTATCCGCAGAACCCCGTCTCCGACTACGCCACCGCCACGCTGCGAATCAGGGTGCCGGAGGGCTTCGAGTGCGTCGCGAGCGGCGATCCGCGAAGAGGCGATGAAGTGACCCTGCGCGATCTGCTCACGCTGGCCGAGGGCAAGACGTATGTCTTTACGGCCAGCGACCCGCTGCGGTACCTCGCGCTCGTGGTGAGCCGCTTCGTCCGCGTGGCGGAAACGACCCTCACCGCCGGCGATGGGGATGCGCCGGGTCTCACGGGCATGCGGATCGCGATTGACGCGAACCCGCGGCAGCAGAGAGCCGGCCGCGATCTCCTCCGCGATGTCGAGGCCATCGTACGCTTCTATGCGAGCCTGGTCGGCGACGTGCCGTACCGCTCGGCGACCGTCGCGCTGGTCGAGCACGAGCTCCCGGGCGGACACAGCCCGGGCTATTTCACCGTGTTGAACAACCCCGTGGCACTGGATTCACGGTCGATGTGGCGCGACGACCCTGCGGCGTTCACGAGATTTCCAGAGTTCTTCATTGCCCACGAGCTGGCGCATCAGTGGTGGGGCCAGGCCGTCGGCTGGCGCAACTATCACGAACAGTGGCTCAGCGAGGGCTTTGCCCAGTATTTCGCGGCGTTGTACGCCAGAGAAGCCCGGGGCGAGCGGGCATTTCAGGACATGTTGCGCCAGTTCAGAAAATGGGCGGTCGCGGAATCCGACCAGGGGCCAATCTACCTTGGGTACCGCCTCGGGCATGTCAAGGCGAAACCGCGGGTGTTTCGCGCGCTCGTCTATAACAAGGGCGCCGCCGTGCTCCACATGCTGCGCCGGCTGGTCGGAAAGGACACATTCTTTCGCGCGGTGCGGCGGTTCTACAAGGAGCAGAAGTTTCAGAACGCCGGCACAAACGACCTCCGGCGCGTGTTCGAAGCGGAGTCAGGCCGGCCGCTCGACCGCTTCTTCGACCGGTGGATCCACGGCGCCGAGGTGCCACGCGTCCGATACACGCACACCGTGAGCGCCGGCGCCGTGGACGTGCGGTTCGAGCAGATCGGGGATCCGCTCTTCGATATTCCGGTCACGGTAACGGTGACCTACGCCAACGGACGGGTGCAGGAGGTCGTCGTGCCGCTGACAGAGCGGCGGGTGGAATCGACGATACCGGCTGCCGGCGCGGTCCGGCAGGTGCAGATCAATCGCGATCACGCTGCGATCGCGCACTTCGAACAGTACTGACGGGCGCCTCCCGCAGGGGCCACCGCGCTCTCCTGCGCGGCGGCTGTCTTTGATATGATCGCGGGGTTATGGAGACGGTCACGCTGACCATAGACGGGCGTCCGATCACGGTCGCGAAGGGAAGAACCGTCCTGCAGGCGGCGATCGAAGCCGGCATCTCCGTCCCGTACTACTGTTATCACCCCGGGATCAGCATCGACGGTTCCTGCCGCGTCTGCATCGTCAAGATCGAGAAGATGCCCAAACTGCAGACGTCGTGTTCGACGCTCTGTTCTGACGGCATGGTCGTGCATACGCGCGAGCCCGAGGTCGTCCAAGCGCGCGCGGGCGTTTTCGAGTTCTTGCTCGTCAATCATCCGCTCGACTGCCCGGTCTGCGATAAGGGCGGCGAGTGCCCGCTGCAGGATTTTTCCTACACGTTTGGCCCGGCGGAAAGCCGGATGGATTTTCCGCGGCGTGTGTTCGACGGCGAAGGCGTCAAGGCCGATGTCGATTTCGGCCCCACGCTGATGCTGAACCGCAATCGCTGCATCCTCTGCACGCGGTGTGTCCGCTTCATGAGGGAAATTGACGGCGATGCGCAGATCGGCATCATCGACCGCGGGTACGGCAGTGAAATCGCGACATTCCAGGAGCAGGGTGTTCATTCGCTCTTGTCCGGCAACCTGATGGACGTGTGCCCGGTCGGCGCCATCCTCACGCGCGATTACCGATTCAAGAGCCGCCCCTGGGACAACCCGGCCGTCGTCGACACCGTCTGTACGTTCTGTTCGAAAGGGTGCAACACCAGCGCCTGGCTGAAGGGGAAGCCCGAATGGGCCAGGGGCTCGCGCCTTATCCGCATGACACCGCGGCACAACCTGGACGTGAACGGCTACTGGATGTGCGACACCGGCCGTTTCAATTACCACTGGGTCGAGAGCGACCGACGCGTGCGCAGGCCGATGATCCGCCGCGGCGCCTCGCTCGAAGCCGCCGCCTGGCATCACGTCCAGCCGCAGCTTCGCGACTCTATGCTGGAAGCCGGGACGACGGGTGCGCCGGCGGTGCGGTTCCTCGTGTCGGCGCATGCGTCCACCGAGGAATTGTTCGTGCTCAAGCAGCTCGTCGAGGGCCTGCTCGGACCCGACGGGCTGCATGCGGTCACCGTGGCCTGGACCGTCAGCGAGAAGCCGCAGCCGCCAGGAACGAAGTTCAAGGTTTCGCCAACCGACGCGCCGAACGTCAACGGCGCCCGCGATCTTGGCTACCGGGTCGGCCTGGGCAACCAGGGCCCACCCGATCTCACGGAATTCCGCAGCGCCATTGAAGGCGGGCGTGTCAAAGCGTTGTATGTGATGGATCCGGGGCCGGACGGGTCGCTTGGCGACATGTCGTGGCTAATCGCCGCACGCCGCAGCGGCACGCTGCCGCTGCTCATCGTGCAAGGCGTCCTGATGACCGAGCTTGCCGCCGCCGCCGACATGGTGCTTCCTGGAGCGGCCTCCGTGGAGAAGGACGCGATTTACACAAACGACCAGGGGCGCGTGCAGGCGGCCTCGCGCGCCATCGCGCCTCCGGCCGAAGCGCTCGACGACTGGGAGATCCTGGTGAACCTCGGCCGATCGCTGGGCCTCGCGCTGCCGTTTGAAAGCGCGAGCGGCGTGCGGCGGGCGCTTGCCGCGGCCATGCCGGGAACTTCGTATGCCGGGGCGGACCGGCTGATCTTCATGCGGCCGGTTCCCGCGCGGAACTGGCTCCAGGCATCGAACCCGTCCGAACGCTGGAAGTGGGATTTCCTGTACCAGGACCTTCCGCCGGTCAAAGGCCACTCGGTACAGATGGAAGGGGTCTCTCCGCAAGCGGCATACATCCCTCTCAAGCCCGTCTAGTAGATAGAAGAGGTCGATGGAAGAGAACGTCACCTTGCTCGCGGCGTTCGGGGCGGGCCTCCTGTCATTCATCTCGCCGTGCGTGCTTCCCCTCATCCCTGGGTACCTGTCCTATGTCTCCGGCCTGTCGCTCGACGACTTGCGCGGCGGCGCCGGCGCAGCGGGGGCGGGGGGAGGAACGGCGGTCGCCGTGGTTGCGCCCTCTGCCGCCCGACGGCGCGTCGTCGTCGCCTCGCTCGCCTTCATTCTCGGCTTCTCCCTCGTGTTCGTCTCTCTCGGCGCGTCGGCGAGCGCCATCGGCCAGTTCCTCATGTCGAGGCTGACGATACTCAATAAGATCGCCGGCGCGATCATCATCGTCTTCGGCCTTCACACGATGGGCGTACTCCGTATCGAGTGGCTCTACCAGGAAAAGCGCGTCCAGACGAGTCAGCGGCCGGCCGGCTTCATTGGGGCCGTGCTCGTGGGGATTGCCTTTGCGTTCGGATGGACGCCCTGCATCGGGCCCATTCTTGCCGGTATCCTCGCCGTTGCCGCGGCGCAGGACACGATCGGCGACGGCGTACGGCTGCTGTCAGCGTACTCTCTCGGGCTGGGGGTGCCCTTTTTCGCGACTGCCCTGGCCATTAATCGTTTCTTCGCGGCCTTTGCCAGAATCCGCCGCCATTACCACAAGATCGAGCTCGTCTCGGGCGCGCTGCTGGTGGCGATCGGTGTCCTGATCTTCACGAACAGATTCACCATCATCGCGCAGTGGCTGACGCCGTACCTCCCCGTCTATTGATCACCTCAGCGGTTCCACCGAGTTACCTACAGTTAACGTTCGCGATACTTCCCGGAAATCTACGTGTCTTATAAGTAACAGCATGAGGAGATTCGCGATCGCGCTGCTGTTCCTGCTGACGCCCGCTCACGCCGCACGCGGCCAGTCGACCCAACCCGCACAGGTGTCTTCGCCTGACAAGCCACAATCGACCTACGACAAGGTCTGGCGGCAATTCACCGAGTGGTATGTCGACGATTCAAACCCGGTGGTGCAGAAGGTATTGTTCAGCGGGCGATTCCAGCATGACTTCGCGGCGATCGATGCTCGTCAAGGCGACCTTGACGAGTGGAATGTCCGTCGTATGCGGCTTGGACCGAGAGTGACGCTCTTCCGCACCTTCACGGTTCACGGCGAGGTCGAGATCAACCCACAGGAAAGAGACCCGTTATACGTACGTTCCACAGATGTGTACTTGCAGTGGACCAGAAGCGGACGTTTTGTGCTGACGGTTGGCAAGCATGGCGTCCCGTTCACGATGGACGGGTCTACATCGTCCAAGGAGCTCCTCGCTATCGACCGGAGCAACCTGACCAGCAACATCTGGTTTCCGTACGAGTACATTCCCGGCGTAGGCGTTTCAGGCAGGCGTGCGCCCTGGATCTATCGTGCGGGCGTGTACTCCGCAGGCGAAGCGACCCGCGAATTCGGGAAGTTCAATGGAGGCCTGTTCACCCTCGGCGTCCTCGGCTACGATTTTGCGGAATTGATGGGAGTGAACGAAGCGCTGCTGGCTGCCAACTACGTGTATCAGCGTCCGGATTCAAACAACACGTTCACGAGACAGCTCGATCACATTGTCTCGGTCAATTTCAAATTTGACGCGGACGCATGGGGCCTGCGAACAGATGTGGCGGCCGCGTCCGGGTACTTGGGCCAGGGCGACCTATGGGGTCTGACGGCCATGCCGTTCGCCAATGTTACGGAAAAGCTACAGTTTGTCGGACGGTACACTTTTCTTCAGAGTGACGAGCGGAATGGAATTCGGCTCGCGACGTACGAAAACCGCCTGGTCCCAGGCCGTGGCGACCGGTACGACGAGCTGTATCTGGGCGCCAACTACTTCTTTTACGGCCACAAGCTCAAACTGCAGAGCGGTGTGCAGTTTGCGGACATGGACGATCGCGCCGACGACGGGGGTGCCTATTCAGGCGTGTCG
>JACPPO010000025.1 GCA_016190945.1 Acidobacteriota bacterium | reverse complement strand
TCCGCGAGGTGGTGGTCGCATGAAGACGCTGCAGATATCGAAACAGTCGTCGGAGAGAACGGCGAGGACGAGGAGCGGTCATCGTTGGTTCACGCTGGCCGCGCTGTGCAGCGTGGCATTGCTGGGGTCGGTACCGGTGTCGGCCCAAGAGCCCGCAAGCGTAGCGAGTTCGCAGGAGCATGGCGCGGCCAACGATCCCGCCGTCAAGACGAACCCCCGGCCCGCTGAGGGGGCGGATGTGATGGCAATGGGCCCCATGCAGGGCGGCGGCGCGCCACCGGATGCGCGCGATCCTGATGCCTATTCAGGTGGCTACGAGCACACGCCAGGGATGGGGCACCCCGATAGCCTTGCGGTCGGCCTGCTGCTCGCTGACGAACTGGAGTATCTGTCCGGCAACGAGGGCCAAGGCGCGAACTGGCACCTACAAGGAACCTACGGCGGTGACATCGACAAACTGTGGCTGCGGACCCAGGGCCTGGCGGTCGAGCGTACGACCGACCCGACGACCGGCGTCGAAGCCTTGTGGTGGCATGGTTATTCAGCGTTCTGGGGCACGCTGTTGGGGGTTCGACAGGATGTCGGCCCCGGCTCGCACACCTGGCTCGCGTTCGGTACTGTGGGTTTGAGTCCCTACTGGTTCGAGCTTCAAGCGACCGGCTACGTCGGCGACGACGGGCGCCTGTCTGCGCGGCTGAAGGCGTCCTACGACCTGCTGTTCACGAACCGGTTGATCCTGGTTCCGGGTCTGGAATCCAACGTCTACAGCAGGGCCGAATCGGACCGCGCGCTGGCTGCTGGCGTCGGCAACGTCGAATTCGGCCTGCGGCTGCGCTACGAGTTCAGTCGCAAGTTCGCGCCCTACATTGGTTACGTCTGGGAGCGATCCTTCGCAGGCACCGCCGACCTTCGGCGCGCGGACGGAGAGCCAGTGACCGAACACCGCCTCGTGGCCGGCGTACGCGTGTGGCGGTAGCGAATGTCCAGGCTTGTCGCCGCAGTGTCATCCCAGCAGAAGCGAGACCTTCTCGGCGACCGAGAGGTCGCGGTATCGCCGGGCTCCGGTGGCGATGCCGAGCAACTTCTGGAACAACTGCCCGTCGTGGCTTATCCGGCGGATCGCCCGGTCGGCGATCGACTTGTGCCGCGAGACGGCAAGCAGCAGGCGAGTGAAGCGGAAAAGGTCCTCGACGAGCTCGAGCCGCCTCTTCGCGTATCGGCGGCCGATCTCTGCACCGAAGTCGCCGGCGGCGAACGCTTCCCTGATGAGTGGCACGGCGGCCTTGACGCTCTTCAACGCCAACGTCATCCCCTCCCCGGTGATCGGGTCAAGAAAGCCAGCGCTGTCGCCGACGAGCAACAGGCCGGGCCGGTAGCAAGGATCGACCGTGAAGCCCAGCGGTCCCACGGCAAGGACCGGCGGGACGATCTCGCTCCGAGCGATTCGTTCCCGGAAGCCCGCGGTGCTCTTCAGGAACTCCAGGTACCGGCCGGCGAGATCCCCCTTGAAGTACTTCATCGCCCGCTCTTCAAGGAGCAGGGCGACTAGGCTGAGATCCTCCCCGCAAGGCGCCACGTAGATCTCGCCGTCCTGGTGGAGGATCACCTCGACGTACGAACCAATCCCGGCGACGCCTCTCAAGTGACCCGCGACGCCGTAGCGCCTGCGCGGGAGAAACGTCTTGGTGAGTCGGCACGCGCCGTGAAAGACAGAGTGCCGTCCATCGGCCCCGATCGTGAGCGGCGCGCGAAACACCAGGCGCTGGGACGGAACCTCCACCGGATACCCCGCGACCCCCGTGACCGCATCGCCCTCTCGAACGACGTCGGTCACCCTGAATCCCTCGCGAACGGTGACGTTCGGCAGGGACTTCGCGCGCCGGACAAGCAGCTGATCGAGATGGTAGCGGCGCATGACGACGCCGAAGGCGACCTCGCCTGGACCAAGTGGGAAGTCCGCCTCGGCCACGACCCCTCGCCGGTTGCGGTACCGCATGCCCCGGATGGCCGTCCCGCCGCCGGCGAGGATCTCCGAGAGGAGTCCGAGTTCGGCGAGGACTTGGACGCCCTGCGGCATGACCCCTTCGCCGCAAGGCTTGTCGCGGGGAAACACTGCCCGATCTAGGAGGAGTATGCGATAGTCCGGCGCCAGCGCGATTGCGCTGGACGCGCCAGCCACTCCTCCTCCAACCACGATAAGGTCGTATGTCGGGTCCAACGCTCCTCCCTGCTGGGTGCCGCCGGCGCCGCCGCAGTCGAACCTGGAGGCGGGTGAACGGGGGCCGGTCCGAGCCTGTACCTCCTGCCGCGGACGCTGTTCTGGGAGTGGCGACTCAGGCCGGCGGATTCAATACCATCCGCACCTGCCTCGCGAGCGCCTCCGGTGTGAACCTCTTCTGGAGGAAAGGCCTGCGCCCACCGGCGACCTCGCAGCGCACCATCTCGTCCGTATACCCCGACATGAGCAACGTTCTCAGTTGTCCCGGAATCCTCGTGGCGATTTGAAACACACCGCACGTGTTATCGGCGGAAGTCGGATGTGGGTTAAGCTTTAGGCACAGTCGGCGCGCCCTTGGACAATGGCGTTCCCCTGGCCGGGAAATCAGACGAGTGGCGTGCGACTGCCGCAGATCCGGCACGTCGAATGCGTCGACGAGTTCGAGATCGTGCGTGCGCGAAAGGCCATCTCGTCGTAACGTGCACGGCACCGTTTCGTGCTCTCGCCGATCGCGCACGCTGCTCTCGAGATTGGATGCCCAGATGCCGCAACATCCCAAAGGCACGCGCGCGCGCGTGTTGCTCAGCTCCGTGTTCGGTCCGTTTGCGCGAGACGACGAGTACGGCAGCCGGGCCATCAACCCGATGGAGCTGTACCACAACCAAGTCACCCGGGCACAGGGTCCATTCTCGCTGCGGATGTTTCATCGATCCTGGGGCATCATGCTCATCCAGCACAACATCTCTGCGCCGACTACCGTGCTCGACTTCCCGACGCGCGAGCGTTTCGTGCGCGAGCTCGGCTCGGGCGGCCATGACGTCGTCGGCATCTCGGCAATCGTGGTGAACGTGGGCAAGGTGCGCGAGATGTGCAGGCTCGTGCGGGAGCATTCGCCAAGCTCGGTGATCGTCGTCGGCGGACACGTGGCGGCGATAGCTGGCATCGAAACGATGATCGACGCCGATCACATCGTCAAAGGAGAAGGGATTGCCTGGTTTCGACACTATCTGGGCGAACCGACTGACGCGCCGGTGAAGCACCCGGCCCTTCCGTCCTCCTTCGGATTCCGCGTGATGGGCTTGCGCGGGCCGAGAGGTGGCGACAACTCGGCGGCCACCATCATTCCATCGGTAGGCTGTCCGGTGGGCTGCAATTTCTGCACGACGTCGGCGTTCTTCGGCGGAAAGGGTCGGTTCATGAACTTCTACGAGACGGGAACCGAGCTCTTCAACGTCATGTGCGAGGTCGAGCGCCGGCTCGGGGTCCGAACCTTCTTCATGATGGACGAGAACTTTCTGCTGTACAGGCGGCGCGCGCTCCAGTTGCTCGATGAGATGAAGCGGCACGGCAAGGCGTGGTCGATGTTCGTGTTTTCGTCGGCGAATGCTCTTCGCAAGTACGACCTGCGCCAGCTGGCGGAGCTCGGGATCACGTCGGTCTCGATCGGGCTCGAATCGGCGGCCACCAGCTACACCAAGCTTCAGGGCGCGGACACGCTGACGCTCACGCGGGAACTCCACCGCCACGGCATCCGCGTGCACGCGTCGACCATCATCGGACTCGAACACCACACGCCCGAGAACCTCACGGAGGAAATCGAGCATGCGGTGGCCCACGAAGCCGACTGCCATCAGTTCATGCTCTATACGCCGGTGCCGGGCACGCCGCTGTACCGGCAGATGGCGGCGGAGGGCCGGATACTGGACGATGTGGAACTGGCCGACATCCACGGACAGTATCAGGTCAATTTCGCGCACCCGGCCATCTCGCGCGAGCAGTCGAAGCTGCTACTGGACCAGGCTTTCGCGCGCGACTTCGAGCGGAACGGCCCGAGCCTGTACCGCCTGTTGCGGACTCTGTTCGAAGGCTGGCGACGGTTTCGTGATGATCCCGATGGCCGCGTCCGCGCGCGCGTCGCGTGCGACGCGCGCCAACTGCGGAGTGGCGGGGCCGCGCTGTGGGCGATGGAACGGTACCTGCGCGAATCCAATCGCGAAGTCAGCGAGCGAATCCGGCGGCTGCGGCTCGATATCGAGGCCGAGTTGGGTGGCGCGTCGCGGCTGATCGCTCGTCTCGCCGGCCCGGTGCTGCTGTGGAGCACTCGCCGCGAGGCGCGGCGCTTTCCGAGCGGACGCCGCCTGGAACCGAGGACTTTCGTCGAGCGTACCAACTGAGGCCGTGCCGGTGTGGTGACATGCAGTCACAGCAGCCGCGCAATGGCCGGCAGAATCTGTTCCGCACTGCCGTGAAGCGCGAGCTCCACGGCGGCCGACGCGGGCGTGTCTTCCAGATTGATCTCGGCTGTGAACGCGCCCTGTTGCCTGGCATCGTGTACAAGTCCGGCCGCTGGATAGACGAGTGCGGACGTGCCGACGGTCAGGAACACGTCGCAGGCAGTGGCCCGGACGGCTGCGTCCACGTCCTGAGCCCGCAACGCTTCGCCGAACCAGACGACGGCGGGGCGGGCGATGCAACCGCAGTGAGGACACCGCGGGGGAAGATTCGTCATCGGCACACGGGTATCCCGCCAGGGCGTCGTGCCCGGGGCGCATCGCTCCCAACATGACAGCTCCCAGACTGATCCATGCATCCGCACCAGCTCGTACGTCCCCGCCTGCAGGTGCAGATCATCGACGTTCTGAGTCAGCACGCGACAGCCGGGATTGCGCGACCAGGCGGCAATGACGTCATGCGCGGCATTGGGCCGGCAGGTGGCGATCAGCTCACGGCGCCACGCGTACCACTCCCAGACGAGCCGCGGATCGCGAGCGAACGCGTCTGGTGTCGCGAGATCCTCGGGGCGATAGCGGCGCCAGAGGCCATCCCGCCCGCGAAATGTCGGCACGCCGCTCGCGGCCGATACGCCCGCACCGGTCAGAATCGTGAGTCGCCTCGCGCCCTTGATGCGCGCGGCCAAAGTCGGTAGAGCCTCGCTCACGCGCTACGACGCCTTGTCGAGTTGAAAGGCGCGATGGATGGCGCGTACGGCGCCCGCGGCGTCGCGCTCGGTCACCACGAGCGAGATGTTGCGCTCCGACGACCCCTGCGAGATCGCGATCACGTTGATGCCGGCCTCGCCGAGCGCGCCGAAGACGGTTGCCGCGATCCCCGGGGTGCCTCTCATCCGGTCTCCAACGGCCGCGACAATCGCGACCTGCTGTTCGGCTGCAATCTCATCGATGTGTCCGCGCATCAGCTCGAACTCGAGCGCGGCCCGCAGCGCCGTCACGACGCGGGGCGCCTCGACAGCACTGAGGACGAAGCAGATGTTGTTTTCGGAGGACGCCTGCGAAATCATCAGCACGTTGGCCTGTTGCGCCGCGACCACGTCGAACGTCTTGGCCGCAATCCCCGGAATGGCCTGCATGCCGGTGCCGCTGATAGCGACGAGGATCACGCCGCGGATCGACGTCACGGCTTTAACGCTTCGCGCCGCGCGGTTGCCTTCGACGCTGACGCGCGTGCCGGGATGACCCGGGTTGAAGCTGTTGAGGATGCGCACCGGGATGCGCTGCCGGAACGCTGGAAGAATGGTCTTGTAGTGCAGGACTCTGGCGCCGTAGTACGCCAGCTCGGACGCCTCGCTGTAGGAAATCTCCGAGAGCGTGCGCGCCTCGGGGACTTCCGAGGGGTTGGCCGTCATCACGCCGTCAACATCGGTCCAGATCCAGATTTCGGCGGCATCGAGCGCGGCGCCGACAATCGATGCGGAATAATCCGACCCGCCGCGCCCAAGCGTCGTCATCACCCCGTCCGCGGTGGCGGCAATGAAGCCCGTCACCACCGGTATTTCCCCGCGCGCAATCGAGGGCTGCAGCCGAGCGGCCATCTTGACTCGTGTGGCATCCATCAGCGGCTCCGCGCCGCCGTACTGGTCGGTCGTCACGATTAGCTCGGTCGCGTCGACGGCCTTTGAGGGGCGGCCGCGCGCCGCGATGGCAGCCGCCACGAGGGGTGCGGCGAGCATCTCGCCCGTGCCCGAAATCGCGTCGAGCAGCCGAGGCGTGAGTTCATGGACCAAGGAAAGGCCGAAGCAGAGCTTCTCGAATCGCTCGAGCCGCTGGCCCAGTGCGTCCAGCACGGCCGCATGACGCGCCGGGTCATTCCTGATGAGGGCGTCGGCCGCCGCTTCGTGGCGATCGAAGAGCTCCTGTCGCAGCGCCGGACTCCACTGACCGGTTGACGCCAGCCGCGCGGCGTCGATTAACGCATCGGTTACCTTACTCATGGCGGAGGTGACCACGACGACCTGGTGCCCTTTGGCGGCCGTATCGACCGCGAGCTGGGCGGCCTGCGCGATGCGTTCGGCGGACCCGACGGACGAGCCGCCGAATTTCATTACGATGAGCATAGGAGCTCATGATAGCGCCATGAAACTCGTCACGTGGAATGTCAACGGCATCCGCGCACGGCAGGCACACCTGCAGGAGTTCATCGAGCGGGAGCAGCCGGACGTGCTGTGCCTGCAGGAAATCAAGGCGTCGCCCGATCAGTTGCCGGTGTGGCTGAGCGAGCTGGAGGGGTACTGGTGCTACTGGCACGGCGGCAAAGGATACTCGGGCGTCGGCCTTCACGTGCGCAAGGCCTCGCACCCGGAGCGGCCGGTGCTTCATCACCCTGAATTCGATTACGAGCATCGCATCGTCACCGTGCGGCTGCCGCAGGCCACGGTGGCCTCGATCTACGTGCCAAACGGCGGCAAGGATTTTCCCGCGAAGATGCGGTTCCTCGAAGCGCTCGACGCCTACGCCGCGGAGTTCCAGGCGACCGGAGCGCCGCTCGTGCTGTGCGGCGACTTGAACGTCGCGCGGACGGACATGGACGTCCACCCGAAGGAACGAAAGCCGCGGGCGATCGGACAGCTTCCGGAGGAACGGGCGCTCGTCGAGCGCATCCTCAGCCGGGGTCTCGTGGACGTGCATCGCCAGCTCGATCCGGACAATGCCGACCTGTTCACGTGGTGGGCCCCGTGGCGCAATATGAAACAGCGGAATATCGGGTGGCGGCTCGATTACGTCTTTGCATCCCAGGCGCTGGCCACCCTCGCGACATCATGCGTGGTGCAGCGGGAAGTAGGCACGAGCGACCACGGGCCGGTGGTTGCCGTCTTCGATGTCTGAATCCCAAAGCCCGAATCCCAAGGCCCAATTCGCATCCTACGTCACAGCCTGGCCATTCAGACTTGTGTTTCGGACTTTGGGATTCGGGACTTGGGACTTGATCTTCCACCTTCGACCAGGCCTCCGCTAGATCCGCGCCGACCGCGATGTGATTGAGGACCAAGTCCGCGGCGCGGAACGCCTGCTTCAGCAGATCGGCATCAAGGCCGCAGCCGGCATTGCGCCACTCACGGGCCGCCAAGGCCCGGTGACACAACGACTTAGCGACCTATTACAGAACTATTACGGTGCCCGCGCGCGCCAGCTGTTATCGTGCGAAGGCTTGTCCCACGACATCCCTGGAGACACGGCGAAATCGATGGCGATGCAAACGCTCACGTACGGACGGAAGTATCAGCGAGGGGTGAACTGGATCACCGCGGTCGCGATGACCGGCTTTCACGTCGGGGCCGTGGCCGCCCTGTTCCACATCGATGCCGGCGCGATCCTGGCCGCTGTCATCCTTTGGATCGTGGCCGGATCGCTCGGCATCGGCATGGGCTACCACCGCCTGCTGACGCACCGGGGCTTTAAGACGTATCTCTGGGTTGAGTATTTCCTCGCAGGGTGCGGCACACTCGCCCTCGAGGGGGGCCCGATGTTTTGGGTCGCCACGCATCGCATCCACCATCAGAAGTCCGATCAGGAAGGCGATCCGCACACGCCGCGCGAAGGCCCGTGGTGGGCGCACATGGGCTGGATCCTGATGGGTCAAGGGCTGCACCACGACTCGTCCGCCCTGAAGCGCTACGTCCCCGACCTGGCGCGCGACCGCGTCCACGTGTGGATCTCGACCTGGCACTGGACCACCAACATCGTTGTCGGCCTCGTGCTCCTCGCGCTCGGCGGCATCCCGTACGTGCTCTGGGGGATCTTCTTCCGGACGACGGGGGGGCTGCATTCCACGTGGCTGGTCAACTCCGCCACGCATATCTGGGGATCGCGCCGATTCACGACCCGTGATGATTCGACGAACAACTGGTGGGTGGCGCTCCTGACCTTCGGCGAGGGGTGGCACAACAACCACCATGCGCATCCGACGTCAGCCCGCCACGGGCTTGCGTGGTACGAGCTGGACATGAACTGGATCGGGATCAGCACGCTGCGCGCGCTCGGGCTCATCTGGGACGTCAAGGTCGCCAAGATCGCGCAGCCGGCGGCGCCTCGCGAAGAGAACGAGCGGGGCGGGCTGGCACTGGAGGATGAAGCGGTCGCCTGAGCGACCCCGTAAGTCGAAAGGTAAAGGTCAAAGGGCGAATCGTACCTTTGACTTTTGCCTTTCAACCTTTGACCTACAATTTGCGGTGTGACCCGTCGCCAGAAGGCCATCGCCTTCTTCGTCGCCCTCTGCGTCGTCCTGGTGGCGGCGGCGGTGTCGCTGAACATCGGCTGGATCGTCATCAACGCCCGGCGGGTCACACCGCTCATCCTCGGCATTATCTCCTTTGCGCTCATCATTGCCGGTCTTATCGTCTACACCGTCTTCCTCGTGCTCGAGATTAAGCGCAACGAGGATCACGACACCTTCATCAACGCGGTCACGCACGAGCTGAAAACGCCCATCGCCTCGATGCGGCTGTATCTGCAGACGCTGCAGGCACGGGACGTCGACGAGACCCGGCGCCGCAAGTTTTACGACATCATGCTGGCCGACGCCGACCGCCTTCACCGCACCGTCGAGCAAGTGCTCAGGGCGGGAGCGTCCGGCCAGAAGCCAAGAGTCGTGGCGCGTGCTCCCGTCGATATGGCGGCGCTGACGCGTGAGTGCGTGCAACTCGCCGTCGCGCGCCATCACCTCGATGCCGGCGCCATTGCGCTCGAGGCGCACGACGGACGCCTGGTCGTCAACGGCGATGACGAGGAGCTTCGAACGGTTGTCACGAATCTCCTCGATAATGCGGTCAAGTATTCAGGCGAGAGCCCCCGTGTCACCGTCTCGGTGGCGGCGCCGGCGCCTGACACGGTATGGGTGCGCGTGCAGGACCGCGGCGTCGGCATTCCACGTAAGCAACTTAAACGCATCTTCAAGCGCTTTTACCGTGTGCGAACGCGAAGCCTGAAGCAGGTCGCGGGGACCGGCCTCGGCCTGTTCATCGTCCGCTCCATCGCGCGCGCGCACGGCGGCCGCGTGTTTGCACACAGCGAGGGTGAAGGGCGCGGCGCCACGTTCACGCTGGAGCTGCCCCGGCTCGCTTCATGAGCCGTATCCTGATCGTCGAAGACGATCAGCACATTGCCGACGGCCTCCGCTTCAATCTGGAAGCGGACGGCCACGAGGCCGCTATCGCGCCCGACGGCGAGACGGCGCTCGCGATCCTGCTCAAGCAGCGCCGGCCGTTCGACGTCATCGTCCTGGACGTCATGCTTCCAGGGCAAGACGGTTTCGCGGTCGCGTCGGAGCTTCGCGCCGCCGGCCACTACGTGCCGATTCTGATGCTGACCGCGCGAGGCAGTGCCGAGGACGTGCTGCGGGGCTTTGGGGCGGGCGCGGACGACTACCTGCCGAAGCCGTTCGAGCTCTCGATTCTGCTGGCGCGTGTCGCCGGGCTCCTCCGCCGCCGCCGCTGGAACGAGCAGGACCCCCTCGTCCCCGACGCAGCGTCCGATGCGCCGCCGGACGTCTATCAATTTGCCGGGCGAACGCTCGACTTCGGCGCGATGGAGGTGCGCGCGCGCGAGAAGGCGTACCGCCTGACGGTGATGGAATGCGACCTGCTTCGCTACCTGGTGAAGAACGCGGGCCAGCCGGTCTCCCGCCGCGCCATTCTGCAGGAGGTGTGGGGACTGCACGAAGGCGTCGACACCCGCGTCATCGACAACTTCGTCGTCCGGCTGCGGCGATATATCGAGGATCGCCCTGCCACGCCGAAGTTTCTGCAGACCGTTCGTGGTGTCGGATACCGATTCGTCCCGCAGCCTTAGGCGGGGACCTGCCCGCCTCTCCGACTAGAATGGCGCTATGGCCGCAAGCGACACGATCGGCGCCGAAGGGCATCTGATCGATTCGGGTCTTCTCTCGGCGATCTTCGACAAGATCATCGAGTTCAAGGCTTCGTACGAAATCCTTACGTTCACAATCGGACGCACCAACGACGAGCCGTCCCGGATCGAGATGCGGATCAACGCCTCGGACACCCAGGTGCTGGACGAGCTCCTGCAGCAGCTCACCATTTTCGGGTGTCACGCGAAGCGGGAACGCGACGCTACAGTGAAACCTGCGGAAAAAGACCGGTGCGTGCCGGACGATTTCTATTCGACAACCAACCATCGCACGCAGGTGCGGCTGGGCGGACGCTGGATCGAGGTCGAGCAGCAGCGCATGGACGCGGTCATCGTCGCCGCCGGAGGCCGAGCCGCCTGCCGGAAGCTGCGCGACGTGCGTGCTGGCGAGCCGGTGGTCTGCGGGCACGACGGCATTCGTGTGACCCCCGAGTTCCGCGAACGCGACCGGCTGGGCTTCGCATTCATGAGCAACGACGTCTCGTCCGAGCGCCGCGTGGAAGGGGTCGTTTCACGCATCGCCGACATGATGCGCCACGTGAAGCAGAGCGGCGGACGAATCGTGGTGGTGGCCGGACCTGTGGTCGTGCACACCGGCGGCGTCGACCACTTCTGTGAGCTGATTCGACTCGGCTACGTCGACACCGTGCTGGCGGGCAACGCGCTCGCCGTTCACGACATCGAGTTCGCGCTGTCAGGCACGTCGCTCGGCATCGACCTCACCGGCGCCGCCGTGGAGCAGGGACACCGCAACCACATGGCCGCGATCAACACGATCAACCGCGCCGGCGGCATCCGTCAGGCGGTCGAGTCCGGGGTGCTGAAGTCCGGCGTCATGTACCACTGTGTGAAAAAGGGGGTGGATTACGTGCTCGCGGGCAGCATCCGGGACGACGGCCCGCTCCCCGAGACCGTCATGGACCTGGTTGACGCGCAGGAGCGCTATGCGGCGGCCCTCTCACAGAACGTGCAACTCGTGCTGATGCTCTCGTCGATGCTGCACAGCATCGGCGTCGGCAACATGCTGCCGTCCTGGGTCCGCGTCGTCTGCGTCGACATCAATCCCGCCGTCGTCACGAAGCTCGCGGATCGGGGTTCGGCGCAAACCGTGGGCGTGGTTACCGACGTTGGGCTCTTTCTGCATCGCCTGGCCGAGCGGCTACGCTGCTGAGGCGCGAGGGTGCGATGTGCGGGGGGCGACGGTGCGTCCGACGGTGCGAAGGTGGAGTCAATCCGTTGCACCACCGCACGCTCGAACCATCGCACACCCCCGAACAACCTGTTACGTGATATCCTGAGTCGACCATGGGCAAACGAATTTTCCTGTTCCTCCTGACGAACCTGGCGGTCGTCGTCACGCTGTCGATCGTCCTGAGCCTGCTCGGCGTCGACCGGTACGTCGGCCCGGGCGGCCTCGACATTCAGGCGCTCGCCCTCTTCTGTTTCGTCTGGGGCATGGGCGGCGCGTTCATCTCGCTGCAAATGTCGCGCTGGATTGCGAAACGGGCCACCGGAGTGCGGCTCGTCGACGGAAAGACGGGACGCGCGGAGCTCGATTGGCTGCATACCACCGTCACGCGCCTGACCCAGCAGGCGAACCTGCCGATGCCGGAGGTCGGCGTCTACGAGTCGCCCGAAGTCAACGCCTTTGCCACCGGTCCGAGCAAGAGCCGCAGCCTCGTCGCCGTGTCCAGCGGCCTCCTCCGCGCGATGCGGCAGCAGGAAGTGGAAGGCGTCCTGGCGCACGAGGTGGCGCACATCGGCAACGGCGACATGGTGACCATGACGCTGCTGCAGGGCGTGATCAACGCGTTCGTGATGTTCTTTGCGCGGCTCATCGCGTTCGCGATCTCCCGGTCGAATGACTCGCGGAGTGGCCATGGCACGAACTTCATGGCGGTGATGGTCCTGCAGATCGTTCTGGGCATCCTGGGATCCCTCGTCACCGCATGGTTCTCGCGTCAGCGCGAATTCCGCGCCGACCGCGGCGGCGCCACGCTGGCTGGCCGCGAACGGATGCTCGCGGCGCTGCGACAACTCGCCTCGAGCCGCGAGCTTGTCGACACGCAGCACCCGGCACTCGCCACGCTCAAGATCAACGGTACGCGCGGCTGGATGGTCTTCTTCTCCACGCATCCCCCGCTCGAAGCACGGATCGCCGCGCTGGAACGATTCGCGTAGGTCGTTCGGGTCGCTCCCGTTCGAACGAGCCGAACGATCCGAACGTCGATGTACAGCACGCTGATTTCCTCCGACACGCTAGCCCCGCACCTCGACGGTTCTTGGGTCATCGTCGACTGCCGCTACGACCTGAGGGATGACCGCTGGGGACGCGAGCAGTACCGCAGCGCGCATATCCAGGGCGCGGTGTATGCCAGCCTCTCCCATGACCTCGCGGGACCCGTCGGGAGCGCCACGGGACGGCATCCGCTTCCGTCATCCGCGGCGATGGAGGCGACGTTCGGCCGCCTCGGGATTGGCGCCGGCGCGCACGTGGTGATGTACGACCAGGACGCAGGGCCGTACGCGAGCCGCATGTGGTGGATGCTGCGTTACATGGGGCACGACGGGGCCGCAGTGCTCGACGGCGGCTGGGCGAAGTGGCTTCGCGAAGGCCGGCCGGTGCGCAAGGGCGAAGAGACGCGGAAGGCGGCCACATTCACGGGGCGGCCGCGAAAGGACCTCCTGCTCGGTATAGAGGATGTCGAGGCACGACTCGGCGATCCATCCGTCCTGCTGGTGGATGCCAGGGGCCCTGAACGGTTCGAGGGCAAGACCGAACCGCTTGACCGTACCCCGGGACATATCCCCGGAGCCGTCAATCATTTCTATAAGCGGAACGTGACTGATGAAGGGGTGATGCTGCCCCCTGACAAGCTGCGGCGGCAGTTCGCCGAGATGCTCGGCGAACGGTCGCCCGATCGGGTGGTGATGTACTGCGGCTCCGGCGTGAGCGCCTGCCAGAACCTCCTGGCGATGGAGCACGCCGGCCTGAGCGGCGCGAAGCTCTATCCTGGGTCCTGGTCGGAATGGTCAAGTGATCCGGCCCGCCCGGTCGAGACGGGGCCGGCCGCAAGTTTAAACTTGAAAGTGAAAAGTAAGTAAAAAGTACCCCGCGCTACTTCGAACTTACTCTCCAGTTCTCACTTTAAAGTTTCCACTTGGCGCCAACGTCACCATGAATCCGTCATTGCGCGGATTATACCTGCCGCCGCTCGCGTGCCTCGTTTACGCGAGCTTCGACGAAGCGGGTCGTTCAGGCGCTGACGCCAATGGGACAGTTGACGCCGGTGCCACCGATGCCGCAATAACCGGCGGGATTCTTTGCGAGGTACTGCTGATGATAATCCTCGGCGTAGTAGAACGGCGGCGCGTCGGCGATCTCTGTGGTGATCCTGCCGTAGCCCGCGGCCGCGAGACGATCCTGAAATGCGGCACGGGACGATTCGGCGGCACGCTTCTGCTCCGGCGAGAACGTGTACACCGACGACCGGTACTGCGTGCCCACGTCATTGCCCTGGCGCATCCCCTGGGTCGGGTCGTGATTCTCCCAGAAGATTTTCAACATCGCGTCGTACGATGTCAGTCTTGGATCGAAGACCACGAGGACCGCTTCCGTGTGCCCGGTCATGCCCGAACAGACTTCCCTGTACGTCGGGTTCGGCGTCTGCCCGCCAGCGTAGCCCACGGCCGTTGTGTAGACGCCGGGCGCCTCCCAGAACTTCCGCTCCGCCCCCCAGAAACAGCCCATGCCGACGACCGCCTGCTCCAGGCCGGCGGGAAACGGCGGCGTCAATGGGTGCCCGCTGACAAAATGCTCAGCGGGAACCGGCATCGCGTCGGGGCGCCCGGGCAAGGCGTCATCCGGGCGCGGCAGGCGAAGCTTGAGCGTGTTGGAAACAGGCATGCCCTAGACAATGCCTGAAGAGGCCCCGCCGATTCAATCCGTCATCAGACGCCCGCGGCCTGAGCCGGAAGCGTTGGCGATCGCGGTCGTCTACGAAGATGATTCGCTCATCGCCATCGACAAGCCGCCCGGCATGGTCGTGCACCCGACCTACAGGAACTGGTCCGGCACTCTGCTCAACGGGGTGCTCTGGCACGTGCGCGGCCGCGCCGGCATCGAGCCGAGCATCGTCACACGGCTCGACAAAGATACGTCCGGGCTGGTGCTCGTGGCCCTGAGACCGGAGGTTCATGCCCGCATGCAGCGGGACGCGGCGGCCGGCCGGGTCAGCAAGCAATACCTGGCGATCGTGCGCGGCACGCCAACGCCGGCGCGCGGCTCAATCGCGCTGCCTCTCGCCCGGAGCGCTGAAGACCGACGCCGGGTCGTCGTAACGGCCACGGGTCAGACCAGCCGGACCGACTACGAGGTGCTCTCGACGACGGGCGGTTACTCGCTCGTCCGCTGTCAACTGCTCACCGGACGCACGCATCAGATCCGCGTGCATCTGGCCGCGCGTGGGTGGCCGATCGCGGGCGACGTGTCTTACGGTGAGGCGCATCCGGCGCTGACCCGGCAGGCGCTTCACGCGTGGCGAATGAGCTTGCTGCATCCCGTAACACGCGAGCCCTTGCAGTTTGAGGCACCGGTGCCGCGCGACCTCAGCGCCCTAGTTGTGAACCTTTCGTAACAGCAGCGGCCGGACCGCCGCCATCAGAACAAGCACGAGGCCAAATGTGCAGACGATCGTCGCCCCGGTCGGCAGATCGAACAGGACGGAGAAGTACATGCCGAGCATCGAGACGACCGCGCCCATCACCCACCCTATCGCCAGCCTGGGACCGATGCGCCCGGAGAACAGCATGCCACCGACCGACGGCACGATCAGGTAACAGAAGACCAGCAGCACTCCGGCGATCGCCACCGAACGCGTGACGACGAAGCCGAACGACGCATAAAAGAGGAAGTCCCAGAACCTGACGGAAACGCCCCTGGCCGCCGCCGCGCGGGCGTCCATGGAGATTTCGAGGAACCGCTTCCTGAACACGTAATGAAAGAGCCCGATTAGAAGATAGATCGCGCCGGTCAACCACACCTCAGACCACTGCACCGAGAGGATGTTGCCGACGAGCATGTCCCGAAGATGCTCCGCCTCGCCTGTCGCCTTGCTGAGGGTGAGAATCACCGCCGCCGAGGCGACCGCGTACGAAATGCCGATGATCGCTTCCTGCGGAATGCGGGCTTTCTGGCCTTTGATCACGGCGAAGATCACCGCACCAATAAGCGTGAACCCCAGGCTCATCCAGTAAACAGATGGAGCGTGCGCGTCGTAGCCCTGCCACACCGCAATGGCAGCCCCGAGCGACGCGATCTGCGCGAGCGAGAGGTCGACGAAGATGACACCCCGCTCGACGACGTGCAAGCCGAGATACGCGTGAATGCCGGCGATGATCAGGCTGGCGACGATCGCAGGGGCGAGGAACTGAAGGATCGTCCAGTCCACGTCGCTTTACTTTCCCGTCACCTGCTTCAGCGCACCGGCCAGCAGCTTGACGTTGTACTCGAACAACTGAATGTAATCGGCCACTTCCTTCACACCACCAACGGACGGCGCCAGAACGAGCACCTTGCCGCCGGGGATCTGATTGGCGATGGCCTGGGGCGTCTTCAGGCTGAAATACGGCTCGACGACGATGAGCTTAATACCGCCGCGCTTCATCTCTTCGATGAGATCGAGCGTGTGTGATGGCGACGGCGGAATGCCCGGCTTCGGCTCGACGTAACCTATGACCTGGAGTCCGAAGCGATCCATGAAGTTCGGCCACGAACGGTGATACGTGACAAGCTTCGTGCCCTTGTACGGCGCCATGGCGGCATCCCAGCGTTTTTCGGCCGCTGCGAGACGCCTGTCGAAATCGTCGTAACGCCGCGCAAAAAGGGCGTTGTCGGCAGGGGAGATCTCGCTGAGTTTGTTGCGAACGGCCTGAGCGATCAGGCGGCCGTTGCCTGGCTCGAGCCAGTAATGGGGATTGCCAAGCGGGTGCACATCGCCCATGGCACGGGTGATCTGGCCGGTTGGAATCTCGAGAATGTGGACGGTCAGCGAGGCGTCGAGGTACCCCCTGGCACCCGGCTGAATCTTGGCGTTGCGGCTGCTGTTCACGAGCGGCGGCAGCCAGCCAATCTCGAGCTCACGGCCGACCGCAATGTAGAGATCCGCACGGTTCATGGTCAGAATGAAGCTCGGCTTCGCATCGACGAAATGCGGATCCTGATAGCCCTTCGCAAGGGCCACGACAGCCACTTTGTCGCCGCCGACTTCGCGTGCGATCGAGGCGAGATCTTCGGTCGACGTCACGACGTTCAACTTGCTCTGAGCGCTCACCGGGGTGCCGGCGAGGAACGCCGCAGCGACCGCCGCACCGATCGATGCCCTGATACTCATGATGATTCCCCTCGACGCTAGAACGGGTGCGCGCCGTGTGCGCCGATCGTGAAAAGCGCCTGAAACAGCAGTTCGTTCGCCATTCGGCCGTCGTCGCCGTATCGTGTCCGGCGGTACTGACTCCGAAGCTGGGTGAATTCGCTCGGCCAGAACGTGAGGACCGCGGAGCTTCCGCGGTCCCGAATGGCGGCGTTGGTGGCCCGCTCGGTCCAGTCGTATCGCCCTCCGACGAACCAGCGGCGCTGGACCTGGTAGTCGAGTGAGGCGTACCCGCCAAAGGCGGACTGCGGGGCGGCTATCTCTTCGCGCCGGCTCCAGAACAGCTCCGTCCGCGCCGCCATCGAGCGGTAGATCGCTCGGCTGAGCGGACGCCAGCGGAGGGCGACATCGGTGCCGTACAACTGCGTGAAGAAACCACTCCCCAGGTCGTTGTGACCGCGAGCGTACGAGCCGCCAATCTCGATGTTCGCTTCTTCGGTGAAGTCCGCGTAGGCACGAAGGCGCCCGATAGTGCTCACGTCGGACCGGCGGCTCGACTTGAACACCGTCCCGGAATCGCCTCGGAATACTTCGCCGGTGGCCTCCAAGAACACCTTACCGGCCGGAATCAGGCGCGAGACCGACACGCCCGCATCCTTAATCCCCGTGTCCGGGTCAAGCGGGCTGCCGCCCAGCAGGTTGTACATGACGAGCGGCCGATCAATCCACGGCAGCGTGTGGTTGTGGAACGCGTTCAAACGACCGATGTTGGCGCGGAACTTACCCGCCTTGACGAAAAGCCCGCCAGGGAGCGTCGGAAACGACACATACCCTTCTTCCACCTCGATGCCTTCCTCCCCAATCGCGAGGAAGAAATCGGCGCGCGCGTACGGATCAACGATCGCCTGGAAGCTCGCCTCGCTTTCCTGCAGCGTCGCGAACGGGATCGGCGCGATCGATTCACTGCCGCCGCGGCTCTCCCCTGTCGCGCTGATGAAGTTCCCGATCATGCCGATGTCCGGATTGAAAATCTTCGAGGCCGCAGAGGCGGTGGCGTAGATCGGCAGCGATCCGGTCGGACCGCCGGCGGCGAGAGCGCCGGGCGGGACCTCCGCGGTCGCGGGCTGGCCGGCCTCCCGGGTCGCTGGTGCCGCGGCCGCCGGCGCTGCCGCGCCGCCGAGGCGCGCCTCGAGCGCGCTCAACCGCTGGCCGTACTGCTGCCGCACCGCTTCGAACTCCTTCCGGAGCTGTTCAATTTCCTGACGCAGCGCCTGCACGTCAGCCGTCTGCGCCGATACCGTCGTGACCGGGCCGAACAAGGCGGCCGCGAATATCAATACCGCACACATTCCTGTGGAAAAACGTCGTGCCTGCATGGTCGTCTCCAAAAAAATGAATCACTGTTGTCCGCAGGGCGGGCCCTCTGGCGGGGTCCCCGCCACGCACGCCCGCGCGGCGTGAAGCCGCGCCCTGTGATCGTGAACCGAGTGATTACGCTTCGAGCGGAGACGAAGGAGGAGAGCGCAGCGGCGGCTGCGCGGCGGGCGCAGCCGCCGCGGCCGTGAAGAGCTCGACGGGGACGACAGTGCCGGCTTCAGCCGCCGGCGTTAACAGGCTTTTCGCCTCGGTTCGCGGTCGGAAGGAGCGCACCCAGTGACAGACGAGGCAGTGCAGCGGGTGGGCGCCGGTGCCCGCGGGCGGCGCGTCGAAGCGATGCGCGGCGGCGTCGTGCTCCACCGCCACCGCCCAACACGCCGCGTCGTGGCAGTCGTCCTCGTGCGGGGAGATGGACGACACGCCCACGGCGGCCAGCGAGACGATGGCCGTGATGGCGATCCGCGACGCGTGGATGCGAAACCAGCGCAGCACCAGTCACCCAGCGTAGGACTCACGGGCGGACCGTGTCAAGGAACGCGCTGCGGCGGTAGTGTCTCAGTTTGAACTCGCGGTCATCTGAATAGACATGCGCCAAGTTGCACTATAGGGCCAATACGGAAAAGCGTCATCCATGGCCCCGATAGCCGCGATTCACGTGGTGCGTTGACGAGCTGGTAACACCCCACCAGCCATAAGAGGAAGATTACGAGGTTAATTGGCGCACTGAAAGGCAGTGGGACGGAATCACACGGGTACGGCCAGCGGTCACAAAGATCGCCCATTGGGTCACCTCTTCTTTAACAGAGGTTTCAGTCGCTCATCGGCCCTTCGGTGCTCTCAAGATGCCTACAAATAGAGCGCAGCAATTCTTCCTCGTTTGCGAGTTTAGGTAGGGCCTCCTGTGGTTCAGCGGCCGGGGGTCTTTGGGCCCGAACGTCTAAATCACTGTCCAGCCTCCGAATGATAATCTCCCACTGGACCTCGCCAAACCGTCTGATGTATCGTGCCATTGGCTGCCCATCTCCGTGCGATGCTTAGCGATAAGCTATGCCGAAAGGACCCAAGGGCCAGAAGCGCCCGGCCGATGTTATCTCGAACGCCGTGACGGTCATGAAGATCGCCACGGGCGAGATCGTTGAAGGTCGCGAATGGACCAGAAACGCCGCCGCCGTTGAATTGGGGCGTCGCGGCGGCGCGGCGAGGGCCCGGAAACTATCTGCGAAGAGAAAAACCGAAATCGCGTCGAACGCCGCGAAAGCACGCTGGGGTTCGAAGCGGCGTCAGGCTGGCCGAGGGCGCTCCAAATAGCAAATGACTGTCCCGTAAACAGGACCATTGACCGCATCCGCAGTCGTATGCACGATGTCCTCAAATGGTCCGAGTTTGCTGGTCCATTCTCCTGACGCTGTTTGCAACGCCGCGTGTGTAGGGACCTCAGAACCAGTTGGCCCCTTGCCGTAGAGCGCAAGCTTTTGAATCCCCTGCTGCAAACTGCCATCAAAGCTCAACTTAAATCCAAGAGTGCCGTATGCGGCAAGGAACGCTGCGGTCGTTACCTCTCTCGGAACTCCGTCAGGCCAGTAACCAACTCCCATCTGATCTGGCCACCAGTTCCGAGTGTCGTTACCCGCCGCCCATGCGATGCAGTTGTAACGACGTGTCATCGGGCTTGCGACCGAACAGTTTTGGTTGGTGAGATTTGGCAGTTCGTGTTGCGGCCAACTACTAGGCATACTCTGATTGCGCCCAGAGCAGCCATGCCTTGGCCATGGCGACAAAATCTCCACGATCCTGTTCCTGAACAGGATCGATACCAGTAATGGCTTTCAACGCCCAGAACCACTGATCCGGCTCGTCTAGGCTCGATTCAAGTTCGGCAAGCATAAATGGGATCGCAATCGGGCCCATCCCAAGGATGGATTGGTACGATGGACACAGAACCATTTCAGTGATCGATGACATAGCGCCGCGTTCTACCTGCCAATGAGCGTAGAGAGTCTGAAACTTAATCCACGCCTCGACATCGGGATCGCTGACTGGGACTCCAAGCTCTGGGAGCATCAGACCGATGGCCTCATCGCCTGGGTAATCAGCAGTGACATCACGCGGCTGTTGAGAGAAGAAGACGTCGTAGGCTTGCTGAACCACCACGATTGACGATGGTCTTTCTTTGTGCGTGGTAACTGTCTGGCGCATGGTCGCCGTTCCTTCAGTGTGTCTTGTCGGACGACTGTGCACCCTTTTTCAAATGATCGGGCGCAGTTGCGGTCATCACTTGGTTGGCCTTAATCTGATAGATGGGATTGCCATCTTGGTCGTAATGGCCATCAACCCTGAACACGGTTAAAATCACCGGTTTTGTACGTATAGTTGTTCCGTCGGCGAGCTTAACATCGGTCCATCTTTCGCTGGATTCAGTGATTTCGACCTCGACTGCATCTACAAGGCCAACATTCGGTACCTGAATCTTCGTCTTCGTCTCGGCCACCTCGCCTCCAGACGCGCATATTAGCAGCTTGATCGAACTAATTGTAACCCGAATGCCCAAGACGACACGCCGGCGCCCCCGCCGGCAATTTGAGGAGGAGTTCCGCAGCCAGGCGGTCCGACTGGTCCTGGATGATGGGAAGAGGTTGAGCAGCCGGTTCCTGTGACTCAGGCAAACTGAGACACTACCGCTGCGGCAGCGCGGGCCGGCGAGATCGATATACGATCGAGCGCCCGTGTCTCTCACGCGCCGCCAGTTCCTTTGGAGTGCCGCTGCGACCGCTGCGCTTGGCTCGCCCTGGCGGTCCGCTCTTGCGGATCGCCTAGCCAGTACTGGCCTGTCGGGTCGCATCGCGACCAGACCTAGCGAAGGCGGCTGGCCGGCGCTAGTGCGCGAGCAGGAGCCCGACAGCGCCGCGTCCGCGGTGTTTCCGCACGGCGTGGCCAGCGGCGACCCGCTCGCCGATCGCGTCATTCTCTGGACGCGCGTGACGCCGGCCGATGGCGGCGCGTCCATGCCGGTCGTCGATGTGCGGTGGCGCATCGCCCGCGATCCGGCGCTGGCGCAAGCAGTCGCGCAAGGCACGGTGCGCACGACCGGCGAGCGCGATTTCACCGTCAAGGTCGACGCCGGAGGCCTGCGGCCGGGACGGCCGTACTATTACGCCTTCGAGACAGGCGGCGAGCGGTCGCCGGTCGGTCGAACCAGGACGCTGCCGGCAGGCGCCGTCGACCGCGTTCGCCTCGCCTCTGTCTGCTGCTCCAACTACCCGGCAGGGTTCTTCAACGTCTACCGCTGCCTCGCTAACCGCGAAGACCTCGACGCCATCGTGCACGTCGGCGACTATATCTACGAGTTCGAGAACGGCGTATACGGCGAAGGCAGCGGCCTGCTTCGGATCCCGGAGCCCCGGCGGGAAGCGGTCACCCTCAGCGACTACCGGATCCGCTACGCCACCTATCGCACGGATCCCGACCTGCAGGAAGCCCACCGCCGGCATCCCTTTATCGTCGTCTGGGACGATCACGAGCTGGCCAACGACGCGTGGGCGGGCGGGGCCGTCAATCACAACCCCGACCAGGGCGAGGGCGACTGGGCGACGCGCAAGGCGGCGGCCTATCGCGCCTACCTCGAATGGATGCCGATCCGCGAATCTCCGGGTCCGGGCTTCCGCCTGTACCGCAGTTTCCGGTTCGGCACGCTCGCGGATCTCGTCATGCTCGACACACGCGCGCTGCGCGATCGGCAGGTTCCGACGACCGATCTTGAGGCGCTGGTGGATCCGAAGCGCGCCATCCTGGGCGCCACGCAGGAAGCCTGGCTGTTCAACCAGCTCCGGTCGTCTCAACGTGCCGCGACCCTCTGGCGGGTGCTGGGGCAGCAGATCATGTTCTCGCGCGTCGTTCCGCCAGGACGGCCGGTGCTCACCTCGGATACGTGGGAGGGATATCAGGCGCCGCGCGACCGTATTCTTGATTTCCTCGCGGCCGAGCGCGTGCAGGACGTGGTGATACTCAGCGGCGATCTGCACAGCTCGTGGGCGTTCGACGTGCCGCGCAACCCCTGGAACGGCTATCGGGGAGCCACCGGCGAGGGCTCGCTCGCCGTGGAGCTCCTCGCGCCGGCCATCAGCTCGCCTCCCCTGTTCACGGATCCTGCCCTGCGCGAGCGCTCCGTACTCCTGCGTGCGCTGCTGCCGCACCTCAAGTTCCTGGAGGGTGAGAGCCGCGGCTACATACTGATTGACGTCACGAGGACGCGGATGCGGGGAGAGTGGTATTTCGTGCCGAGCGTGCTGGAGCGCTCCGCGGCGGAAACCCGCGCCGCAAGCTTTGTCTGCGAGCGCGGATCCGCGCACCTCGCGCAGGCGTGAACTATCGCGGCCAGCCGCTCTGCGGCAGACCGGGCGTCACGCGCAGCGCGTTCTGGTAATACAGCTTCCTGAGCACCGAATCCGGCAGCTCCATCCCGTACAGCTTCCAGAACGCGTGATAGTCGCGGTAGTAGTCGAAGTACTCGTCCTTTGTCTCGAGCACCCGCCAGTAATAGGGAAACTCCGTTGGCGCGTAGGTGTCTTTGCCGAAGAGCACCCGATCCTGATACTTCACGAAAAAGTCGTGCGCGGCGCGCGGCTGGCGTCCGAGGTCGTACAGGATCGCGGCCAGTTCGAGCACCACGTTCGGGCTGGACTCGAGCAGCTTGGCGGCGAGACCAAGGTTGTTCGCGTGCCATCCGAAGTGCGCGGAAATGAACCGCGTCTTCGGATGCTTCCGGAAAAGATCGTTACGCTCGGTGTTGAGCTCCTCGAACGTAATCTTGTTCAGGTACTGCCGCCGGTCCGGAAAGAGGGCGAGCTCCAGCCACCGCTCGTTGTGCATGTCAGGCTGGTGGAAGAACTCCTCCGGCTCGCCGGTGTGAATGATGACCGGGATATTCAGCCGCGCGGCCGTGTCCCATATGGGTGCCAGCTCGGGATCGTTGATCTTCAGGCGCGACCCGTCCTTCTTCAACGTGTCCATGCCCGTCTGCTTGAAAATCTTGAAGCCGATGGCGCCGTTTCGGACATCCGCTCCGAGCTGCGCCGCGGCCTTCCAACCGTAGCCGGCCTCCACGTCGCGGAACCCGTCCAACCCGTTGGCGAATACCGTAAAGCGGTCCGCGTATTTCGTGCTGCGGATGTAATCAACGCGCTGCTTCAGCTCGCTGCCAGAGCCGCCGCTCAGGTTGTTCAGGACGCGGATATTCAACGCGTCCATTTCCGTGATGAGCCGATCGAGCGTCTGCGGCGTGGGTCCGGTGTGGCTGTGAATGTCGACCACCGGAAACTTCGCCTTGGGCACGGGATGCTCCTCGACGACGAGCGTCGACTTCGGCCGGTAGTCGACAATGCTGGGCGGCGGAGACTCCGGCGCCTGGCACTGCCCCACCCGGACGAGCGTCGTGCCTGGCGGGCATTCCTCTCCCGGCTGAATCTGAGTTCCACGGCCGCGCCACCCGCCGCCACCCTGCCTGGCCGGTCCCTGGGCGGCAACGAGCGCCGCCCCGAGCAGGGCGGTCGACAACACCAAAGCAGCGCGTCGCATGAAGAGGAGCCTCCTGCCGACAACGTTACCGCAAGATCCGCGCGGCGCAAAGGACGCTAAGATCGGTCACATGAAACGCGTGGCGATGCTCTTGATGCTGGCAGGCGCCGCCAGTGTATCGGCCCAGGGCGGCGACCTGCTCGCCCGGGCGCGAGCGCTCCACCGGGAAGTTCCGCTCATCGACGGGCACAACGATTATCCGTGGGCGCTGCGCGAGAACAACGCCGCGCGCGACCTCGGTAAACTCGACATCGGGATGCCGCAGCCGAAGATCCATACCGACATTCCCCGACTGCGCGAAGGCGGGGTCGGCGGCCAGTTCTGGTCTGTCTACGTCCCGGCGACGCTCCAGGGCGCAGCCGCGATTCGCGCCACGCTCGAACAAATCGACATCGTCCATCGGATGGTACGGAAGTATCCGAACACATTCGGGCTCGCGACGACGGCGGCAGATGTTGAGCGCGTCTTCAAGGCGGGCAGGATCGCGTCGCTCATCGGGATGGAAGGCGGACATTCCATCGACAACTCGCTGGCGGCGCTTCGAATGTTTCACGCCGCCGGCGCGCGCTACCTGACGCTCACCCACAGCACCAACGTGCCGTGGGCGGATTCGGGAACGGACATGCCGAAGCTGGGCGGTCTGTCGAGCTTTGGCGAAGAGGTCGTGCGCGAGATGAACCGCCTCGGCATGATGGTTGATCTCAGTCACACTTCGCCGGAGACGATGCAGGATGTGATGCGGGTGTCGGAGGCGCCGGTCATCTTTTCGCATTCCGATGCCCGCGCGCTGAACGACCACGGCCGCAACGTGCCAGACGAGGTTCTTCGTCTTCTTCCAAGAAACGGAGGCATCGTCATGGTGACATTCGTCCCTGGCTTCCTGACCCGCGACGGGAAGGCGACGCTTGCCGACGCCGCCAACCACATGGATCACGTCCGCAAGGTCGCCGGACCTGACCATGTCGGCATCGGCGGCGACTTCGACGGCATTTCAACCGTCCCAGTCGGGCTCGAGGATGTCTCGAAGTACCCCGCCCTCACCGCGGAACTGCTCCGGCGCGGCTGGCCAGAGGCCGACGTGCGAAAGGCGCTCGGGTCGAACGTGCTGCGTGTGATGAGGCGCGGCGAGGAAGTGGCTGCGCGTCTCCAGAAGCAGCGCGACCCGTCGACCGCCACGATCGACCAGCTCGACCGCCGCTAGCCCGACTTCGTGGGCGCGCGGGGGTTCACGAGCTCCGAGTGGCGCGCCGCGAATTGCATCATGGCCTCACGCTCCGGATGCCGGATGTCCGGATCCGAGTGCACCTGCCGCAGGTCGAGCCCCATCGCAGCGTCATCCATGCCCAGAGGTTGTATGTACACCCGCGCGCCTCCGAGCGTCGTCAGCACATCGGTGTGCTCCGCGTGCACGAGATCGCTCAGTCGCGACACGAGATCCGCCAGCACCTCGAAGGGAACCGGACACGACCACGGGTAATTACATCCGTGGAGGCAGGTCACCTGCCACGCATACTCTCGAGATACTTCGTGAGCAGCGCCTTGTAGGGCCCGTTGTACGCTCTGACATATCGGGCGAGCTTGGTCCGATCCGCGGTCGACAGCGCGAGGCGCTCGCGCGTTGCGACCTGGTACTGCGCGAAGACGGCGGCAAACAGCGCAGCCTCATCGGCTGGCTGGCGGGACAAGTAGCCGTCGAGGACCGGCAGCGCCTCCTCATACCGCCCCATCATGAGGTACGCCGCCATGAGGCGCTGGGCGATCTCGTCATCGCCCGGCGTGCGTTCGTACGCGGGCTCCAGTACGTCGACGACCGCTGTGGGCTGGCCGTCGCGCAGCCTCGCATCCGCCAGGAGCGTGTACGCCAGCTGGGGCCTTGGTTCGTTGCCAATCGCCATCTGCCAGACGCCGGCCGCGTCCCGGTCGCGGCCCGCGGCGGCGAACGTCGCACCCAAATAGAACGCGGCGGCAAAAAAATCGCGGCGCGGCCCCGCGGCCACTTCGAGCTGCATCGCCGCCCGACCGAGCTGCCCCTTGGAGTACCAGTCGAGGCCCTTGAAGAACGCCGCCGCCGCCTGCTCCCCGGCGGTCAGCGCCTCGATGGCGGCAATCCCGTATCGTCCCGCTCTCGCTTCCACGAGCGGGCCCTTCACAGCCGGAAATCGCTTCTCAACCGAGTCAAGGAGACTCCCGACCACCTGGGATGTCATCGCAGCTCGTGGATCGAACTTGGCGACCGCTCCCCGGATGAAGGGAGACGCTGCGGCCGCGGCGGTCGCCGCTGGGGCATCAAGAATGAAGGGGCGCACCAGCACGCCCGCGACGTTTCCGGCCCGCAGTATCCGCGCGCGCGCCACGTAGCGGCCCGCGGGCAACAGCGCCACCGATAACACGCCCCGAACGATCCGCTGCGTCGGCTGGGCGCCGGCGATCATCTCCGCCGGGCCAGCGAGCAGCGCGGGAGCATCCTGGTCGTCGGCGATCTCAAGACTGACCTTCGAGGTGTCGAACGCGCCGGAAGATGTGGCGTACAGCTCGAAGAATGCACCGAGATTGCCTCGGACGCGAGGCTCGACGCCGGGCCGTATACGAGGTGAGGCGTCCGTACCGGCGTCGCCGACGAGCAGGTCGCCCAGCGCAAACTCCTCGCCCCCGAGCTTCCAGGCGTTGACTTCGCGGATCACGCCGCCGCGGCGCCCGGACGAGTCGACGACCCCGAAGCGCAGTGAATAGTTCCCGGGTTCCACCACAATCTCGCCGAGGTAATCGCGCGGGGCGTTGGCCGATCCGTTCGGGACCGACAGCACGCGCTTGTCAACGGAGCCGGCGACCACGGCGCCCTCGCTGTCGAGGAGCACGTACCCAACGGTGAACTCCTCCGGCCCGCCGCCCGGCTGACCGACCTCGGCCGCGACGACGATGCGGGCCTTGTCGCTCGCCGCGTCCTTCTGCGTAAACGTGGTGACCCTCAGCGGCACTTCCGCGACGCCGAACGGCGACTTCAAGGCATCGAGCAGTGTCTCCTCGGCATTGAGCCGGGTCGTCGTCGGGGACGACAGCACAAACGCCCTGCGCGACCTGACGGTGACGTTGCGCCGCCGGACCTCGACGTCGACCCGATGAGACCGGTCGTCGCGATCGCTCGCCGCCTGCTCCACGCCGAGCAGGTAGTACGCGAGCATTTCCCCGGCGAGCCGCTCGAAAACGGTTTCGCCGGTGCCGACGATGTAGTACAGCGAGCCGCGGGAGCCGCCCGCGAGATCGCCAAGGCCCCGCACCTGCATGTCACGGTCTTCGGTGATGGTCGGCCGCAAGACGCCAACCGCAATGTCGTCCCGGGGCACGTCCATCAGCAGCACGTTGATCGCGACCCGCGCGAACGCCGCGGCCCGGATGACGCCTTCCAGATCGCTGGGGCTATCCAGTACGAGGCCTTCCGACAGCAGGATGAGCGACTTCGGGCCTTCGATCGTTGACAGTGCTATCAGCAGGTCGTAAAGGCCCCGAAGCGAGTCCGTCGTGTCCTGACGGACGCTCCGCACCATCGTGTCGGCCTCGGCCAACACCTCGCGCTCGCACTGCTCGAGCGCCATTCCAGTCATGCGCGGGCACACGCGCGAGGCCACCTGCGAAAAGACCCGGCCGTCCGCCTTCTCCGAGATTGCGATCGCCTCGTATAGCCCGACGTTGAACTTGCCTGAAAACGCCTGCTGTTTGCCGACGACCCGCTCCATCCCAAGTTTCAGTCGGGTATGGTCCGACGTAAAGCCGATCGAGACGCCCGGCTCCGGATAGGCGACAAACGCCACACGGTCGGCCGGAGTGAGTAGATCGAGAAACTTGGCGGCCGAGGCCAAGATCGACCGCGCCGCTCCAAACCGAACGCCCAGCTGGTCGATGGCGATGACAATCAGGCGTCCATTCGACGGTTTCAGGTTGGTCGTGTACAGCGTCTGGAACGGATCCGCCGCCGCCTCCCTGCGCGCGGCCGCCACGTCAATCTTCACGTGCTCAGCAGAGACGACCCGGCGCTGTTCGCCGTCGATCTCCACGACAAAGTCGGGGGGCAGGAGATCTTCGACCGGCTTGCCCTTGCCGTCGACCACGGCCACGTCAACGGCAATCAGGTCGACGCCGGTTCGAAACGTCGGACCCTGGGCCGCGCTCTCCGTCTGCGGCTGGGCCGAAAGCGATAAGGCGGCGGCGGTCGAGACCAGGGCGACGGCGAGCAGCTTCTTCATAGGGGTTCTCCGCGTTTCCAGATCACAGAACAACCGGAGCCACAACGCAAGAGCCTTCTAAGGGTATTGGGCTGCCCGGATCGGCTGCCATCGCTCTCGGTTCCCGAACGCCTCGGGGTGGCCTCAAACGGCTCCGGCGGCTCGACCGTGGCGCGGACACCCGACCCGGCTTGAGACGGCGGCCCGGAAAAGTATGAATCGTGGAAGAATGGTACGGCATCCTTTCTGCGGGCTTCAGATGGGATGCGCGAATGGCTCAGACTGGCTCGTCAGGACAGCTTGAGCTAGCCCAGCCGTTACACGCCTCTGCTATGATGGCCGGCCTCGACCGGCGAACTCTTATGGATTCCCCCCGCGATGCCGCCGTTGCCGAACGCCGGCGCCACTCACAACGGAAAGCCGCGCACCAGGCCGCGCCGAGGCCTGTGCTTCGGATCGTGGCCCCGGCGGACCTCGATCCGGGGGATCTCAAGAACCCGGCGCTCTACATCAATCGCGAGCTGAGCTGGCTCGAGTTCAACCAGCGTGTGCTCGATCAGGCGCTCGACGCCTCGCACCCGCTGCTCGAACGCGTCAAGTTCCTGGCGATCGCGGCCGCGAACCTCGACGAGTTCTTCATGATTCGCATTGCGACCACCCAGAAGAACCTGCGCGAAGGGATCGAGGACGTTGCGCCCGACGGGTACAACACGCAGCAGCAGCTCGAGGCGATGCGGAGCCACGCGCTGCGAATGCTCCAGGAGCTGGCGGCCTGCTGGGACCGGCTGCGGCCGCTTCTTGGCGCCGAGCACATCACGCTGCTCGACCCGGACGGCTGGACGCCGCAGGTGCGCGAATACCTCAACAGCTACTTTTCGCGCGGAATCTGTCCGGTCCTGACGCCGCTGGCCTTCGACCCCGGCCATCCGTTCCCGCTCATCTCCAACCTGAGCAAGAACTTCGCGGTGGTCGTCCGGCACGGCGGCCGCACCAAGTTCGCGCGCGTCAAGGTGCCCGACGTGCTCCCGCGGTTCATCCCCGTTCCTGAGTCGCTCAGCCCGTCAAAGGGACTGACCTTTGTGTTTCTGGAAGACGTCATCAGGGCGAACATCCACGAGCTGTTCCCCGGGACGCAGGTCAAGGGCATTCACCTCTTCCGGATCATCCGCGACGCGGATCTTGAGATCGAGCAGGCCGAGGCCGACGACCTCCTCGAGACCGTTGAGACCAGCCTGAAGCAGCTCCGGCATGGCGCCATCGCGCTGGTCCAGGTCGATTCCGACATGCCTGCCCGGGTGCTGAACATCCTCGTCGAGAACTTCGGGATCGACGACGACGTCGTCGTGCGAACCTCCGACCGCCTCGGCTTCGGCGACTGGATGCAGCTGACGAAGATCCATCGGCCGGAGTTGAAGGACCCGCCGTTCTCGCCGCCCTTCCTCTGGGGGGCCGACGAGGAACCGGAGGTCATCTTCGACCAGCTTCGGTATCAGGATCAGCTCGTCCACCATCCATACCAGTCATTCGCGTCGGTCGAGGGGTTCCTGCGCGCCGCGGTCAAGGACCCGCACGTCGTCGCCCTCAAGATGACGCTGTACCGGATCGGCCCGAACTCGCCGCTCATTGATCTGTTGATTGAAGCGGCGGAAGCGGGCAAGCAGGTCGCGGTGCTCGTCGAGCTGAAGGCGCGCTTCGATGAGCGCAACAACATCATCTGGGCCAGGCAGCTGGAATCCCACGGGATCCATGTCGTGTATGGATTCCCCGACATCAAGACGCACGCCAAGCTCTGTCTCGTGGTGCGGCAGGAGCCCGACGGCATTCAGATGTACGTGCACACCGGTACGGGCAACTACAACCCGGAAACCGCGAAGGTGTACACCGATTTCGGGCTCTTCACCGCGGACCGCGACATCGTGGCCGACGTCTCGGAGATCTTCAATTACCTGACGGGCTACTCGAACCAGAAGGAGTTTCGGAGCCTCCTGGTCGCGCCGGTCCAGCTCCGCACGCGCCTCTCGGAGCTCATCGCGCGGGAGACCGAGCACGCGCGAGCCGGGCGCGAGGCGCGCATCATCATCAAGGTCAACTCGATCACCGACGACCAGATGATCCGCATTCTCTACAAGGCCTCGCAGGCGGGCGTGTCGCTCGACCTGCTGGTGCGCGGCATCTGCAGCCTGCGGCCGGCCGTCCCCGGCGTGAGCGACAACATCCGCGTCCGGTCGATTGTCGGACGCTTCCTCGAACACACGCGGATCTACTGGTTCAAGAACGGCGGGCACGAGGAGATGTACATCGGGAGCGCCGACCTGATGGAGCGCAATCTCGATCGCCGCGTGGAAACGCTGATGCCGATCCGCGATCCGGACATCGTCGAGCAGTTGCGCGACGTCGTGCTCGCCTCGTACCTGCGCGACACGGATCGCGCGATGGTGCTGGATTCGACCGGCCGCTATGCACGGCCCGAGGCCGCATCCGACGGTTTCAACGCCCAGGATTTCCTGCTGAAGCACTATTCCGAGTCACATAACGACTAGGTCCCAAACGCCCACCACGCCACGCCGGCCGCGATCAGGACTCCCGCCCCGACGGCCGGGTACGCGACGAGCGAAGCGACCAGCAGGATCGTGATCGTGAGAACAAAGGCGAGCGGGCCGAGCGGCCACAGCAGCGCCAGGCCGAGTCGTGCGGCGGGCCGCGCATCGATCATGATGAGACCCCACGCGACTCCTGCGACATACACGGCAACTCCCAGATCCCAAAACCCAAATCCCAAGGAGCCCACGGGGGCATCTTACCTGCTACACTGACATGGTTTCATAGCCGCAGGGCGGCGCGGCGTAAAGCCGTACGCTACTTTCAATTATGAAACTCCAGAGGAGACTGATGACGAAGGTCACGAGGATTCTCCTCGCGTGGGCGCTCAGCCTGCCTGTTCCGGCCCTGGCACAACAAACAACCGGCAGCGTCGCCGGCCGCGTGGTCGACGATCAGGGTGCGGGCATTGCCGGTGCCATCGTGACCGCGACAAGCGCCGACACGGGTTTCACCCGCGAGGTCACCAGCGACGAGAGCGGTCTCTACCGGCTGCCCGCGCTTCCCGTCGGGAGGTACGACGTCGCGGCGGAGCGCCAGGGACTCGCGCGATTCGCGCGCGGCGGCCAAGTCGTCAACATCGGGCGAACGACGGACCTCGAGATCGTTCTGCGGGTGGCGGCGCTAGCCGAGACGATCACGGTCACGGCTGAAGCCACCCTGGTGCCGGTGACCTCGTCCGCGGTTGGCCAGATCGTGGATACGGCCCGCATCGAAAGCCTTCCCCTCAACGGACGGCAGTTTGCCAACCTGGCGGCGACGGTGCCTGGCGTCGGTCTGGGATTCCATTCCGACCTGACGAAAAGCACGCAGTACAGTCCGCAGATCGGCGGCGGCAACGGACGCAACGTCAACTACCTCGTCGATGGCGGCGACAACAACGACGACACCGTCGGGGGCCTGCTGCAACTCTTCCCGCTCGAAGCGATCCAGGAATTTAACGTCCTCACGCAGCGATTCGACGCCGAGTACGGCCGCGGCGGCGCAGTCCTGAATGTCGTCACCAAGAGCGGCACCAACCAGGTCCGTGGAAGCTGGTTCACACTGCTGCGGGATGCGGCGCTGAACGCGCGGACGTTCAGCGAAAACATCAACAACCTCGAGAAGCTGGACTATCGGCGGTACCAGTTCGGTGGCAGTGTCGGCGGCCCGATCGTGGAGAACAAGGCGCATTTCTTCGCCGCCTACGAGCGCACGAAACAGGACACGAGGCAGGTCGTGAATACGCTCGGCCTCTTTCCCGCCGAAGACGGCATCTACGACATCCCGTTCCGGGAGCACCTGTTCACCGCCAAGGTCACGACCAGCCCGTCGACGGCACACTATCTCGCGTTGCGGTACGCCGGCGATGCCAATTCGCAGCCGGCGGGGGCGGGTCTGCGCGCGGCGCCCTCGTCATGGGCGACCACCGGCAACACGTATAACTCCGTCAACGCGAACCACAACTGGGTCGCCGGGGGATCGACGCTGAACGAGCTCGTCTTCCAGTATTCCGACTTCGTCAATAAGATTCCGGCGACGGACACGGGCCCGCACCTGAGGTTTCCCAACAGCGTCACCGCTGGAACGAGTCCGGTCGCGCCGCAGGGGACGGAACAGACAAAGTGGCAGTTCCGAGACGACTTCTCCTGGACGAAGACGGGCTTTGGCGGCCTGGGTCACGGGCTGAAAGTCGGCGTCAACTGGATCCATGAACCGCATTTGTTCGTGTCGGTCGGCCAGGGCACCAGCGGCATCTTCTTCATGGGGGCCAACGACGTCAACGGCCCCGTGGTATCGATCCTGGTCATTGGCGGCAACACCGAGCTGAACATTCCGGTCGACTCGTACTCGCTGTTCCTTCAGGACGACTGGCGCGTCAGCAGCCGCTTGACGCTCAACCTCGGCGCGCGGTGGGATTACGTCGACGGCATCCCCTTCAATCAGGACCGCAATCCAAACTTCCAGGTTCTGCAGGCCGCAGGCCGCGCGGGCCGCTTCAACGGAACGGTGCTAGAGGACTTCGGGCGGGATTTGCGGGGCGACAAGGACAACCTCCAGCCCCGCCTCGGTTTCGTTTACGACCTGCACGGCACCGGCCGTGACGTCGTCCGCGGCGGATGGGGCATCCATACGGATTTCGGCTATACCAACGCCAACGTCCTGACCGCGGCCATCGACGCCGGCGGCGGCGGCGGACCGGTTTTCGTGGCGAACGCGCCGGAGGGGATTCGCCGGCCGGACGGCACATTCTTTCGCGCGTCGGATCCGCTCTCGACCATCGCGTCGCAAAACCTGGTCGATCCCAATATTCCCGCGCTCGCCGGCGAGGTTGTCTCGCCGCGCCTGGAGCAGCCATATACCTACCAGACCAATTTCGGCTGGGCGCGGGAGCTGGATCCCGCGACGGCCCTGACAATCGACTACGTCCGCGTCGACGGGCGCGATTTGAACCTGCGTTTCCGGCCGAACGCATTAGTGGGCGGGCGGCGCTACCTGGGGGACCTGCCGATCCAACCCAACTCGATCGGCTTCCGCACGGCTCTCAGCAAGGGAAGGAGCCGGTACGACGCGCTCATCGCCGGCGTGCGGCGGCGGCTGTCGGGCGGGCTCGATCTGAACACGTCGTACACGCTCTCAAAGGCCACAAGTGACGTCGGCACGGCGTACGACGAGATCGTGCAGAACCTGGTGCAGGATGTGACCGCCCCCTTTGCGCCCGTCCAGGATGGGCCCTCCACGCGCACCGATGCGCGTCACCGCGTCACCCTCAGTGCCATCGTGGAGGCGCCGTGGGGCCTTCGGATTTCGCCGATCTTCTTCTATCGCTCGGCGCTTCCGGTACATTCCTTCGAAGGCCGCGATCTGAACGCCGACGGCAACCTGAATGACATGACGCGGGCGGCGTACCGGTTTACCGGTCTCAACGAGAGCGGCGCCGCTACGTTTGAAGAAGCTGGCGCCTGCGAGACGGTGAACTGCAGCCGCCGCGCTTCGTTTTCACAGTTGAACCTCCGCACGAGCCGGTCCTTCCCGCTATGGCGCTCGGCCCGGGTGGAGGCGATCGCGGAGGTCTTCAACCTCTTCAACGCAAAGAACCCGTCTTTGCCGCTGACGACACAGCGTGTGTCGTCGACGGGCGCGCCGCTCAGCTCCTTCATGCAGCCAACGGCATACGCCGGCGACTTCCAACAGCCCGAACAGCGCGTCGGACAGGTGGGATTTCGGATTACCTTCTGATCGCGTGATCAACGACGCGCATTGCCATTTTTTTTCGACCGCCTTTTTCGGCGCGTTGGCGCGGCAGCGTGCGGGGACGGACCTGAAGGTCCGTCCCTACAACGATACGGGCCCGGCCCACCACGATGATGTAGGGGCGGACGTTCAGGGCCGCCTGAACGATCTGTACGGCGAGCTGCACTGGGACAATCCGGGCACGTCCGAAGCGCTGGCCGATCGCTCGGTTCAGGAGCTGGGTACCAGCGACGTGCACCGCGCGGCGATGATCGCCAGCGTCCAGGGTGACGAGTCCTCCGGCGCGGCCGCGCGCTGCGCGCGGTCGAGGCGGCTGCGTCGTGCCCTGGTGCCGTGGTCTTTGCGCACTGCGGGATGTTGTCCGTCGGCGTGCGCCGGAAGCTTGGCTTGCCGAGTCGATTCGACCTTCGACTCGGCGATCCGCTCGCCGTATCGCGCCTCGCCCTCGCGTTTCCAGAAGTGCCGTTCATCATTCCGCACTTCGGGACGGGACTGCTGCGAGAGGCCCTTTGATCTCCAAGAGGACATATGAAAGCCATCGTCGTGCGTGAGTTCGGACCCGCGGAAGTCATGAAGCTCGAAGAGGTGCCTAATCCGTCGCCCGGGCCGGGCCAGCTCCTGGTGCGCGTCAGAGCCGTCGGTGTCAACCCGGTGGAGGTCTATGTCCGTTCCGGCGCCTACGCGCGTAAGCCCAGCCTGCCCTACACGCCAGGTACCGACGTCGCGGGGATCGTCGAAGCAATGGGCCCCGACGTCACGCGCGCCAACAACGGCGACCGCGTCTACGCGCACGGCACGGCCGCCGGGTACGGCGGATATGCAGAGCGGACGGTCTGCGACCAGTCGCAGGTCCATCCGTTGCCCGCGCGGCTGTCGTTCGCGCAGGGAGCCGCCGTGGGGGTGCCGTACGGTACCGCGTGGCGCGCGCTCTTCGTCCGGGCGCAGGCGCGTCCCGGCGAGACGGTCCTCATCCATGGCGCGAGCGGCGGCGTCGGCATTGCCGCGACGCAAATCGCGCGCGCGTACGGACTGCGCGTCATTGGCACCGCTGGCACCGACAAGGGCGTCACGCTGGTACGCGAACAGGGCGCGCACGAGGTGCTCAATCACCGCGATGCCGACTACATGGCCCGGATCATGCCGCTGACGGGCAGCCGTGGCGTGGACGTGATTCTCGAGATGCTCGCCAACGTCAACCTCGATCGCGACCTCGAGGTGCTGGCTCCCGGTGGACGCGTGGTGGTGGTCGGCAACCGCGGCCGCGTCGAGATCGACCCGCGCAAGATCATGAGCAAGGACGGGACGGTCCTCGGCATGACGATGTTCAGTGCCACGGCGGAGGAGCTGCGCGCCATCCATGCGGCGCTCGTGGCGGGGCTTGAGAACGGAACGCTGAACCCGGTGATCGGACGGGAGCTCCCGCTCGCACAGGCCGTGCAGGCGCACGGCGCGGTGATGGAAGCAGGAGCCTTCGGAAAGATCGTGTTGATCCCTACTTGATCGCAGCTCGCTCCAGCTCTTCGTCGATGATCGCCGTGAAGACTTCGTAGGGCTGGGCGCCGCTCACCAACCGGCCGTTGACGAACACGGTGGGCGTCGAACTCACGCCGAGCCGCGCGCCCACGCCCATCTGCTCCTGCACCCGCTCACCGTACTTTGCCGCGTCGAGACAGGCATTGAATTTCCCCGCGTCCAGCCCTGACTCGGCGGCGTGTTTCTTGAGGGACTCCGGATCGAGCGTCTGCTGGTTGGTAAAGAGCCGATCGTGGTACTCCCAGAACTTCCCCTGCTCCCTCGCACACTGTCCTGCCTCGGCCGCCTTGAAAGCCTGCGGGTGAATTGAGGTCAGCGGGAAATCCTTCCAGACGATGCGCACGCGGTCGCCGTACGCGCCGTGCACGCGCTTGAGCGTCGGCATCACGCGGGCACAGAACGGACACTGAAAGTCAGAAAACTCGACGAGCGTCACGGCCGCGTTGGCAGCGCCGAGCGCTGGATCGTCCGGAGACACATCGACCTGGTACCGCGGCGCATCGAGGAGCTGGCGAACGGGAGGTCCGGCCTTGCGCAGTTCGGCCACCAGCGCCTGATACGCGGTAGTTCGCTGCTGCTCTTCGAGATACCGGCGGATGGCCGGGCTCATGGCCTCAATGCCGCGGCCCTGCATCTGCGCCTGGTTCTCCTGGAAGAAGGCCGCAACCTGTCCGTCGGTCACCGGCTTGCTGCGGCGCGCCAGTTCCGCTTCCGTGAACTGCGCCGCGTTGACGCCTTTGGCTTTCGCGGCCTGCTCGATCAGCATGTCTGCCACGATCGCGTCGAGTGTCTGCTTGCGGCCGTCGTAGATCTGCTGAACCGCTTGGGCATGCTCGGCAGGCTGCGCCTGGCGCCACCGGTCGTCGACTTCCTTGACGGTAATCGCCCGGTCGCCGACCTGCGCGGCGATGTCAGATCCGCTCTGTCCGGCAGCCGCCTGCTGGGCGGGCGCCGAACACGCGAGCGCCAGCAGAATGGCGCAGGTGGCAACCAGTCTCACGAGAATCTTCATCATAAGGGATCTAGCGGGCCGCCCGCAGGCACGCCACTTGCGTCACAGAATCCAGTAGCGCCGGATGTCGGGAGGGATCTCCACCAGCCCCTCCACCTGCGCGATGGCGTTCTTCACATGCGCGGTCTCATTGTGCTGATCGACCGCCTTGTCATCCCCCCATCGCTCGACGAAGCAGAAGTCGCACGGGTCGGCCGGGTTTCGAAGCAGATCGTACTGGTAACAACCGATCTCGCGCCTTGACGGGGCAACCAACGCGGTGAGAACCCCCTCCACCTCACGTTCCTTCCCCGGTTTCGCCTGGTAACGCGCCACGACATGAACGGTTGCGGCCATTGGTTACGTTCTCCTCACGGCATGAAGACCCGCACGCCCATCCTGACCGGTCCTCGGCGCCGGCGCAAATCCAGGCGCCGTCGCGCGCACCTGCGCGCGTCCATCTGGCCCATCCAGCAGCACGAACGACCCGGCCTCGCCGGTCGTGGCTGGCGCACCGCCCGCGGTAACCACCGCGCCGGCAACCGGCGCGCCCGACGCGTCTATCACGACGTCCGTCGTCCGGGCGGCATGGAGCGGAATGGCCGGGAAACAGTTCAGAACGATGCGGCGCGCTACTCGCATGGCCCGAAATGTTACCGCCAAGCAGGTTTACTCCGCGGAACAATCGTTGCTAAGCTCGGTCATATGCGATCGGTGCTGATATCCCTGCTCGTTCTTCCGGCGGCGTCCATCACCATCGCCCAGGGGCCGACGTTTCGGTCCGGCACACGGATCGTTCCCGTGGTGACCACGGTCACTGACGCGCAGGGCCGGCTGGTTCCCGGACTGGAGCAGGAGGAGTTCACGATCCTTGATAACGGCAAGCCGCAGGAGATCACCTTCTTTCAGAACGAGGTCCAGCCGTTCACGGTTGTCGTCATGTTGGATTACAGCGCGAGCATGACGGCGAATCTCGATCGGCTCCAGGCGGCCGCGGAGCAGTTCATCCTGCGGATGCTGCCGGCCGACAAGGGGCAGGTCGGATCGTTCAGCGACAAGATCCAGTTCAGCGGAACGTTCACGAGCGATCGCGATGACTTGATCTTCGCGCTCGAGGACCTGCAGTTCGGCAATCCGACGCGGCTCTACGACGCGGTCAACGAAAGCATCGCCATGCTGCGGGGCGTGGAGGGGCGCAAGGTTGTCCTCGCGTTCACGGATGGCGATGACACGGCCAGCCGCGTCGGGATGGGCGACGTGCTCGATCGCGCGCGCGACGAAGAGACGATGATCTACGCCATCGGGCTCGAGTCCCAGTACTTCAACGGCCAGCGCCAGGTCCGCACGCGGCCCGACCGGGGGCTGCGCAGGCTCGCGGATGAGACCGGCGGCGGATACTTCGAGTTGGAAAAGACCGACGACCTGGGACCAACGTTCAGTCGCGTGGCGCAGGAACTGCACAGCCAGTACACGCTCGGCTTCACGCCCGCGGCGCTCGACGGCCGCGAGCACAAGCTTGTCGTCCGCATGAAGCAGCCCGGCATGAACGCGCGGGCGCGCAGGACCTACATCGCCTCGCCCGATCGCCTGACGAGTCCTGAATGATGTTCGTACGTAAGCCGGGTCCTGCTCTTCGGACCCGCCCGATACCATGCTGAGCGAGCAGGACTTCCGCCTTGAGGCCGATCGAGCGCTCGAGCAGGCGCAGCGTGCCCTGCTGCCGCTCGCGGATCGGGAAGGCTTCGAGGTCGAGCTGCAGAACGGCGTCCTGCAAGTCATCTTCGAAGACCCCGCCCCCGCCAAGTTCGTGGTCAGTCCCAATGCTCCGGTCCGGCAGGTCTGGGTGTCGGCGATGTCGCGCAGCTACAAGCTGTCCTGGGCCGGCGACGCCTCGGCCTTCACGCTCGACGGCGAGCCGCTCGCCGCGTTGCTCGATCGGCTGGCACGCGAACACCTGCGCCGGCAGTGAGGTAGCCGGAGACTTCGAATCGGTGAACCGCGCGAGGTGCTCGGGCCTCACAATTACTGAAAGATTGGCGTGCGGGAAGGTGGTACCGGTACGGGAATTCGCTCCCTTGCGTAACCCTGTCTTGGCTCTCGCCGTTTACGGGTACCGTTCAACTGCCTGGTGAAGGCTGGCCGATCACTCGGCTCGCAACGCCGCGATCGGCTCGAGCCGCGCCGCACGCGCGGCGGGGAGCGCGCCGATGACAAGGCCGAGGATCGTCGAACAGGCCAGTCCCAGGGCGGCCGCGCGCCAGGACATGACCAGATCCCAGGGGCCCAGCAAAGCAGCGCCGCCGGCCGCCGCAAGCCCGGCGATCACACCCGCCAACCCGCCGCCGGCCGCCAGCATGGCGGATTCGAGGACGAACTGGATCTGAATATCCCGTCGCTTCGCGCCGAGCGCGCGGCGCAGCCCGATTTCGCGGGTGCGCTCGCGCACGGAGATCAGCATCACGGCCAGGATGCCGATTCCGCCCGCGAGCAGCGCCAGAAGCGCGACCCCCACGACGAGCTGGTTCATGGCTTGCGCGGCCCCGCGCTCGGTGCGCAGGAGTGTCGCCTGGTTCTGAATGACGAACGGGGCGAGCATTCCCGACCGGCCTCCATAGCGACCGTGCAGAATCTCCCGGACCTCGTGCTCGAGGGCGACGAGATCCGCGGTGCTCCGCGCCTGAATAAACAGCGTGTGCACGTACGGAATGTTGAGCAACCGGCGCGTCGCCGTTTCAAATGGAACGAGCATGATGTCGTCCAGGTCGACCCCGACGGCATCGACGCCGCGCGCCCGCGTGACGCCAACCACGTCGAAGGGCACGTTCCCGACCCGGACAACGCGTCCGACTGGATTGGCGGCGGCGAACAGGCTCCGCACGACGGTGGGGCCGAGGAGTGCCACGCGCCGACGCTCGTGGTCGTCCTCGTCGTCGAAGACGCGGCCCGAGGCGGCCGAGATGTTCCGGATGCCGAGTCCCCGGGTCGTGGTCCCCGTCACCATCGTGGTGGTATTCACTCCTTCCCAGCGCACGACCATCGACCGGTTGACGGCTGGCGCGGCCGCCACGGCAAGCGTGCTCTCCCGCTCGATGGCCTCGGCGTCGGCCGCACGCAGCATCGTGTGGACAGGAACCTGCCGTGGCCGCCCCACCACACGCTGCGCGGGCGCGGCGCTCACGACGAGCAGATTGGTGCCCATCCCCTGCACGCGTTCCAGCACACGACGCTCCGCCCCTTCGCCGATGGCGACCATCACGATCACCGCGGCCACGCCGACCAGAAGGCCTGACACGCTGAGCGCGGTGCGCAGCCTGTGGGCCGCCAGAAGCTGAAGCGAAAGGACGAGGCCCCGCGCGAGCTGGCGGTGCCGGCGGCGCCGCCCGGCGCTCACACGGCCCCGGCCGCGTCCGAGCGCGTACCGGCCGCGGGCGTCGGGACTGCCTCCTCGCCGACGATCCGGCCATCGTCGAGCACCAGGACCCGATCGCCGCGCTCCGCGACGGCTCGGTCGTGCGTGACCAGCACGAGGGTGCGGCCGCCGTCGACCAGGTGCCGGAAGATCTCCAGAATCTCCCGCCCATTCTGCGCGTCGAGGTTGCCGGTGGGCTCGTCCGCCAGGATCACCGCCGGATCGTTAATGAGGGCGCGCGCGATGGCAACGCGCTGCTGCTCGCCCCCGGACAGCTCACTCGGCAGGTGGCGCGGCCGATGGGTCAGCCCCACGGCCTGGAGCGCCCGCTCGGCTCGTTCCGTGGAATCGCCGGAGTCTTGCTCGGCGTAGAGCAGGGGCAGCGTGACGTTCCGCAGCGCCGAGGCGCGCTCCAGCAGGTGGAACTGCTGAAAGACGAAGCCCAGCTTCCGATTTCGCGCCGCGGAGCGGGCGTCGTCGTCCGCGCCGGAGAGGTCGGCGCCATCGAGGAGGTAGCGTCCACCATCGGGCCGGTCCAGCAGCCCGAGGATATTGAGCAGCGTCGACTTGCCCGACCCGGATCGTCCCATGATGACGACGAACTCGCCGCGCCGCACGCGGAAGGAGACCCCCTTGAGGACCTGCGTCTCGAGCGTGCCTCTCCGATAGAGTCGTGTCAGACCGTCCACCTCGATCATGGCTGGTTCCACCTGCGACCGATCAGGCGGCTCGCCCGCGCAGCGACGCCGCGGGATCCACGCGCGCGGCGTTCCGCGCCGGATGGATCCCGAACACCACGCCGATCGCCGCGCAGGCGACCAACGCGACCGCAAACGGTACCCACGTGATCCGGCTGCTGGCGATGCCGGCGGCGCCCAATGCGGCGGCGATGACTGTGCCCGCCGCGACGCCGACGGCGCCGCCCGCGAGCGCGACGAACAGTGCCTCGAGGAGGAACTGGCGCGAAATGTCCGAAGCCCGCGCGCCCATCGAGCGGCGCAGGCCGATTTCGCGCGAGCGTTGCGACACGGACGCGAGCATCAGGTTCATGATGACCAGCCCTCCCACGACGAGCGCGACGACGGAGATGGCGAGCAGCAGGGCCGAGAGCGTCGACGTGGTTTCGAGCGCTGCGCCTTCGACATCCTCGGGCTCCCGCACGAAAAAGTCAGCCGGCTGCCCGGGACCGATGCCGTGCCGCACGGCCAGCAGGTTGCGAACGCGCTCGGCGGTCTCGGGCACACGCCGCACGTCGGTCACGCGAAACACGATCTGCTCGAGGTACGGCCGGTTGAACAGCCGTCTGGCCGAGGTCGTCAGCGGCACGACGATGCGATCGTCCCAGTCGTCGACTCCGGCCGCGTCCGTGCCCAACTCGATGAAGACGCCCTTCACCGTGTACGGATCGTTGTTGACGCGAACGGTGCGCCCCACGGCGCCGCCCTCGGGAAAGAGCGCACGGGTCACCTTGACACCGAGCACCGCGACGCGCGCCATCGCCGCCATGTCGGACTCCGACAGGAACTCGCCCTCGGCCACATCACGGTGGCGAATCGCCAGCCAGGTGGGCTCGACGCCGAACGCCCGCGTAATCACGGAGCGATCTTCGTACACCACGCTGATCCCGCGCTGGTTCTGCACGGCGCTCACCAGGTCGACGTACGGCACCTCGGCCTCGACGGCGCGCGCGTCGGCTTCGACGAGCGAAGCGAGGCCTCGATCCGACTGCGGCGCGAAGATCTGCACGTCGCCGCCGGCACGAACCATCACCATGTCGAGGCCGTGCTTCTCCACGAGCCCCATGATCCGCTCGCGGGTTCCCTGGCCGATGACGATGACCGCGGACAGCACGGCCACGCCGACCGTGAGGCCGAGCATCATCAGCAGCACACGGCTTCGCTGCGCCGACAAAGAGACGAGGACATCCCGGGCAATACGCTGAGATCGATTCATCGTTGCTCCTCCCCGCTCGTGACGGAAACCTTCACCAGGATACGCTCTCCCTCCACGAGCCCGTCGGTAACTTCCGCCCACGGCCCGTCGCGCCAACCCACTCGAACGGGACGCACTTCGAGCCGGTCGCCGTTGACCACATCGACCACGCTCCGGCCGGCGTCCTGGCGGACGGCGCGGACCGGTACGGTCAGCGCGGTCCTCGCGTCCAGCTCGATACGAACGCTGGCCGTCATCTCCGGGCGAAGCAGCCCTGCGTACGCGCCGTCGATGTCGAGCGCCACGATGTACTTTACGACGTTGTCCTGAATGGTCGCGGTGGGATAGATGGCGGCCACACGACCGTGGAAGTCGCGCGCGGGAAACGCATCCACGGTGAACGCGGCGCGCTGCCCCGTCTCGATCTTGCCGATATCCACCTCATCGACGTACGCGTTCACCTGAAGGCGTTCGAGATCGACGACGGTGACGAAAGTTGGGGCGTTCAGGCCCGCCGCGACCGTCTCGCCCTCCTGCGTCGCGACCGACGCGATGACGCCCGCGATTGGCGATCGCAGGACCGTGAACGATCGGTCCACCGCGGCGCTCTCGAGTGCGGCGCGGGCGCGCTCGACGTCGGCCTCAGCCTGCTTGCGTCCCTCCGTGTGTCCGGCGCGCACCAACTCCAGCGTCCGGCGGGCCGATTCGAGCTCGGCCTTGGCCACCGCGTCCCGGTCCCGCGCCGCGTCGGCCACGGCACGCGGTGCAAGCTTTCGCTCGAGCAGCGCCTGCTGCCGCGCCAGCTCCTCCGCCGTGAGCGTCACCTCCGCCTCGAAGCGCATGAGGTCGGCCCTGGCTCGCGCCTCCTCCTCCGGCGAAAGGGTCGCGAACGCCGCGAGCTTCGCCTCGGCGAGCTTCAGCTCGGCGCGACGCTGGGCGATAAGCGCATCCAGCTCCGCCGTTTCCAGCTCCGCGATAATCTGCCCCTGCTCGACCCGGTCGCCAATATTCGCCCGCAGCTTCCAGACCCGGCCGGAGATGCGGGAGCCGACGCGCACTTCCGATCCGATGCGCGGCTTCACGGCGCCGACAGCGACCACAGTGCTCGAGAATGTCCGCGGCGCAACCACGATGACTTCGCCGGCGGCGCTCGCTTCCTCGGAGTCTCCGGCGCGCAACCATGCCAGCAGCCCGAGCACGAGCAACGCTGCCGCGAGGATGGGAATCGCCAAGCGCCGCTTCACCATCGATCTCCCGATCCCGTGCCGAACGGGCGTGGAATCATCACTGAGTACGTGGTCTCACCGTAAGATAGCCGAACGACGGGGGGCCGACGAGCGATTTCGCTCCGAGTCTCCCGACTTGCTTAACGTGAGATCCAATCTCACATATCCGCGGGCTGACGGAATGGAGGCATCACGACGCGCGTGCCGCGGCATAAGGGCTTTCCCGTGGGAGCGCGGGCTGGGGCGAGCGCCCGGCGGCTTAGTCGCTATAGAATCCCGCCGTGGCGGCGCCTCTGACCCCGGATACGTCGCCCGAGATCGAGCGCATGCAGATCGAGCGCTGGAGGCAGATGTCGCCGGCCGAGAAGGCTGCGGTCGTGTCCGGTCTCACCCAAGCCGTGTACGACCTGGCGCTCGCCGGTATCCGCCTCCGGCATCCAGACGCGTCTCCGCGCGAGCGATTTCTGCGATTGGCGTTGATCACGCTTGGCCGCGATCTGGCTCGACAAGCCTACCCCGAGATCACTGCGACGGACCTGCTGTGAGCGTCCCGGTCGATCCGATTGCAGTGGCGCTCGCGGTGACGCGCGCGCTCGATGCGCTCGGAATCGTCCACACCATCGGCGGCTCAATCGCAAGCTCGATTGCCGGCGAGCCTCGATCCACAATCGACATCGATATCGTGGCCGCCCTCGGTGAGTCCGACGTGCCCGCGCTTCTGTCCGTCCTGTCAGCGGACTTCTATGTGAATGAAGGGGCGCTCCGCCGCGCGGCTCGCGAACGTTCGAGCGCCAACCTCATCCATCAGGCCACACAACTGAAGGTCGATATATATTTGTTGCAGGCGGTACGCCGCTCGACGAGCAGCAGTTGCGTCGGCGGCAGGCCGTCGAGATCACCCCGGGGCGAACCCTCCACGTGCATCCGCCGGAAGACATTCTGTTGCAGAAGCTGCGTTGGTACCGTCAGGGTGGAGAGACATCCGAGCGTCAATGGCGCGACATCCTCGGCATCATCCTGGTCCAGGCGCAGAATCTGGATCGCGACTACCTAAGAGTCAATGCGCCCGTGCTCGGCGTGGCCGACCTGCTCGCGCGTGCCCTCAGGGAAGGGACGGGCGAGGCGTAACGCGGGCTCCACGGGGCGCGGCACCCGCAGCGCACCCGCACCTACGTTCCACTTTTCACGTTCTGCGGTGAAGTCGAATCTGGTACCGGTACGGGGATTCGAACCCCGGTCCCGCGGCTGAGAAACGCAGCCGAGAATCGGCGGTCTCCGGTTGCGTCGGTTTCTTTAGGAAATTCGTCCTGACGCTTGGGCCGTCTCGGGCGAAGACGCCCTTTTCGTGCACAGAGTTTCAAGTTTTTTTCAAGTGGTCAACCGATCCTGCGACGGTGCGTCTTCACGCGCTGTCGGGCCTCTTCCACCGCCGCCTGACCAGCCGCGCGGTAGAAGGCAATCACCTCTTCTGGCGTTTTTCCGGCAGGCGCCGCGCGTGGCGATCGCGAATCCTCCGCGTCATCTCGACCGCTCGAATGCTAGGAGGCAAACTGGATGATCTCCAACTCGACTGACGTGTTGACGCCGGCCAGCAGCTTCTCGACCTTTGCGAACACCGGATCAGCGATCAGGTATTCCCGGCACGCGCCGCATTGCGATACAGGCAGGCTCTTGAGAATGACAATTGTCCGCTCGCTCACCTCGAACCGGCCTGTTCGCTGTTGACTGAAGGAAAGCTGTGAAGGAACACGTCGAGCGAATCGCCAGCTTCGAGATAGTCGTACAGGGATTTGACGGGCACCCGCGGGCCGACGAAGACCGGAGTGCCGCCGAGGATTTCCGGGTCGCTGTGTACAACTCGCACTTCGCCGGACATGGAGACCAGTATAGCGCCGGGGTCTAACTGTCAGTCGTCTCCAGAAGCACCGCGTCGAGCCTGAGGACAGAGAAGTGCAGCGTCTCGACGCCAATAACGCGGCCGGAGGGATCCTTCACCAAGACAACATTCCGGCCGGTCTTCTCGCAGACGAACTCGTCGAACGGATTGACGGACCAGACGGTCAGCGTTTGCCCTTCTCGGTCGTTAATCACACTCACTTCGGCCATACTCGGGCTCAGAACTGGGCGGTTGCTGCCCGGGGCGGTGGTCGTAGGTCACCCCCTGCCGCCTGCGAGCAGGGCCCGCGCGTCGCGCAGGTCGCGCGTCTCGAACCCCTCGCGGAACCCGTAGTCGCCGGATGGAGACCTTCAGGACCGCGTCGGTCACAAAGACGTCAGGCCACGCCACGCCAAGGAGCGCGGCCTTGGTGACGAGCTGCCCCCGCTGGGTAATGAGATGCCGCAGGACCGCGAAGTCCTTTGACCTCAAAGGGATGCGCGCGCACCGCGCCGAAGGCGGGCGTCTGGTCAGATTCAAGGAGACACGTTCGGGCCGGCCTCCCACGGGAGGCTTCATCGTGGTGCTCGCTATTTGTCGGAAATTACCGAAAGATTACCACCGCGTGAGGACTCAGGTGTTGCATTATCTGAATTCCGCCAGACACGGTAGATGCCTCGCCCGTTTCAGGCGTCGCCCAGACGCAATATCTTGGGTACGTGACGGCGGTTTGACCTGACGTATTCACAACCACCTGCGGATGCCGCGCGGTGCGACCGACCCGGTGGCGCCCGGGCTCGACCCAGAAAGGGGATTCGGCCATGAGGGGAACTGTTTCCATTGTCGGGTTCGCCGCTGCAGTGATTCTCGTGGCAACGCCGCCGGCCGGCGCCCAGGAGGACGTTGCGGGCAGCGCCGACCACCCGATCATCACGCGGTTCGAGGGATCCGTGATCATCGGCTACGTGCAGCGTGAGTTCGACGAGTACACGGCGGCGTTGGGACGGGCCGACGAACGCGTCGGCAACTCCTTCTCGCCACCCGCGTTCGCGAAATCGCTGGCGCTGGAGGGGAAGATCACGCGCATCCTGTACCGCGTGCCGGAGGGGCGCTCGTCGCTGGAGGTGTTCCGCAACTACACGGCCGCGCTTGCGAAAGACCGCTTCGAGACGCTCTTCGAGTGCAGCGCCGACGCATGCGGTCGCGTTTTCTACGAGCGATCGGGCGGGTTTTTCGGGGTCGGCCGCAGCTATTCCGTCAGAGACCTCTTCGTCGGTCGTCCAGACGTCGAGCGCTACGTCGCTGCGAAGCTTGCGCGCAGCGAGGGAGACGCGTACGTCTTCGTGTACGTTTTGGAAACGGACACGTCGATGACGGGAACGTTTGTCCACCTCGACGTCGTCGAGGGCAAGGCGATGGGCACGGGCCTGGTGACGGCGAACGCGGCCGCCCTGGCCGCGGACATCAGCCAGTCGGGACATGTCGCGCTGTACGGCATCTTCTTCGACACCGGCAGCGCGACGATCACCCCTGCCTCCGATGCCGCGATCGCGGAGATCTCCACGCTGCTCCGGGAGAACGCGGCGATGCGGCTGCACATCGTCGGCCACACGGACACCGAGGGGACGTTCGATTTCAACATGGATCTGTCGCGCCGTCGCGCCGAGGCGGTGATGCAGACGCTCGTCTCCAAGCACACGATCGCGGCCGCCAGGCTCCAGGCGAGCGGCGTCGGCTACCTGGCGCCGGTGGCGTCAAACCGGACGGAAGACGGCCGGGCGAAGAACCGGCGCGTCGAGCTGGTCGAGATCTTTTGAACCGGAAGCTTCAGGAGGCCACCATGTTCGACCGTGCAGCATTGACACTCAGGGCGGCAATCGTCGGCGGTGCGTGGCTGACCACATTCTTCGTCTGCGCGCCCGCGATGGCCCAGCAGCCGCTGGGTAACGGCGGCTTCGAGTCGGGCGATATTGCCGGCTGGACGCCCGGCGGTCCTGCCGGCTCCTCGGTCACCGTCGTTGCCAGCTTTGTGCACGAACGTGAGCATCGACCTCAAGAGGGTGGCTATCTTGCGTTGCTCGCGACGCCCGCGTATAGGGCCCCGGTGACGCTGAGCCAAACGTTCCATGCCCAGGCCGGCGCCGTCATCAGTGGCTGGGCGATCTTCCGTTCCGGTACGGCCGCGATGTCTCAGAACCAGTACAACGCGGCCTACACAATCGCTATTCGCAGCGGCAACGGGGAACGAATTGTTCTCTCGAACGACAATGGTGAGTCCACCGGGTGGATGGCATGGAATTACGTCGTGCCCGGGGATGGTGAGTACACGATCGTGGCTACAGCCCTGAACGGCTACTTCGGGGCATCACTCAACAACATCAACAACAGTTATCGCAGTTATCTCGGTCTCGATGGCATCATGGTCACGGCTCCGCGGGACTCCACGGCTCCGGCGGTTTCGCCGCCCGGTGATGTCCGCGTAGAGATCCGGGCGCGCGAGACGAGCGCGCCGGTCTCGCACCCCAACATCGCCGCGTTTCTTGCCGGCGCGACGGCCAGCGACAATCGCGACGGCACGATCGCCGCGCGCGCGCTGAATCCGCCCGCCAGCTTCCCGGTCGGGGATACGGCCGTCACCTTCGAGGCCGTCGATGCCGCCGGCAACAGGGGCACCGCGAGCGCGCGCGTGACGGTGGTCAAGGCGCCGAACGGTGTGCCGGTGGCCGTCGACGACACCACAGGCATCCAGGCAGGGACCACCGCGCAAGTCAGCGTCACCGCCAACGACAGCGACCCGGACGGCGACCCGCTGACGGCGGCGCTCGTGAAGCCGCCGACGCGCGGCCGCGCCGAGCTGGGCGCCGACGGCACGCTACGGTACACGCCGGAGGCAGGATTCGCCGGAGACGACGCGTTGACCTACGCGATCGAGGACGGGCTGGGCGGGCGCGCGGAAGCCGTGGTGCGCATCGCCGTTGCGGCGCCGCCCCCGCCTCCGCAGCCATTGCCCCCACCTGTGACGCCGCCCCCGCCTCCGGCGCCATCGCCTGCGCCCGTGACGCCACTACCCGCGCCCGCGACGCACCCGGAAGACGTCGAAGGGAGCGCCGACCACCCGCTCGTTGCGCGCTTCGAGGGCTCGCGCATCATCGACTACGTGTGGAGCGAGTTCGATGAGTACCCGGCGGCGCTGGGAGGCGCGCTGCGGCTGGCGGATCCGCCGGTGTTTGCCAAGGCCGAGCGGCTCGAAGGGAAGGTCACCCGCATCCTGTACGCCGTGCCGGAGGGGCGCTCGTCGCTGGAGGTGTTCCGCAGCTACACGGCAGCGCTGGCCGAGCAGAAGTTCACGACGCTGTTCGAGTGCAGCGGCGGATCCTGCGGCCAGTGGTTCTACTTGCGGTCCAGCGGCGTGTTTGGAGCCGGGCGCAGCTACTCGGTGAGGGATCTGTTCATCACGACGCCCAAGGTGCAGCGCTACGTGGCGGCCCGCCTCGGCGACAGTAACGTCTACGCGTTCGCGTATGTCGCCGAGACGGATACATCGATGAAGGGCACGTTCGTGCACCTCGACGTCGTCGAGGTCAGGCCGATGGAGATCGGCATGATGCCGGCCGGCGCCGCTGCTCCGCGGCCGGGAGACGTCGAAGGAAGCGCCGACCATCCGCTGGTTACGCGATTCCGCGGGTCGCGGATCATCGACTACGTGCGGCGCGCGCTCGACGAGTACCAGGCGGCATTGGGAGGGGCACCGCGGCTGGCCGATCCGCCGGTGTTCGCAAAAGCCGAGAAGATCGAGGGAGCGGTGACCCGCATCCTGTACGCCGTGCCGAAGGGGCGCTCGTCGCTCGAGGTGTTCCGCAACTACACGGCGGCGCTGGCCGAGCAGGGATTCACCACGCTGTTCGAGTGCAGGGGCAATTTCTGCGGCCAGTGGTTCTACAAGCGGTCCAGCGGCGTCTTTGGTGCAGGGCGGAGCTACTCGGTCAGAGACCTGTTCATCACGACGCCCAAGGTGCAGCGCTACGTGGCAGCCCGGCGCGGCGACAGCAACGTCTATGCGTTCGTGTACGTCGCGGAAATGAACACGTCGATGATAGGCACGTTCGTGCACCTCGACGTCGTCGAAGGCGGCTCAATAGCGGCCCGGTGACGTCAGATCGCCGCGATGGCGTTCTCCTGAAGGCTCGTGACCTGCGGCGCACGTACGACGAGGGCCGCATCCATGCGCTTCGTGGCGTCGATCTGAAGATCGCTGAAGGCGAATTCGTCGCCATCCAGGGACCGAGCGGCTGCGGCAAGTCGACGCTGCTGCACATCCTCGGCACACTCGACGCGCCCAGTGCGGGGGAGCTGAAGTTTCGGGGCGGGGCACTCGAGAACGCGCGCGCCGACCTGGCCGCGTTCCGCGCGCGCACGGTCGGGTTCGTCTTCCAGATGTCTCATCTCCTGCCCACCCTCTCGGCGCTCGAAAACGTGCAGATCCCGATGTTTGCTATGCCGTGGACCGTGGAGCAGCGGCGCCGCCGGGCGCGCGCGCTCCTCGAAGCCGCGGGCCTTGCCGACCGTCTTGGCCACCGCCCGGCGAGCCTTTCCGGCGGGGAGCGACAGCGCGTGGCGGTTGCGCGAAGCCTGGCGAACGAGCCGGCGCTGGTCCTGGCCGACGAGCCAACGGGGAACCTCGACAGCGCAAGCGCCGCGCGCATCATGGCGCTGTTGAGGAGCGTTCACGACGAGCGCGGCGTCACGCTCGTCGTCGTGACGCACGATGACGCAGTCGCCGCCCACGCTACACGCGTGCTCCACATGCTCGACGGCCGGATTGTGTCGGAGGAGCGATCCTCCTCGATGTTGTGAGCGGCATGCGGTTCCACACCATAGTCGTGAAAAATCTGCTGCATCGTCCGACCCGCAGCCTCCTTACGGTGAGCGGCGTGGCCATCGGCATCGCGGCGGTCGTGGCGCTCACCAGCATCGCGTGGGGATTCGAGGAGGCGTGGGTGCAGATCTACACGGCCCGCGGCACCGACCTCATCGTCACTCGAGCGGGCAGTCTGAACCCGGTGGCGGCGCCCTTTCCCTCCGAGGTCGTCGACGACGTTCGGGGGCTGCCCGGCGTCGCGCAGGGCAGCGGCGTGCTCAGCGACGTCATCGGCATCGAGCACGTGCCCGTCATCCTGATCTTTGCCTGGGAATCGAATGCGTATCTCTGGGATCATTTGCGTCTGATCGCGGGCCGCCTGCCGGCCGGTGACACGGAACCGGCGGTGGTTCTGGGCGCCGTGGCCGCCGACGCGCTCGGAAAGACCGCTGGCTCGCCGATCCGGATTCAACACGCGACATTTACGGTCAGCGGCGTGTTCGAGAGCGCGTCGCTCACCGAGAACGGCGCCGTGATCATGACCCTGCCGCAGCTCCAGCGCGTGACCGGCCACACCGGCAAGGTGAATTTCGTCAACGTGAAGCTGGTGCCGGGCACCACCGATGCGGACATCGCCGCGCTGCGCGACGCCATCACCAGACGATGGCCCGGCTTCCGGGCGTTCCGGGCCGGCGAGGCCGGCGAGCGCAACGCCGCCCTCCAGATGGTGGAAGCAATGAGCTGGG
>JACPPO010000024.1 GCA_016190945.1 Acidobacteriota bacterium | reverse complement strand
GTTCCACGCGGCCACCATAGAGCGCGAACGCCCCGTACAAACGGTGGCGGCGGCGGAACGGGATGCCGCGGCCTGCCAGGTACTCCGGCGCCGGCGCGGTGTCGGGAGGCGCGACGCCCTCGTCGTCGTTCTCCGAGAGGGCGTCCACCGGGTCCTGCTGGTGCCGCGGATAGGCTTGCTGCGCCGGCAAGTCGACACCGACGCCCACCACCTCCTCGGTTGCCGGGAAGATCCGGAGAAACCCGCGGGCCAGTCGCTGTTCCGCCGTAGACAAGTAGCCGACGGCCCGCGCCGATCCGAGCACCTCGCTCCAGAGATTGAATCGAAGCGCCGGGTCGAGCCGCAGGTACGGAAAGACCACGCTTCGCGCCGGCGCTGCAGCGATGCCGTGCACCGTCGTTGCGTGGTACAGGGAGAAGAACATGACGGCGTCGTAGGAGCGGCTCTGGCGCTTCAAGTAGTCGATGAGGTCCGGCGACGAGGGTCCAAGCCGGCGAACCCAGTCCTGCTCGTCCGCGCGGCTGTGCAATTCGGCACGTAACCGCGACGACAGCTGCCGGAAGGCATCGTCGTCTCGGGCCTGGTTGACGGCAAACCGCCGCACGAGGACTCCGCGCACGCGATCGAAGCCCTCCGAGTATTCGTTTCTCCACGTCAGCGGGTCGCGGGCGCAGGTCGTCAGCACGTCGACGTCGTGGCGCTCGCAGACCTGTTCGGCGAGCAGCCGGCACGCGTGTTCGGCTCCAGACGGAATGTCGGCGCCGTAGCGCGGCGTGACGAACGCGAATTTCACGCGGGCACCTCCGCCGCGGCCCCATAAGCAGCCGCTGGTCCTGACGGCAGCTCGGCCAGTACGTCGATCGCCGCGGGCACGGTCGGGCGTCGCCGGGCAAACCACCCCGGAAGCGGCTCCATGCGCTGCAGAGCGGGCTCGGATGCCAGCCGGGCGAACATTTCAAAGTACTTGCCTTCGATTACGGGCCAACTGTAATGCCGCGCGAAGTACTCACGGCCGTTACGACCGAGCGCCTCCGCAAGCGACCGATCGTCGAGGAGAAGGTCGAGCACGGCGCCGAACTCGGAAGCGTCTTCATAGTAAAGGCCCGCATTGCTCCGAAGGCACTGGCCGAGCAGCACATCACAGTGAGCGTTCGCCACCACCGGGCGTCCCAACGCCCACGCCTCCAGTGCGACCATCGACAGGCTCTCGTAATAGGACGGCATGATGAGCGCTTCGGCGGCAGCTAACACGTCGAATTTGTCTTGGTCGCTCACATAACCGAGATGCTGGATTCGCGGGTGCTTCGGAATGGGTAGCATCGGTGCACCGATGAGCACCAAATCGAGTTGGCGAGGGGACTGTTCCGCATAGCCAGTGAAGAAATCGAACAGCTCCGGGCATCCTTTGTTCGCGTCGATCCGACCCACATACAGCACGAACGGGCCGGACAATCCGAACTTCTGCCGCGCGCGGGCAGCTTCAACCACGGTCGGAATCACCGAACCGACGCCTACAACCGTGCCGGGCACCTCTTGATTGCCGGCCACCGCATTGATAAGTGCTCGTTCTTCGAACGAGTTGTACATGATGGCCCGGACGCCGCGGAAGATCGGTTGAAAGATCGCCAGCCCAAGCGCTCCCTCACGCTCCGCCGTCGGCACAAGGACCGCGCGCTCAGGCACGATGCGCGCGCCGTAATATGCCTGATAGTACCGAACGCTGAACAAGAGGACGAAGTCAAACTCCGTAGCTCGGTGCAACCTGAACATCAGTTTGCGACTTACGGGACCTTGGCTGCCCAGCCACTCGAGTTCGTCCTGAAGCGAGTGCGTCCGTCCGAAGACGCGCTGCGACCTAAGACCGAAATCATGCAAATCGCGCTCGCGGGAGACCAGAAACCGTTCGACGGGAACCCCGTTGACCTCGTCAGGTCCCGGCGCAAACTCGTTGCGCCACGTCAGATAGTCGCGCGCGCAGGTGGTCAGCACGCGGACTTCGGCGCGCGCCGAGAGCCGCTCCGCGAGGTACCGGGCGTGCAGCTCCGCGCCGCCACTGATGTCGGCGCCGTAGCGCTGCACCACGATCGCGAGTTTCATCGCGGCCGTCAGGGCTCTGTGCGATCGGCGCCAGGCTGCTCGGCGGGCGGTTCGGGGGCCGCGCGCTCATCCGGCGCCGGAGGTGGGAATAAAGGTGGCGGCGCGGGTCGTGGGGACGCCGCGCCGGCGTCCTGCGCGCGCTCGACAGCCGGCTGCGGGTCGGCGTTCGCGTCAGCGGGCGCTGGCGGGGCGCCCGCGGGCAGCGGCGCCGCTGCTGCCTCGCCAGGCGTCATGCCAAGGCGACGACCGCGCCGACGTCGCCGACGCCGCCTCGTGCCAGCCGAAGGCTGGCCTTCGACGGTTGCGGTGACGGCGTTGGCCGGCGCGGCCTCGCTCTCCACCGTTGGACTTGCGGCGGGACTTGCGGCGACCGCGTCAGCGGGCCGACCCAGCGGCCGCGATCGGTGCACGGAGCCTTCGATGCTGCGGACGCGCCGTTCGTTGAATTCCACTTTGGCATCGAGCGATTCAACACGCATCGACAGCGATTGCAGCTCGATACTAACTCGGGACACTTCGGTCACAAGACGTTCCACGATCTTATAGTGGAGCGCGTTCCATTCCGCCTGCCGCCGGTCGCGTTCGGCATCGCGTTCGGCCGCCTCCACGTTCAACCGCGCCTGAAGGTGGAGCGCGCGGATCAGCGGGTTCGGGTTGAAGAACAACTTCAGCAGCGGGTTGAGCAGCCGACGGATGAAGCGAAGCGCACCGCGATGCGAGTCGTAGATGGTCGTATCTTCAAAAGCGTATGCCGGCTCACCCGAGGGAGTCTTGCCCTGACGCTCGACGAATTCGTCCGCACTTCGCCGCAGTTGGTTCAGAAACTCGGGTTTCATCGCCCGCGGGTCGAGGATCGATTCGAGCCGCCGGACCGCAAGGTCCTCGATTTGCTGATCCGAGAGATCCAGGCCCCCCCGTCGGGTGATGCGGGCACGGATGTCCCGCATGATCTGCTCCACGTCCACCTGGTCGCGCCCGGGCCGCTCCTGCGCGTGCGGCTGCGGAGGCCGCCGGTCCGAGGGGCGGCGGTCCGGCCCTCGCCGGCCGCGGTGGAAGTGGCCTCGTCGCCGTTCCTGATCTTGATCCATGAGTGTCAGTACTTTCTGAAGAGCTGTCCCCATTCCGTCCGCATGAATGAGCGGATTCGGGAGCGGCCGATGGTCGGATACCAGAACAGGTCGTGGTACACGTTGGATGCGAACGGCGCCCACACCATCAGCGGCGAATGGAGCAGCAGACGTTCGAGCGGCCGCAGGAAGCCTTTGCGGATCATTTGATCGCCCCAGATCACCAGCGAACGCCGTGTCTGGAAGCCGAAGTTTTCGCGGGTCACGTCGTCGCCAAGCAGCTCAATGTCGCGCGGATCGGCAATTCCCAGGCCCCGCTCGTGTGCCATGCGGAGAAACGGGATCGACAGGGGATCGAAACCCATCAACCGCGCCGCGATGGCGTCCACAGCGACCGAATCGGCCGCCGCAAGCAGCAGGTTTTTCTCTCGTGGGACCATGGTCCGCGGGCCGGCGCCGTCGCCGGCGATAGTCCCATCCATCACCGTGAACACCGCCGGGTGCAGTTCCCGCTGCATGTACAGCAGGTCGACGAGCACCTCGTGCATGTACTTGTGGGCATAGTGCCGCACTTCCCGCAGCAGACCCCCGAACGAGTTCTTGACCGACCCCGTCATGACCGCATGGCCGTGGGTCTTGACCGTCGGCAGGTGGAGAATTTGCCTGCCGGGATAGATCGAGGGGATGTGAATTCCCCCCGGGAAAATGTCGTTCAACTTCAGCAGAGGACTCTTGAACGGATACACCCGCCATTCGACCTCGGTCAGCGGTGTAAACGTCAAGCCGTTGCGGGCGAGTACAGACTCCCAGCGGTTGTTGCGACAGCCTTCCCGCGGACTGGTGACCACCGTCTTGTTTTCAACCGGGATGAGCCTCCGCCGCTCGAACCCGTCGCCGAGCATTCTCGTGACGACGCCGTCGACTTGCCACGGCTGCGATGAGCACGCCGGGAAATATTTCGTCCACGAGAGGTTCAGCTTGAGCAGCGTGTCGCGGTCGCGAGACAGGACGTCGCCGTAGCCGGCCAGGTCCATCACGCGCCCGTAGTCTTCGATGACCGTTTCGGGACGCGTCCGGACGACGGCCACGCGGGCGGTCCGGCGGCGCGCCTGTTCGATGCTCGGCGTGGGGGCGTCTGTCACGACAGGCATCTTCTTAGTTTCCCAGTGGCGAATACATGAGCACCGCGACGGCACCCACCCACAATGCTACGCAGGCCAGCAACGGCCGGTCGGTCGCCAGCAACGCTACCGGGCTGCCGCCCTCGCGCTTCTGGTGCACCAGATAGAGATACCGGAAGATTCCGTACAGCACAAACGGAATAGTCAGCCCAAGGCGCGCGGTGCCCAGCCGTAGCGCCGTGTCGGCGCTGGTGGCGTACACCGTGTACGCGATAAGCGTCGACGCCGTGACGACCGCGATCATCTGGTCAAGCAGGTACGGACTGTATTCATCCAGAATGCGCCGATGGTCCACGGCGCCCTCTCCGAGCAAGAGGAGCTCGTGGCGCCGCTTGCTGAGCGCGAGAAACAGCGCCAGGAGCGTGGTGCAGACGAGCAGCCACGATCCAATAGGCACGCTGACGACGACGGCGCCCGCGACCGCGCGCAGGACGAAGCCGCCCGCGATCGTCAGCACGTCGATGATCACGACGTGCTTCAATGCGACCGAGTACAGAAGGAGCAGCCCCGCGTACCCGGCCGCGACGCCGGCCAGCGCGGGGCTTACGAGCAAGGCGCCCGTCATCGCCACGGCGGTGATCGCCGCCGCGGCGAGCAGTGCGGCCGGCGCCGGGAGATCTCCGGCCGCAATGGGCCGCGTCCGCTTCAGCGGATGCTGTCGGTCGGCGTCACGGTCCGACACATCGTTGAAGACGTACACGGCGCCCGACAAGCCGCAGAACACCGCGAACGCGGCGGTGGCCAGCAGGACCGCATCCAATTCCAGCAGGCGACCGCCGAACAGCACGCCGGCGAACAGCAGCAGGTTTTTCGTCCACTGTTCCGGGCGCAGCGAGATGGCAAGGAGCGAAAAGGTGGACCGCCCACCAGTCTCCGGGCGCGGCTCGGCGGTAGGCGCGGCGACGGGGGTCGAGGAGCGGCGCGCCATGGCAGCGCGGCCCTCAGACGCTGGCAGACGAGGAGAAGCTCTGGACGGCGTCGGCTTCGTTGTCGTAGGTTTCAAATACCGTCAACAGCTTCGTAATGGTGAGCAAATCGGTGATGCGCTTGGTCAGGCCAAGGAGTTTCAGGCTGCCATCCCCGTTGACCTCGTCCTTCAGGATTTCGTCGCCTTCTCCGAGCGTCATCTTGCCGTTCAAGTCCAGAATTACGATGTCTCCGGAGGCTGGTTCCTCGATCTGCATACCGCTCCTCGGACGACTCAACCCGCCTGAAGGCCGCGATTCTAACACACAAAAACAAGGGCCAGACCCGCGGTCTGGCCCTGCGATCGGATGTCAGGAGCGATTGCGAGAGAGATGGCCCCGTCCGCTAGACACCTCCGGCGCCTGCAAACTTCCGCTGCTGGAAGCACTCCTTGCAGAAGACCGGACGCCCCTGCGTTGGACGGAAAGGCACCGTGGTGTCCTTGCCGCACGCCGAGCAGGTGGTCTGGGTTTCAACGCGCTCACGCATTGCGGGTCCCGCGGTCGCCCGGTTCGCGCGTTTCGCTTTGCACGTCTTGCACCGCTTGGGTTCGTTCTTGAACTGCTTGTCGGCGAAGAAGAGCTGCTCGCCGGCTGTCCAGATGAAATCGTCGCCGCAGTCCACGCACCTCAGGCTCTTGTCTTGGAACTCCATCGGTCGCCACCTCGTGCTCGTCGGATCACGCCGGCGCGCTATTCCGTTTCGCGCCGGAGCTTCTTACGATTCCGCTTCCGGGCCAGCGTCTGCTTGGCCCGCCGCTTGTCACCCGGTTTCAGATAGTAGGAATGCTTCTTGATGTCCTTGATGATATCTTCCTGCTGGACCTTGCGCTTGAAGCGGCGGAGGGCGCTCTCAATGGACTCGCCTTCCTGGATCTTGACCTCAGCCACGCCTTGAAACACCCCCCTCACCGGTACAGGGACTCCCTGTGATGGCCTCCGAAAAGTGCCGAATATGCTAGGCTAGCACAGGCAGGCGCGGATTCTAGGCGCAACACGCCGCCACGTCAACGAAATAGTCGGGAAGACACGCCTGTTTCTGCACGCCGCTTCGCGCTCCATCCTGGCCGCCAGCGGCGGTCGACGGCAGCCTCCCCCAAATCCTTGCCCAGCAGGCAATTAACCTCGACCCCATGAAGATTCTCATCGTCGGCAGCGGTGCCCGCGAGCATGCGATGGTGTGGAAGCTGGCCGGCGAACGGAACGTGTCGGAGGTTCTGTGCGCGCCGGGTAATCCCGGCATTGCCGCCCACGCGCGCTGTGTGCCCGCGGAGGCCGACAGCCCCGCCGCGCTGCTGGCCATTGCGGCGCGGGAAGCGGTGGATCTGACCGTCGTGGGGCCCGAGCTGCCTCTCAGCCTCGGAATCGTGGATCTGTTTGCCGCCGCAGGGCGCCCGATAGTGGGACCGTCCAAGGCGGCGGCGGCGCTTGAATCGAGCAAGGCGTTCGCCAAGGCTTTCATGGAGCGGCACCGCATCCCGACTGCACGGTTCCGCGTGTGCGATTCGGCGGACGCCGCGTACTTGGCAATTGCCGCCGGCGACTTCGCGTATCCGCTCGTCCTCAAGGCGGACGGCCTGGCGGCTGGCAAGGGTGTCGTCATCGCCTCAGACCGCGCATCGGCTGAAGACACGGTGCGTATGACAATGGTCGACCGCCGTTTCGGCGCCGCCGGCGAACGCCTCGTCCTTGAGGAGTGTCTTGTGGGTGAGGAAGCGTCGTACTTCGTGCTGGCCGACGCCACCGCCTGCGTGCCCCTGTCTTCGGCGCAGGATCACAAGCGAATCTTTGACGATGACCGCGGCGCGAACACCGGCGGCATGGGCGCGTTCGCGCCAAGTCCGCGGATGACGCCGGATGTGGAGCGTCGCGTGCTCGACGAGATCGTCCGGCCCGTGCTTGACGGAATGGAGCGCGAGGGTCATCCCTTCCGCGGATTCCTGTACGTCGGGCTGATGCTGACTGCCAGCGGCCCCAAGGTCGTCGAGTTCAACGTCCGGTTCGGCGATCCGGAAGCGCAGGTTGTCCTGCCACGCCTTGACGAGGACCTGTCGTGGCTGCTCGGGTCGGCCGCCACGGGCGTGCTGCCATCGCGCCCGGCGCGATTTCGCGCGGAGCCGCACGTCGGCATTGTGCTGGCAGCCCCAGGCTACCCGGAGTCGGCACGAACCGGCACGGTGATTACGGGTATCGAGGCAGCATCGAGGCTGCCCGGGGCGTTTGTCTTCCATGCTGCCACGAGCCGGCGCGACGGCCAACTGGTGACGGCAGGTGGACGGGTGCTGACCGTGGTCGGCCGCGGCGCCGGCTACCGCGAGGCCATCGATGTGGCGTACCGCGCGGCGTCACACATTCGTTTTGAGGGCATGCAGTTCCGTACAGACATCGGGCGAAAGGCGCTCGCCTCATGAAATACGCGGTCGTGACCTTCGGCTGCCGCGTCAATCAGGCCGAGTCGCTGGCGATCGAGGACGCGCTGCGGGCGCGCGGCGCGACGGCTGCCTCTCCGGACGAGGCGGACATAGTGGTCGTCAACACGTGCTCGGTGACAGCGAGCGCCGACCAGGGGGCGCGGCAGACGATCCGGCGTATTGCGTGCGCGAATCCCGCCGTTCGCGTCGTGGTGACGGGGTGCTACGCCACGCGGCAGCCGGGAGACGTCTCCGCGCTCCCGAACGTGGTCCGCGTCGTGGAGAACGCTCGGAAGGACGCCCTTGTTGACGCCGCTGGCGGAGACATCGGCCTGACAACCGTGCAGCGCTTCGGCGATGGCGACGGCTCCTGCGGGCAGACGCTGACACCCGGCACCGCGGGGCGCACGGCGCTCACGCTTCGCGTCCAGACCGGATGCGAGGAGGTGTGCAGTTACTGCATCATCCCCAGCACGCGCGGGATGGGCCGCTCGCGCCCCCTCACAGGCGTTGTCCGCGACGTTGACCGCGCGGTTGCGGCGGGCTACAAGGAAATCGCGATTACTGGGGTACACCTCGGGTCCTACGGCCGGGATCTCGAGGACGGCTCGTCCCTCGCGACCCTGATTGGCAGGCTCGGTCGCTGGCCGGGCGACGTCCTGTTCCGCATCAGTTCGCTCGAACCGATGGACTGCACGCCGGAGATCGTCGAGATGGTAGCGTCGTCTCCGAGGCTTGCTCCGCACTTTCACCTTCCGCTGCAGCATGGGTCTGATGCGATGTTGCGCGCGATGCGGCGTCCGTACACGGTGTCCTATTACCGGGGCCTGATCGACCGCATCAAGACCGTGCTGCCGCACGCCTCAGTCGGCTCCGACATCATCGTCGGGTTCCCCGGGGAAACCGTCGCGCATTTCACCGAAATGCGAATGGTCCTCGACAAGCTGCCGCTGACGTATCTACATGTGTTCCCGTACTCGGACCGGCCAGGCACCGAGGCATCGAGGATGTTCCCCAAGGTCGACGGCCGCGACGTGCGTGAGCGAGGCCGCGACGTGCGAGCGGTCGGCGATTGGATGGCGAGGCGGTTCAGAGCATCGCAGGCCGGCCGGACGATCCGTGCACTCACGGTGGACGACGGCCAGTCGGTCGTGACGGAGAACTACTTAAAGCTTCGTCTGGACGTGCAACAGAGGCGGAACGAGTGGGTTCACGTGCAAGTTGTAGGCGAGCACCACGGTCGGGTAGCCACGGAGGAACGGTCGCCGGAGACCTTGACGTCTCCGGGCACCAGGGCTCCGGTCACGGCATGAGCAGCGCCATCTGCTGCGCCGCCGATGCTTTCGTCCCACCCTCGACAATCAGCTGGCCGCAGGCCGCGCGAATGTCGCGCCCGCGGCTCTTGCGGACCGAAACAGTTATGTGGCGATCCGCGAGGATCTGGGCAAAACGGTCGACACGTTCGTCCGACGGCCTGTCGTACGGGATGCCAGGCGCGGGATTGAGCGGGATCAGGTTCACCTTTGACTTGATGCCGTTCAGCAGCCTGCCCAACCGCCGCGCATCCTCCGGCGTGTCGTTCACCTCGTCCAGCAACACGTATTCAAAGGTGATGCGGCGACGCGTCTTCAGCGGAAACCTACGGCATACTTCGAGGATGTCGGCCAGTGGGTACTTGCGATTCGGCGGCACCAGCGCCGTCCGCTGCGCGTCGGTCGTCGCGTGAAGGGAGATCGCCAGGTTTGGCATCAGCGGCTCGCGTGCGAGGCGTTCAAGTCCGGGGATGATGCCGACGGTTGACAGGGTGACGCGACGAGGCGACACGGCGAGGCCCCGCTCGGAGTGCAGGATGCGCAGCGCCTTCATCGTGCTGTCGTAGTTGTGCAGGGGCTCGCCCATGCCCATCAGGACGATGTGGAAGGGATGGTCGAGCATGCCGGTGGCTGCCGCGAGCACCCGGACTTGGCCTGCGATCTCGCCGGCCGTCAGGTTCCGGACGAGACCCATCTTGCCCGTCAAACAGAAGCCGCACGCCATGGCGCATCCCACCTGCGTGGAGATGCAGAAGGTCATGGACGGCGTGTCGGGGATGAACACCGCCTCGATGCGTCGCAAATCAGCGAGCTCGAGGGCGAACTTGCGGGTCCCATCCACGGAGCGATCGTCGGCCACGACCCGTGGCGTCGACAGGACGAATTCGGCTTTGATCGCCTCGCGCAGCGTCCGGGAGAGGTCGGTCATCCGATCGACCTCGGTGACGCCGCGTTTATATATCCAGCGGTAGATCTGGCGCGCGTGGAACCGCTCGACTTCTTGCGCGTCGAGCGCGCCCTCGAGTTCGCCCACTTCGAGCTCAGCCAGGTCCGTGCGAGGAGGACTCATGCTATGTCTCGCGTTTCCAGAGAGATGCGAGCACTCGATTGTAGCAAGAGGCAGCCGCCCGCTTCGATTCTTCGGTCGTGGCAGCGGCCTTCCATGTTATGATGGGAATGTTCTTCTAATTCCCTGTCTGTCAACGGTTTGCAGCGAGTGCGTCGGCCCTCGCGCCCGACGATGGACGCGGCCGGGCGACCATTCGATCCCTAAAGCATCCGTGGCTCACACAACGATCGTTCGCGACCTGCTTCCCAACGGTCTCCGACTCGTCACCGAGCGGATACCGCACGTGCGATCGGCGAGCATCGGCGTATGGCTCGCGCGCGGCTCCCGCCACGAACCGCTAGAGCAGAGCGGCATCGCCCATTTCGTTGAGCACATGCTGTTCAAGGGCACCTCGACGCGGAGCGCGGAAGACATCGCGCAGACGATCGATTCCATCGGCGGGCAGATGGACGCGTTCACCGCCAAGGAGTACGCGAGCTATTACATCAAGGTCCTCGACGAGCATCTTCCAGTGGCGGTCGACGTGCTGTCGGACATCGTGATGCGGCCTGCGTTCGGCGCCGAGGACATCGAGCGCGAGAAAAAGGTCGTCGTCGAGGAAATCAAGATGGTCGAGGACACGCCCGACGACCTCGTCCACGAGCTGTTCACCGAGCATTTCTGGCAGGACCATCCGCTGGGGCGGCCGATCCTCGGCACGAAGGACACCGTCGAATCGCTGTCGGCCGACCTCCTGCGCCGCTATTTCGGCAGGACGTACAGCTCGCCGAACCTGATCGTGGCGGCCGTCGGCAATATCGAGCATCAGCAGGTGCGTGATCTCGTGGCACGGTGCTTTGAAGGGTTGCCGGGCGTCAGCGAGCCCCTCGCGGACCAGCGGCCGCGCGTCGTCCCGCACGTGTTGACCCGCAACAAGGAGCTCGAGCAGAGCCACGTCTGTCTCGGCGCGAACAGCTACCAACAGGATCACCAGGATCGGTACGCCAGCTATGTGCTGAATACGGTGCTGGGCGGGTCGATGAGCTCCCGGCTGTTTCAGAATATTCGTGAAAAGCGCGGCTTGGCTTACGCCGTGTTCAGCGGCTTGAGCGCGTATCGCGACGCCGGCTCGGTCACGATCTACGCCGGGTGCGCCAACAACGCTATCGGCGAGTTGATTGACGTGGTCATCGCCGAGCTTCGGCGGTTGAAGGATGAAGCGCTGCCGGAGCCAGAGCTTCGGCGCGCGAAGGATCATCTGAAGGGCAGCCTGATGCTGAACCTCGAGAGCACGTCGAGCCGCATGTCGCATCTGGCGCGTCAGGAGATCTACTTCGACCGTCAGTTCGGCCTGGACGAAACGCTGGAAGGGGTCGAGCGGGTCAGTTGCGATGACGTGCAGCGCGTGGCCCGGGATCTGTTCGCGGATGGCGCGCTGGCGGCCACGGTGCTTGGGGCCGTCAACGGCCTGCAGCTGCCCCCGGAGAGGCTGTCACTCGGATAATTGCTTGTTATTCCCGCCTTGATACGGTCACGGTCGCGGTGATGATTGGACGGTACACAAGCCCGGAAATGGGTCGCATCTGGAGCGACCAGCGAAAGTACGAGACCTGGCTGCAGGTCGAAGCGGCCGCTGCCGAAGCCATGGCGCGCGCGGGGATCGTCCCGGCGGAGGCGGCGCGCGACATCAGGGAGCGCGGCCGATTCGACCTGGCCCGCATCGAGGAGATCGAGCTGGTCACCCAGCACGACGTGATTGCGTTTACGACCGCCGTGGCCGAACACGTCGGTCCTTCCGCACGGTGGCTCCACTTCGGCCTGACCTCCTCTGATGTCATCGATACGGCGCAAGCGCTGCAGATGCGCGCCGCCTGCGACCTGATCGTGAGCGGACTCGGCGGGCTCATGCAGGCCGTCCGAACCCGCGCCGGCGAGCACCGGCACACGGTCATGATTGGGCGGACGCACGGCGTCCATGCCGAACCGATGACGTTCGGGTTGAAGCTGGCGTTGTGGTCCGCGGAGCTCGCGAGGGATGTGAGCCGTGTTGGCCGCGCGCGCGACACCGTGTCGGTGGGGAAGCTCTCGGGTGCGGTCGGCACGTTCGCGCATCTGCCGCCGTCGGTCGAGGCCGACGCCTGCCGGACTCTCGGCCTCGAGCCGGCGCTAGTGTCATCGCAGGTGATTCAACGGGATCGCCACGCCGAGCTCCTCGCGGCGCTCGCGATCACAGCATCCTCCCTCGAAAAATTCGCACTCGAGATTCGTGGGCTGCAGAAGACCGAAATCGGCGAGGTGGAGGAGCCGTTTGCCAAGGGGCAGAAGGGCTCCTCGGCGATGCCGCACAAACGCAACCCCGTCGGGTGCGAACAGATCGTCGGCCTTGCGCGGCTCGTGCGCGCCAACGCCGGCGCGGCCCTGGAGAACAACGCCCTGTGGCACGAGCGCGACATCTCGCATTCGTCCGTCGAGCGCGTCATCCTGCCGGACAGCTTTATCGTGCTTGACCACATGCTGCGGCGTTTCACCCGCATCGTCACCGGCATGGTCGTCTATCCCGATCGGATGCGTGAGAACCTTGAGCGATCGCGCGGCGTGGTGTTTTCCGGGACGGTGCTGCTCGAGCTCGCGCGGCGCGGAGCCTCGCGCGAACAGGCCTACGAATGGGTGCAGCGCAACGCCATGCGGTCCTTCAGCGAACAGCGCGATTTCAAGTCGCTGCTCATGGCCGACCGCGAGATTACCGCGGTGCTGCCAGCAGCTGACATCGAGCGCGCATTCGACCTCGGCGAGCAGCTCCGGCACGTCGACGACATCTTCGAGCGTGTTTTCTGGACGGCGGGAATGCCCGCTCCTGTTGGGGTGAGTGCGGCTGGGCCGTCCAACTAGGTTGTTCGAACGTGTTTGCCAGTAAGGAGGCACCAGTCTGATGCGAGCGCGTGTCTTCGTGACGCTCAAGCCGTCGGTGTTCGATCCGCAGGGTACGACGGTGGCCGAGGCGCTGCATACGCTGGGCTACGGGGCCGTCAAGGGCGTTCGCCAGGGCAAGTACTTCGAACTCGATATCGACGCCAGTACGCCTGAGGACGCGCGCCGGCTGGCGTCGGAAGCCGCCGAGAAGCTCCTGGCGAACCCGGTGATTGAGAGCTATCGCATCGAGGTCGATGCGGGTGCGGCCGAGGCTGTCCGATGAAATTCGCCGTCGTCGTATTTCCCGGGTCCAACTGCGACCACGACGCGTACTACGCTGTCAGGCACGTCCTCGGTCAGGATGCGGTGTTCGTGTGGCACAAGGACACCAGCCTGCAAGGTGCCGACGCCGTGATCCTTCCGGGCGGGTTTGCCCACGGAGACTATCTGCGCACCGGGGCGATCGCGCGCTTCTCGCCGATCATGCATGAGGTGAAGCGGTTTGCGGAGGCTGGCGGGCCGGTGCTCGGTATCTGCAACGGCTTTCAGGTGCTCCTCGAGGCGGGTCTGTTGCCCGGGGCGATGCTTCGCAACCGCAGCGTCAGGTTCCAGTGCGAACATGTCGTCGTGAAGGTCGAGCACACTGACACGCCATTCACGGTCGCCTGCCGCCAGGGCCAACTGCTCCGAATCCCAATCGCGCACGGCGAAGGCAACTACTACGCCGAGCCGGATGTCGTCGAGGGACTTGAAAAGAGCCGCCGTGTGATTTTCCGCTACGTGACCGCGGTCGGCGCGGTCACCCCTGACGCCAACCCGAATGGATCGGTCAATAACATCGCGGGCCTCTGCAGCGAGAGGCGTAATGTCGTTGGGCTGATGCCGCACCCCGAGCGCGCGTGCGAGCTGGCGGTCGGGAGCGCCGACGGCCTCGTCCTTCTGGAGTCTGTCGTAACGTCTGTTGGCCAGGGAGCCTACGCCGCCGCACGATGAGTATTACCGACCAGGTCCTGCAGCCCCACGGCCTGACGCGCGAGGAGTATCAGCGCATCATCGAGGCGCTCGGGCGTGAGCCCACGACGACCGAACTCGGGATCTTTTCGGTGATGTGGTCCGAGCACTGCAGCTACAAGAGCTCGCGCCTCCACCTCAAGACGCTGCCGACGACCGGCAAACGCGTGCTGCAGGGCCCCGGCGAGAATGCGGGCGCGGTGGACGTTGGCGACGGCCTCGCGGCGGTCTTCAAGATCGAGTCGCTCAACCACCCCTCGTTCATCGAGCCCTACCAGGG
>JACPPO010000021.1 GCA_016190945.1 Acidobacteriota bacterium | reverse complement strand
TGCAGATACAGCAGATTTGGGTTCATGATGAGCAGCGCCGCGGCGACGGATGCGCCAAGGGGCGATCCGGTCGCCCTAACCACCAGGCGGGCCGCCGCGTACACCGTCGTCCCGAAGCAGGCAATCGAGACCAGCGACGAAAACGCGCCCGTGCGGTACAGCACATCGATTTGCGTAGGAATCGCGTGAATCAGGTGAGGCAGCGGCAGCCACACGGCGCCGACCTGCTGCCACCCCGGAGTCATGCTGTCGATGACGCGCCTCGAGACGACGAGGTGGGCCTTCGCGTCGTAATGGCTGAGGACGAGATCGGCACGCAGAAAGACGATCCACGCAGCAATGCCGGCCGCCGTGGCGGCCGACGCGAGGACGCGGGCTATAATCACGACGCGCCTCAGGATACTCCGGCCGCGTGAAATCCTTCATCAGTTGGATCTACGGCTTCGCGCTGGCCATCGGTGGGCCTGGCCTCTTCGCGGTCGCGTTCCTGGATTCCTCCTTCATCTCGCTCCCGCAGATCAACGACATCCTCGTCGTTCTGATGGCCACGCAGCACAAGGCGTGGATGCCGTACTACGCGGCGATGGCGACGCTCGGGTCCGTTGCGGGCTGTTACGTCATCTACTACCTGGCGGGAAAGGGAGGGAAGGCGTTCCTGACAAAGCGATTCCGTGCCGGTCGTACGGAGCACGCGCTGGCGTTGTACAGGCGCCACGGTCTGCTGGCGCTGATGGTGCCTGCACTACTGCCGCCGCCGGCCCCATTCAAGCTGTTCGTGCTGATGGCGGGCGTGGCGGAGGTGCCCCCGCCGAGATTCGTCGCGGCGATTGCGGTGGCGCGCGGGGTGCGCTACCTCGTGCTCGGCGTGCTCGCGATCCGGTACGGCGACCTGGCGCTCGAGGTGATGCGCACGCGCGGCCGCGAGGTCGCCCTATGGCTCGCCGTTCTCATTGTCTTCGCCGCGGTCGGCTGGTGGTGGGTAAACCGCCGGATACAATCGCACCAGTGACCCCAGAGATCTCTGTCGTGGTCCCGCTCCGCGACGAGGAGCGCAACGTGCTGCCACTGCTCGAACAGCTTGCGGCGGCGATCGGGCCACTCGAGATCCCGTACGAGCTGATTCTCGTGGATGACGGCAGCGAGGATGACACGTTCGCTCGGCTGATGGAGGCCCACGCGCGCGATCCGCACGTGCGCGTGATCCAATTCACGCGTAACTTCGGCCAGACGGCCGCGTTTGCCGCCGGGTTTGCGCACGCGCGCGGGCGCCTCATCGTGACCTTGGACGGGGACCTGCAGAACGATCCCGCGGACATCCCCAGGCTGCTGCAGCTCGCTCGGAGTCACGACATCGTGTGTGGATGGCGAAAGGATCGGAAGGACAACCTGCTGACCAGGCGCGTGCCCTCGGTTGTGGCGAATTGGCTGGTCGGCGCGGTGACCGGCACCCGTCTTCATGACAACGGCTGTTCCCTGAAGGTCTTCCGGTCCGAGGCCGTCAAGCCGCTCACGCTGACGCCGGGCATGCACCGGTATCTGCCGGCACTCGCCAGCCAGTTCGGTGGGCGCGTGACGGAGGTGGTGGTGAACCATCGACCCCGGCGCTTCGGCCGCTCGAAATACGGGTTGTCGCGGACCTTCGGCGTCCTGCGCGACCTCGTACGGTTCCGCCGCCTGATGCGCCTGGCGATCGAGCCTGCCGTTCCGGCGGCGCGCCTCTACGAAATCCGACAGATTCTCGAACGCACCCAGCAGCAACGGTAGGGTAGACTCGTAGGGATGTCGTACCGCAGCTCGCTCGAAGCCCGCATCGCGAAGAAGACCACCAAAGCCATCATCGACTTCAACCTGATCGAAGATGGCGACCGCGTCATGGTCGGCCTGTCGGGGGGCAAGGACAGCTGGGCGCTGATGCAGACGCTCGATCAGCTGCGACAGCGGGCCCCCATCGATTTCTCCCTCATCGCCGTCAACGTTGACTCTGGCTATAAGGACTTCAAGCACGACGTGGTTGCTAACATCTGCCGCGAGCGCGGCTGGGAGTACCGCATCGAACACACGTCGATCGGCGAGGTGCTGGATGACATTCTGGAAGCCAATGCCACTCCCTGCTCGCTGTGCGCGCGGCTGCGGCGGGGCGTGTTGTACCGCATCGCGAGCGAGGTGGGCGCGACCAAGATTGCGCTCGGTCACCACCTGGACGACTTCATCGAGACGCTGCTGCTGAACCTGTTCTTTGCGGGTGCTCTCAAGGCGATGCCCGCGCGGCTTGTCTCCGACAGTGGCGAGCAGGTCGTGATTCGGCCGCTCGTTTACGTGAGCGAGGACGAGGCGCGGCTGTACGCCAAGCAGTGCGAGCTGTCCGTCATCGGGTGCTGCTGTCCGGCGTGCGGGGACCTGAGCCTCCAGCGGCAGCGCGTCAAACGGCTGATTCTCGACCTGGAACGTGAGCATCGGGGCGTCAAGCAGTCGATGCTGAAGGCGCTGGCCAACGTGATGCCGCGACATCTGCTCGATCTCCGCCTCAATCCGAGCGGCGAACTTCGCGACAGTGTCGCTTTGCAGCTCGAAGACGAAGGCGCCTCCCACAGCCCGATTCAGATCCGCCACTGACGTGCGAGCCGTCGTCCAGCGCGTGACCGAGGCGCGCGTCCGCGTTGGCGATCGTGTGACGGGCGAGATCCCGCGCGGTCTGCTCGTCTTCGTCGGCATCGCGCGCGAGGATGGCCCTGAGGACGTGCAATATGTGGCCGGCAAGATCCGGGATGCGCGCGTCTTTGAGGGCGAAGACGGGAAGCCGATGGATCGGTCCGTGGTCGACGCAGGCGGTGCCGTCCTCATGGTCTCGCAATTCACGCTATACGGCGACATGCGGAAGGGGAGACGGCCGTCGTTCGACGCGGCTGCCGCACCCGAGACCGCCCGTTCCCTGTACGAGGATCTCGTGAGAGAATTGCGTGCGGTTCCACTGCCGGTGGCTACCGGCGAGTTCCAGGCCATGATGCACGTCGAGCTCGTGAACGATGGACCTGTGACCATCCTGATCGACAGCGCGCGCCAGTTTTGAATACACCAATGCGCAACGCCTTTACCCCCACGTACCACCGAGACACCGAGACACTGAGGATCGGTCTTGGTTCTCTCGGTGCTTCGGTGCCTCGGTGTTCCGGCTCAGTGAAGGGTGCCGGCCTTGTGGCGGTCCTTTTATTTCTGGCATGTCCGGCCTTCGCGCAGCAACGGCCGCTGGTCACCGAAGATCCCGAGACCGTGGGCGAAGGGCAGGTTCTTGTGGAGGCCGGCTTCGACTACGTGCGCGACGCGGTGTATCCCGTGTCCGGTTTAGAGGGACACCTGCTGCGAGCTCCTCTCATCGGCGTCAGCGTCGGCGTCAGCTCCATCGCCGAGATCCAGATGGACGGCGGATTCTACAACCGACTCTCGATTGAGCGCCGCTTCGCGGCCCCACTCGACAGGCTGGTGACGGCCACGGGCGACGAAACGTCCAGCGTCGAGGATTTTGTCATCGGCGCGAAAGTGCGCCTGGTGCCGGAAGGGGTGTCACGCCCGAGCTTTGGCCTCCGATTCGCGACCAGGCTCCCCAACGCATCCAACGAGAGCGGCCTCGGGCTCGACACGACCGACTTTTATGCCTCCTTGCTGACGGCCAAGACCGTCGAGTCGGTTCGCCTCGTCACCAATCTTGGCGTCGGGATTCTCGGCGACCCGACGCGCGGCGATCGGCAGAACGACGTATTGATCTACGGCTTGTCGTTCGCGCGGGCGGTCACGCAGTCGGGCGAGGTTGTCGGCGAGATCGCCGGCCGCGTGAACACGCGCGACGGCGTTCCGCCCACGGGGACCGAGTCGCGCAGCATTTTCCGCTTTGGCGCCCGCTATACCGCCGGTCCGGTCCGGGCTGATGCCGCACTGCTGGTCGGCGTCACCACGCACGATCCTGGTTTCGGGGTCGCCGCCGGCTTCACGTACGTCTTCCACGCATTCCAGGTCCCTTAATGGGACTGCCGGTTGCCAAGGCTCATGCCTACGGCAACGACTTCCTGCTGGTGGCCTGGAACGCGGCGCGGGCCTTTGCGGTCCGCAACGACGCCTCAGCTCTCGCCCGGACGCTGTGCGATCGCCATCGCGGCGTTGGCGCGGACGGCCTGGTCCTCTACGATGGACGCGACCGCGGGACGACCATGCGGCTATTCAACGCGGACGGGAGTGGGTCGGAGCTCTCGGGAAATGGGCTGCGTTGTCTTGCCGCGTTGATAGCTCGGACCCAGGGACTGGGACCGGGAGCCGCGATCGCGGTCGACACCGGCGCCGGCTCGAAGACGCTGGAGCTGCTGGGGCGCGAGGGAGAGCGCTACACGTTTCGCGCGGCGCTCGGCCCGCCCGAGGAGATGCGGCAGGTTGCCATTCCCGTGAGCGGCGAATCGCTGACCGCCTCGGTCCTGCGCCTGGGCAACCCGCAATGCGTCGTCCTGGGTCCGCTGCCCGATGGCGAGCGGTTCAACCAACTCGGCCCGACGCTCGCCACGCATGTGATGTTCCCGGCCGGCACGAACGTCGAGTTCGCCTATGTGGAGGCGCCGGACCGGGTACGCATCCTGATCTGGGAGCGCGGTGTCGGGCCGACGACGTCATCCGGCACGGGCGCGTCCGCGGCTGCGGTGGCGGCGGCGGCGCACGGCGGCGCTGCCCGAGAGGTGGATGTCGTCGCGCCCGGTGGCACGCAGCGCGTGGAGTGGCGCGATGAAGGTGTGTATCTGACGGGATGGGCGGAGATCGTCCTTGAAGGGGATTGGCTGGGAGGAACCTAGGCGTTCACGACGATCTCACGTATGCGTGCCCATCACGACGCGCACGAGGCCATCGAGACCTACTCCCCGGCGGAGGAGCAATTCAACGCCCGCCGGCGGACGGTCGGACTCGTCCTCGGTCCGCTCGCTTTCGTGATGCTGCTCGCGGCGCCGCTTCCGGTCCCCGGGCCCGCACATCGCCTCGCCGGCATCCTGGCGATGGTGATCGTGTTCTGGGTGACCGAGGCGCTGCCGCTTCCCGTGAGCGCGCTGATGGGGCCTGTGCTGGCCGTCCTGCTGGGCGTCGCTCCGGTGCGCCCGGCGTTTGCCTCGTTCGCCGATCCCGTCATTTTCGTCTTCATGGGCGGCTTCATGCTGGCCGAGGCGATGTTCGTCCACGGCGTCGATCGGCGCATTGCGTACACGGGGCTCTCGTGGCGACTCGTCGGGTCTGGACCGGGGCGCATGCTTGTCGTGTATGGGGGACTCACCGCCGCGCTGTCGATGTGGATGAGCAATACCGCTACGACGGCGATGATGTATCCCATCGGGCTGTCAATTGCGGCGCACCTGGCCCGCACCGGCGGCACGGGCGCGCGCCAGTTCGCGCTCGCCGCGATGCTGATGACCGCGTTTGCCGCGTCGATCGGCGGGATGGGGACGCCCGTCGGCACCCCGCCGAATCTCATCGGGATCGGCATGCTCGAGCGCTTTGCGGATGTCGATATCACCTTCTTCCAGTGGATGGCGATCGGCGTGCCCACCTTCGCGGTGATGTTCGCCTTCCTGGCGGTCTACTTCTACGTCACCGGCGTGCGCGGGGTCACGCTCACGGAAGGCAGCACGCAGATGGTCCGCGACGAGCTGAAAAAGCTGGGGCCCGTCTCGCGCGGGCAGAGGAATGTCCTGATCGCGTTCGGCACCACCGTCGTCTTGTGGATCACGCCGGGGCTCGTCGCGCTCATGGGCATGGGCCAGACGCCGTTTGCGCGCGCCTACACGCAGGCGGTTCCGGAGAGCGTGGCGGCCATGATCGGCGCGTTTCTCCTGTTCGTGCTGCCCATAAACTGGCGCGCCGGTCGCTTTACATTGACGTGGGAGCAGGCCCTCAACATCGAGTGGGGGATCATCCTGCTGTACGGAGGCGGGCTCGCCCTTGGCGAAATGGCCTTCACGACCGGCCTGGCCGAGGCGATGGGGAAGGGCATCACGTCCTGGATCCCCGCACCCGGCACCGTCGCGTTGACCCTGACCTTCACGGGCGTGGCGATCGTGCTGTCCGAGGCCACGTCCAATACCGCCGCCGCCAACATGATCATCCCGATTGCGATTGCCGTGGCCCTGGCCGCCGGCGTGCGGCCGATCGAGCCGGCGCTCGGCGCCACGCTTGGCGCCAGCATGGGCTTCATGATGCCCGTGTCGACCCCGCCCAACGCCATCGTCTACGGCTCCGGGTACGTGCCGATTACCGCGATGATGCGTTACGGCCTTGCGCTGGATGTCGTCGGATTCGTGGTGATTTCGGCGCTCGTCCTGCTGCTCGGCCCAATCGTGTTATAGAAGCGCCTCCACTCGCACGGGCCTGTTTCTGGCAAGAGTTTGCTACCGGCGGCGCTGCGGAGACCGGCCCGGAACCGCGTCATCGATGGCGGCGAGCGCGGTGTCGACCCGCTCCTTGACCCCCTCGAGCGCGGCCCTGGCCGCCAGGTAATCGTCTTCAGCGACCGCCTCGCCCGCTTCTTGCAGGACAGCGTCGGCTGCCGCCAGGTCGGCGGCCGGCTGCTCGAGCAGGCGGCCGGGCACGCGCGCGCGCTCGGCGGTGGCCAGCCGTGTGCGGCCCTCTGTCACGAGCGCGGCGATGTCGGCCACGGCACGGTCGACCTCGACGCGGACGCGTGCCTTGGCGTCGGCAGTGTTTCGAGCGGCGTTCTGGGCGTGTTCGTGGCTCTCGAGCGCGTAATTCAATGCGAGACGGTAGTCGCGCGCTGCAACCGCATCATTGGCGTTTTTGAGTGCTGTCGTGGCGGCGGAGTACTCCGTTGTTGCGTACTGTTCGGCGCCGGCGGCGCGCGCGGCATCGATTCCGCCCTGCGCCCGATCCATCTCCTTGTTCGGCGGCGCGGCGCATCCAGCGAGCAGGAGCAGCGGAACGAGACACACGGACGCGGGGAACCGTCGCCGAGCCATGAAGCACTGAGTATAGCGTCGATGAAAGACGTGGCACCACACGATCGCCCGCGCGAGAAGCTGCAACGTCTGGGCGCACCGGCGCTCGGCGACAACGAGCTGCTCGCGCTCGTGATCGGCAGCGGCTCGCGCGCCGCCGGTGCCCTCGAGCTCGCCAACCGCTTGATCGAATGCGCAGGCGGCGTGCACGCGCTGACCCGCATCGGCCTCGACCGCCTGAGACACGTCTCGGGCGTGGGGCCGGCCCGGGCCGCCCGGATCGTCGCTGCCGTTGAGCTGGGCCGGCGCACGCTCGTGCGCGGCGTCGCGGAACGCCCTCGGCTCACGACGCCGCGCCAGCTCGCCACCTATCTCCTTCCACAATACGGGACCGGCGTGGTGGAGCAGTTCGGCATCGTCATGCTCGACACGAAGCACCGCGTGATTAGGGTCAGGATCGTGTCGATGGGCTCGCTCGACGCGACCGTGGTGCATCCGCGCGAGGTGTTTCGCGAGGCGGCCTCGGCATCGGCCGCGGCGATCGTGCTCTTTCACAACCATCCGTCCGGAGATCCAACCCCGAGCCCCGACGACCTGGTGCTGACGACGAGGATGGTGAACGCCGGCGACATCATGGGAATCGACGTGGTCGACCATCTGATCCTTGCCGACCAGCGGTACTTCTCGCTCGTCGAAGCCGGCCGCCTGCAGCCGCGCGCGGGATGAGGCGCGCCCTCGCGCAGGTCGGGTGTCCGTGCGACCCGACCCCGCTAGCGCCGGTTTGGCGGCCCGCGGTCGCGGGCGCTACGGCGTGTGGGCCGGGGACGGGATAAGATGATCGACGCTTGACGATTCTCTATTTTGATTGCTTTTCAGGAGCGGCGGGCGACATGATCCTGGGCGCGCTGCTCGATGCGGGGTTGCCGCTTGACGACCTGCGCCGAGCGCTTGGAAGCCTCGCGATCGAGCGCGACACGGTCTTTACAGAACGAGTGACGCGCGCGGGCGTAGGTGCCACCAAGTTCCACGTTCGCGGTGAGCGGCCGTCGCTCGACCATGCCCACAATCGCGGACATGATCGCGAACACCATCCCCCCTCGTCGCACCGGCATGCGAAGGAAGGATCGCATGGCCACGCGGCAGGTGAATCGCACAGGCACGCACCGGATGAATCGCATCAGCGTGGTGGACATCACACCGTCGCGGAGATTTTCTGCCTAATCGACGCGTCGGCGCTCTCGACACGAGCGAAGGCCCGCGCTAAGGAGCTCTTCGGAAAGCTCGCCGAGGCAGAAGCCGCCATACACGAGACCTCGGTCGAGAAGGTTCATCTCCACGAGGTAGGGGCGCTCGACTCGGTCATCGACATCGTTGGGACGGTGTACGCGCTTGAGACGCTCGATGTCGACCGGATCGTGGCCTCACCGCTCAACGTCGGCAGCGGCAGCGTCCGGTCCGCGCACGGCCTTTACCCGGTTCCAGCTCCTGCGACGACGCGCCTGCTGCAGGGCGCGCCGATCTATGCCGGTCCGCAGAAGGCCGAACTCGTGACGCCCACAGGAGCGCTCCTGATCACCGCGTACGCGGACAGCTTTGGCGCCATCCCGCCCATGCGCCTGCGGCGCGTGGGATATGGCGCCGGCTCCCGTGATATTCCCGACACGCCCAATGTGCTGCGGGTGCTGATCGGCGCCAGCGGCACGCCTTCGCCCTCCGCTCGCGTGGTCGTAATCGAGGCCGAAATCGACGATATGAACCCGCAGATTTTTGGCATCTTGATCGAGCGGCTGCTGACTGAGGGGGCTTTGGACGCCTTTTACACCTCGATCCAGATGAAGAAGAACCGGCCCGGCACGCTCCTGTCGATCATTGCGCCGCCGGCTGCCCGCGAACGCCTGACCTCGACGGTGTTCCGTGAGACGACGACGATCGGCGTGCGGTACCGGGAGATGGAGCGGGAGTGCCTCGATCGGGAAACTGTCACGGTGGACACCCCCTTCGGTCCTGTTCGCGTCAAGATTGCCCGTCGGAATGGCGAAGTGATGAATGCTTCGCCTGAGTTCGAGGATTGCGTGCGTATCGCCGTGGCCGCCGGTCGGCCCGTGAAGGATGTCCACGCGGCTGCGATGAAAGCGTTTCTGGATCGCGGCCTAGAGCCTACAGCCGAGAGTTCAACGTCCAAAGCTTAGCGTGCGCTTCTATCTCACGACGGCGATCGATTACGTCAACAGCCGACCGCACCTCGGCACGGCCTACGAGAAGATCACGGCGGACGTCATTGCCCGCTACAAGCGTCTTACGGGCGTCGAGACGCATTTCCTGATGGGCAACGACGAGCATTCGCAAAACGTCTACAAGCGCGCGCTCGAGCGCGGGCTCGATCCGCGCGTCTATTGCGACCGGATGGAGGAGGAGTTCCGAACCGTCTGGAAGCAGCTCGACATCTCGTTTGACGATTTCATCCGGACGACGGAGCCGCGTCATACGGCGGCGGTCCAGAAACTGACGCGGCGCTGCTTCGACAAGGGCGACATCTACGAGGGGCGGTACGAGGGGTGGTACTGCGTGTCCTGCGAGGCCTTCAAGCAGGAGAAAGATCTCGTCGAGGGCAAGTGCCCGTTGCATCCCACGCTGACGCCCGAGTGGATCCGCGAGAAGAACTACTTCTTCCGGCTGTCGAAATACCGCGACGCCCTGCTCGAGCACTTTCGCGCGCATCCTGGCTTCGTCCGGCCGGACCATCGCCGGAACGAGATGATGCGGCTCCTCGAGAGCGGCCTCGAGGACATCTCCGTCAGCCGTGCGGGGCAGCTCTGGGGCATTCCGCTGCCGTTCGCGCCCGAGAACGTCGTCTACGTCTGGTTCGACGCACTGATCAACTATGCCGCGGCCGTCGGATACGCCACCGACGCGGTGAGATTCGAGCGGTGGTGGCCGGCCGACCTTCACGTCGTCGGCAAGGACATTATGCGGTTCCACACCGTCGTCTGGCCGGCGATGCTGATGAGCGCCGGCGTGGCGCTGCCGGCGCAGGTGTTCGGCCACGGATGGGTGAATTTCGGAGGCCAGCGCATGAGCAAGTCGCTCGGCACCAGCCTCGATCCCTCGGACGTGGCGCAACGGTTTGGGCCGGACCCGCTGCGCCTCTACCTGGTGAAGGAGATCGCGTACGGCAGCGACGGCGACTTTACGTGGGAGCGATACGAAGAACGGTACAACGTCGACCTGGCCAACAACCTTGGCAATCTCGTGAGCCGCGTGGCGGCGATGGCTCACCGATATCGCCAAGGTCGCCTTGGCCCGACCGGCGAAACGTCCGGGCGCCTTCGCGAGATTCCCAGTGAAGTCGCCCACCTCTATCGACAGGCAATGGATACCTTCGCGATTCACGAAGCCGCTGCCTGCGTGTTTCGATTGATCGACGCAACGAATTCGCATCTGACGGAGACGGCGCCGTGGTTGCTCGCGAAAGAGCCCGCTGCCGGCGATCGATTGAGCCAAGTACTGTTCGATGCGGCTGAAGCAATCCGTCTCGCGGCCGTCCTGCTGATGCCGATCATGCCTTCTTCGTGCGCCGAGATTCTGCGACGCATGGGAGAGACGCGCGATCCGTCAGCTCTTCGACTCAATGTCGATGGCGGATGGCGCAACTTCGGGACCCGGGAGATTGCCCAGGGCGCGCCACTCTGGCCGCGCGTGGAAGAAGACGTACGTAGGGCGGGTCTTGCTGTTGAGACCGGCCAAGGCAAGGAGCTCACCGTGGAAGAGAAACCCACGGGTGCGGCCGGCGCGTCTGCCGCACCCGTTACGGAGTCCGCAGAAGATAGCCGCATCTCAATTGACGACTTCATGAAGGTCGATCTGCGCGTGGCGACCGTGCTTGAGGCCGAAGCGATCCACAAGTCGAAGAAACTCGTGAAGTTGAAGGTCGACACGGGCACCGATCGGCGGACGATCGTCGCGGGCATCGCCGAGGCGTATCGGCCGGAGCAGCTCGTCGGCCGGACCATCGTCATCGTCGCCAACCTGCAGCCCGCCAAGCTTATGGGCGTCGAATCACACGGCATGGTCCTCGCCGCAAGCCCGGAAGGGGGCAAGCCGACACTCATCGGTTTTGAGGAGCCGATCGCGCCTGGCACGCGTGTCCGGTGATCGACTCGCATTGCCACCTCGCGGGCGAAGAGTTCGATCACGACCTGGCGGACGTAGTCGAGCGCGCCGTGGCCGCGGGTGTGTCCGGCGCGCTCGTGATCGTTGGAGCCGACGACGAGAAGGAGTACGAGCGCGCTCAGGAGGTCACGAGGCGCTGGTCCGGTGTGCGGCTGTCCATCGGTGTCCACCCGCATGCCGCCGGCGGGTTTGTCGACGAACCGGGCCGGGCCGCGCGTCTTGTCGAAGAACGATTGCAGGGCAGGGACGCGGCGCGCGCGATCGGCGAGATCGGGCTCGATTACCACTACGCCTTCTCACCGCGGGACGTTCAGCAAGCCGTGTTTCGCGAGCAGATTGGTCTCGCGCGACGGATGCGCCTTCCCATCGTCATCCATACACGTGAGGCGGAGGAGGACACGTTTCGCATTCTGGCCGAGGAGTCGAGCGGAGAGATTCGCGGCGTCTTCCACTGCTTTACGGGAGACCGTGCGATGGCCCGGCGGGCGCTCGACGCGGGGTTTCACATCTCGCTCGCCGGTATCGTGACGTTTCCGCGTGCGGTGGAGCTGCATGGAGTCGCGAAGGTGGTGCCGCTTGATCGCCTGCTCATCGAGACCGACAGCCCATTCCTCGCCCCCGTGCCGCACCGCGGCACGCGGAACGAGCCGGCGCGCGTCGTGTGCGTCGCCGAGGCCATCGCACGGCTGCGCGCCACAACGGTCGAGGTGGTGGGCCAGGCCGCGCGCGAAAACTTCGATCGACTGTTCAACCCGTAACTGCTAGTCCTGCCTTGGATTAGCGCGTCACGCGCGTTGACACTTCGCGCGCGGATGTGGTCTGATGAACCCCGCGTGAATCCCACCGCGCAGAAACCTTCCGCGTCCGCTCTCGCGCAGATGTTCGAGCCGATTCGCGACGACCTGCACGAAGTTGAGCGCGAATTCGCCCGCCACGTGCAGTCACAGGTCGCCGTGATCCCGACCATCGGCAACTACGTGAAGGAAAGCGGCGGTAAGCGAATCAGGCCGGCGGTCCTGTTGATGGCGGCGCGCCTGGCGGGCTACACGGGCGATCGCGCCGTGCTCTACGCGTCGGTTATCGAGTTCATCCACACCGCCACGCTGGTTCACGACGACATCATCGACGAGTCCGAGCTGCGGCGCGGGCGCGAGGCGGCACACACCCGGTGGGGCAACCACGTCACGGTGCTTTTCGGCGACTTCCTCTACCTCAAGTCGATGTCGCTCGCGTTGACGCGGGATAACCTGGAGATCATCCGGCTGCTGTGCGACGTGACGCTGCGCATCGTCGAGGGTGAGATCTATCAGCTCACCAAGAATGGGGTGGTCGAGCTCTCTGAAGAGGAACACTTCGATATCGTGCGCCGGAAGACGGCGTACCTGTTTGCGGGATGCGCCAAGATCGGCGGCATGCTCGGGCCGGCCACGCGGGAGCAGCAGGACGCGCTCTGGGAGTACGGCTTCAACATCGGCATGGCGTTTCAGCTCGTGGACGACCTGCTTGACTTCACGGGCGAGGAAGGGGCGCTCGGGAAGCCGATCGGCGGCGATCTGCGCGAAGGCAAGATGACGCTGCCCGTCATTCACCTGCTTGCCCGCGGTGATGGCCAGGCTGATGCCTTGATCCGCAAGATCGTGCGCGAGCGTGACGCCACGCTCGACGAGTGGCGGCAGCTTCGGACGCTGTTGGGCCACACGCGGTCCATTGATTACGCCCATAGCGCCGCGGTGGGGTTCGTCGAGCGCGCGAAACGGGCGCTCCGGGCGTTTCCCCGGGGACCCGAGCGCGACGCGTTGATCTTTCTGCCCGACTACGTCCTGTCGCGCGACCGATAGAAGCATTCTTCGCCCTCACGGGCCACGGAGACACAGAGGCACAGAGGAAGCCCAGTTTGGCGACGAGAAGTTACCTCCGTGGCTCTGTGTCTCTGTGGCTCGTGGAAGTAAAGAATGCCGCGCTGTAGATGACCCCTGCCGAACGGATCGAAGCGCTCCGCCGCCTGATTCGCCACCACGAAGAGCGCTACTACGTCCTGAACGATCCCGAGATCGCCGACGCCGAGTTCGATGCGCTCATGACGGAACTCGAACGGCTCGAGTCGGAACACCCCAATCTGATCAGCGACGATTCGCCTACCCGGCGGGTGGGTGGGCGTGCCGCCTTCGGTCTTGCGACCGTCGAACACGCGGAGCCGATGCTGAGCCTCGACAACGCCTACTCGGAGGAGGAGCTGCGCGCGTTTGACGACCGTGTGCGGCGCGGACTTGGCGCGGATGCCGGGCGTTCGGCC
>JACPPO010000022.1 GCA_016190945.1 Acidobacteriota bacterium | reverse complement strand
TCGGCCTTCGCCGCGGAGGCATCGGGCCTGAGCTGCGTCCGGTGGCACTTGGAGTCTTGCTGCTCTGCGCCGCCGCGGCGGCGCAGTTGCTGCCGGTGCCGCGGGCCACACTCGAAACGCTCAGTCCCCGGACAACCGCCCTCCTGAGCCAGTACAGTCTGGCGTTCAGCAGCGGCGCCGTCGAATCGGCGTCATTATCGATCAACGTCCAGAGCTCGCGGACCGCGGTCGTGGCGCTCGTCGCGCTCGGACTCTATCTCCTCGGACTTCCGGCGCTCCTCGGGGGACACACCCTGCGATCGATGCCGCGGGCGCTCGCGGTGTTCGCCGTGCCGCTGGCCCTGTTCGGCATCTACAGCCGCGAGTACAACAACGGACTCATCTACGGGTTCTGGCAGCCGCAGGACGGAGGAGGTTCGGATCAGTTCGGTCCCTTTGTGAACCGCAATCACTTCGGTGGATGGATGCTGATGGCCGTGTGCCTGCTCGTCGGCTCGCTGTTCGGCCAGGTCGAAGGCGCCTCCCCAGGCCGCGGCGCCACCCGCCGCTATCGCCGCCTCACGTGGGTATCGTCCGCACAAGCAAACGGCGTGCTCCTGATGAGCGGAGCGGTCCTCATTGCCGCGGTTTCCCTCTTTTGGACGCTGTCTCGTTCCGCGATCACCGGGTTCGGCGTGGGCGCGGCGGCCTTTGTCTGGCTGGTGCTCACGCGCCGCCGGCTTGCCACGGCGCGACGCGCGGTCGTGCTCGCCGCGCTCGGCACGGCCCTGCTCGTGGGGGTGATTCGGCGCGGGCCGGCCAGGCTGGTGGAATGGTTTCAGGACGAGCGGGACCTCCTCAGCCGACTGGAGGCGTGGCGGGACGGCTGGGGAGTGGTCCGCGACTTCCCTCTGTTCGGGACCGGCCTCAATACCTACCCGGATGCCATGCTGTTTTATCAGCACCGCAACCCAGGCACCCACCTCGCGCAGGCGCACAATGACTACCTGCAACTGCTGGCCGAAGGTGGGCTCCTCGTGACGATACCGGCGGCCATCGCCCTCGTCCTGCTGGCGCGTGCAATCGGCCGCAACCTGCGCGCGGCACGCGGTGAAGCGCGTGGCTACTGGATTCGCGCGGGGGCGGCCGTCGGACTGACGGCGATCGCGGTCCAGGAAGTGTTCGAGTTCAGCCTCCAGATACCGGCCAATGCCTTGCTGTTCTGCACCCTCGCGGCGGTCGCGCTGACCCCCGTAAAGACGGGCACCGGGTCGGTCACCGTTTCGCGTGATAACATCGACATCCTGAGGGACTGCTCCGATGTCTCGTTGCCCTAAGTGCCGGTCGGAGAACATCCGCCGTTCGGCGACCAAGAACTGGTGGGAACGATGGCGAAAAGAGATCACGGGCTGGCGGCCGTACCGCTGTCGCGCCTGTAACGAGCGTTTTTGGAGGCAGATCGGTCTGGTGGGTGACGAGCGCGTACGGCGCGATCGCTCGGCGCCGTCCGACCCGCCGAATTTGAGGGGCACGGTGCTGGCGCGCCCCGATCCGAGGCTTCAACTCGACCTGAAGGAGCTCGACCGTTTCCACCCCCGTTCGGAAAAGGACGACGCCTAACCCACCATGACGCTCCGGATCGGATTCGATCTCGACGGCGTCCTCGCCGACATGGAACTGGCGCTGGTGCGGCAGGCCGAGAAGCTGTTCGGCGAGATTGTAAAGCGCCAGAAGCCGTCAGGGCCCACGGCAGGAACCCCCTCCATGGCCGACCTCGTCCCCGCGGACGTCTCTGACGATGCTCCGCTGCAGCACGAGCTGCAGTTGACCGCACGCCAGCGCCGTCAACTCTGGCGCCACGTCCAGGCGATCGCTGATTTCTGGGAGTCGCTCGACGAAGTCGAACCGGGCGCCGTCGCCCGGCTGGCGACGCTCGCCGCCGAAAGGCGCTGGGAAATCATCTTTCTGACGAAACGTCCGGCAACCGCCGGCGCCACGGCGCAGCTTCAGTCGCAACGATGGCTCGAGGCCAAAGGATTCCGTCTGCCGAGCGTATATGTCGTCACCGCGTCGCGCGGCCAAATCGCGGCCGCGCTCACGCTTGACATCGTCGTGGATGACACGCCGGAGAACTGCGTCGATGTAGCCGCCGATTCGAAGGCGCGTACCATTGCCATCTTCCGGAATCGGGAGACGCCACCCCCGCCAATGCTTCATGGCATGGGCATTCATCTTGTGCGATCGATCGATGAATGCCTCAATCTGCTGGTCGACATCAACTCGAGCCTCGAGAAGCAGCCGGGAGCCATCGAGCGCGTCATGCAGACGCTTGGCCTGAAGCAACCCGCCGGCACGTGAACCGCCGTGGTGACACGTTCCCGGTTTTCCTTTAGTCTGCTCTTGGCAACAGTCTGCTAATCTAAGCAGGGAGGCGATAGGGTGACTCTTGCAAAGGCTCTCGTCGGACTCGCCGCGGCGGCGTTTGTTCTGGCCGTGGTGACCAGCTTCACGGGGATCATCTTGACAACGGCGGAGGGCTGGTCCAGAGCGTCTACCAATCTTGCGCTACTCGCGATCGCGCTGGCTCTATCCTTTCGCGAGGGTCGGCCGGCGTAGCCGGTCGGACGCCGCTCGAGGCTAGGTGTGCGGGAAGGCCCGCGAACTTTGGGTGTTCATGGCCGTCAAATTCTCGATCCCGGATTATCTGGCGGCGCACGGACGCCTGGCACGCGAGTGTGACCAGCGGGCCTTTCAGGCGGGAATCGAACTCATCAAGGCCGCATTCGACGCGGGCAAGCAGATCGTCACCTGCGGCAACGGCGGCAGCGCCCATGCCGCATCGCACTACATCACCGACTGGAACAAGATGGTGAGCCTCGCGACCGGCCGGAAGTTTCGCGGGATCTCACTGTGCGACAACATCGGGATGATCACGGCCTTCGCCAACGACGTGGGCTATGACGAGATCTTCGCCGGCCAGCTCAGAGCCATCCTCGACAAGGACGATCTCCTTATTGCGATCAGCGGCAGCGGCAACTCCCCCAACGTCGTCAAAGCCGTGGAATACGCGAATCAAGCGGGGGCGGACACGCTGGCCGTCGTCGGCTACGACGGGGGCGCGCTGAAGCGCATCGCGAAACAGTGCGTCTGGGTGCCCTCCTTCGACATGCAGTTGTGCGAGGACGTGCACCTGATGTTCGGGCACATGGTGATGAAGACCTTGTGCGGGTCTCAGATTGAGGACTGACCCAAGGTTCGCCCGAATGTAGAGCGCGGCCTTCAGGCGGCGCTGACCTCCGGCACGATCTCCAGCAGCGCTTCGCAGACGCGGTCCTGATCCGCGGTCGTCAACGACGGGTACATCGGCAGCGAAAAGACTGCCCTGGCGGCCTTTTCAGCCGCCGGGAGTGAGCCCTCGCGATACCCGAGGTAGGCGTAGGCGCGCATCCTATGGATCGGCCACGGGTAATGGATGCCAACCGAGATGTCGCGGGCGGCCAGTGCCTTCACGATCGCATCGCGCGCCTGGTGCCGCACGACATACAGGTGATACACATGGCGATTGTGGCGGCTGCTTTGGGGAAGCGTGAGACCTGAGCCGCGAAGCTGTTCATCGTAGCGGCCCGCCAGCTCACGGCGCCGCTCGATGTAAGTCTCGATGCGCCGCAGCTTGCGGCGGAGGATCTCGGCCTGGAGTTCATCGAGGCGGGAGTTGTACCCGTGCTCCTCGGCGTAGTAGGTCTTGTCGGTGCCATAGACGCGCAGCCGCCGCAGCCGCGCCGCCAGGGCGGCATCGGACGTGACGACCATCCCTCCGTCGCCATACCCACCAAGAATTTTCGTGGGATAGAACGAGAGCGCCGCCACTCGCGACATCGACCCGGCGCGCCGGCCGCGATGCGTCGCACCGGCGCTCTGGGCGCAATCTTCAAGGACCGCGATGCCGTGGCGTCCGGCAATCGCCGTGACGGTGTCCATGTCGACACACTGGCCGAACAAGTGAACGGGGATGATGCACCGCGTACGCGAAGTGATGGCCGCCTCGAGGCGCGTGGCGTCCATAAGGTACGTGTCGGGCTCGATGTCGACGAACCTCGGGGTTCCGCCGGCCGAGACGATGGCGGAGACGGTGGGAATGGCCGTGTTCGACGTCGTGATGACCTCGTCGCCCGCCTGGATGTCGAGCGCGCGTAAGGCAAGCATCAGGGCGTCGGTGCCGCTCCCGACGCCGACGCCGTGCGACGCCCCGCAGTACCCGGCAAATTCCTTTTCGAAGGACGCAACGCTCTCGCCGAGAATCAACCGACCCGACCGCATGACCTGGTCGACGGCCGCCAGAACATCGTCACGCTCTACCTCGTACTCCGCGCGATAGTCCCAGACCTGGATGGCCATGGCTCAGGCAGAATACCCGATCGGCTCCCATCCAGAGCCGAGCTCGGCCGGGCGGCAGGGGGTGGCGGGCCTTCCGACGCTTGGCGGAGCAAAGAGAGAGGGAGGAAAGAGAGAGAATGTGAGCGGTGTGAAGGTCAATCTCGGGTGCGGTCCGGGACCCCAGCCTGCAAATTGGGTGCACGTGGACGGATCGTGGAACGC
>JACPPO010000019.1 GCA_016190945.1 Acidobacteriota bacterium | reverse complement strand
GGCTTTCTGCAGCACAACTTCAGGGAGTTGTCGGAGCGGTTCGGCGTCGTCGTCGCCTCCGCGTTCCGGGGCTTCCCGTCGTACCCGCAGCGGTACATCGAGGTGCTCGAGCCGCAGCCCCCGCCACCGGCGGAGATCCGTTGCCGCGTGGAGCCGCTGAAGGTTCCGCGCGTGACGACGTCCTTCACAGAAGACGACCTCGTGATGCGCGAGTTCCTGCCCAGTGGGTCCCGTCAGCTGATTCGCGAGGGCGCGCTTCGCGCCGCCTGACGACCGCCACGAAACAGCCGGCGAACCGCACGGGTCACCAAAGTCACGAAAGTTTCTACGTCGCGTCAGGCTTCCGCCGGCGCGTGAAGCCTCGGCGGACCGCCGTGGCCCTGGCGCAGGCGGTCGGCCGGACATGGGCGTCACTTCGAGGATCGCACGGCTCCAGGAAAGCGGCCGCCGGCGAACGCCGTGACCTCCGCCACCCGGCGCGCACCGACAAAACGGCTCGCCCAGTACGTCGCGTCGTAGCGTTCCACGCGGACGATACCCCGCGAGCTGGGGGCGTGGACGAACCGACCGCCGCCCAGGGCAACCCCCACATGCGATGCGCCGCGACTGACGGTCTGGAAGAAGAGCAGGTCGCCCGCTCTTACCTCATTCAAATCGATCTGGCGTCCGACGTGATATTGATCGTGGACCTCGCGCGGCAGGAGCGTGCCATGTTGCGCGAAGACGTACTGCACGAACCCGCTGCAGTCGAAGCCCGAGGGGTCGCTGCCGCCGTTCCGGTAGGGGATGCCGAGAAATCCGAGCGCCGTGGCCACGGTGGCCGCCAATGTCGGGGGCGCGGCGGAATCCGCCGGCGGCTCAATCGGGTCCGGTGGCGCCTCGACGCGATCGACCGGCGCGTCGCCGGCGCCGGGCGGAGTGGACGCGCCAGGAAACGGCCGCGGCACCCCGCCACGCGCCGCACAGGCGCCGCTCGCGACCGCGAGCATCACGATCAGGGCGGGTCCCGCCTTCGCCAGAATCCGCGTCGGCGCGGCAAGCTGGAGCAGTGGAATCACGGCCTCTCGTATCGGCGTAACTCGCTGAGTTCACTAGTGTTCGGCGCCAGCCATTCTGGACAGCCCAGACGTGGACCGGTTATCATTAGCGCTTATGGAGCAGGCGCTCCTTCTGAACGCGTCGTACGAGCCTCTCAAGGTCGTCAACTGGCAAAAGGCGATTACGCTCTGGTGCCAGGGAAAAGTAGAGGTGATCGCGGTCCACGACCGCGAGATAAGGGCGGTGTCGGTCAGCTTCAAGCTGCCGTCCGTCATCCGCCTTCTTCGCTTCGTCAGGATCAGACGCAGGTTCGATTACGTCCCCTTCTCCCGCGCCAACATTTACGCGCGCGACCGTCACACCTGCCAGTACTGCAGCGAGACGATGTCGACGGCGGAGCTGACCTTCGACCACGTCGTGCCCGTGACCCGTGGCGGCCGCAAGGACTGGGAGAATATCGTCACGTGCTGCATCGGCTGCAACCGGAAGAAGGGCGGGCGGACGCCCGCCGAGGCCAGCATGAAGCTGCGGCGCACACCGCGGCGGCCTGATTCGGCGCCGGCCGTCCGCATTACCATCGGCCTCCGCGACGCGCCGGAAAGCTGGCGCGACTATCTCTACTGGAACGTCGAGCTCGACGACACCTAGTGTCCACCATCACGTCCGTCCAACCGCTTCGGGCGGTCGAGGGTGGACGCGTCACGATTCACGGCACCGCGTTTCCTGTCGACAACCTGCTCACCATCGCCGTCGGCGAGGCGGCGGCACGGGTGACGTTTGCCTCATCCAGCCGCCTCGTCGTCCTCATACCGGAAGAACTGGAAGGCGGCCGCACCCCGATCAAGATACCCGGCGCGCCGGGCGAGACCGCGTATGTATCCATCGGGGCCAGGTGGGCGACAGGACTCCACCAGGTCGACAACCCCGTCTTCGACGCCGAGGGCAACCTGTTCGTCACCTATAGCGGGTCGCGCGGCCAGGAAGCACCCGTCTCGATCTTCCGCGTGACGCGGAATGGCACCCGCGAACCCTTTGCCTCGGGTCTCGTCAATGCCACGTCGATGGCGGTCGGTCCCGATGGGAACCTGTACGTCTCGAGCCGGTTCGAAGGCGCCGTGTACCGGGTCGATGACGCCGGCTCGCACGAGCAGGTGGCCTCGGACCTGGGCGTCGCGTGCGGGATCGCGTTCGACGAGGACGGATGGATGTACGTGGGGGACCGGTCCGGCACCATTTTCCGCCTCCGTGACGGACGCGCCGCCGCATTTGCGACGATTCCGCCGAGCGTCGCTGCGTTTCACTTGGCGATGAGCGCCGAGCAGGAACTGTTTGTGACGGCGCCCACGCTGAACGCGTACGACTACGTCTACCGGATCGATCGGCGGGGCGCGGTTCGCACGATGCCGTCACCTCTGGGACGGCCACAAGGACTGGTCTTCGCCCCTGACGGGACGCTGCACGTCGTCGACGCGCTGGCGGGCGCGAGCGGGGTGTACCGGTTCACCGAACCCGACGCCGCGCCGCAGCTGGTCCTGTCGGGCGCGGTGCTCGTGGGTGTCGCGTTTGGCCCGCAGGGCGAGGTCGTCGTCACGTCGAATGAAACCGCGTATCGGTTTGACTAGTTGGTAGCTGGTAGCGATGTCTCGGCTTTTCGCGCGAAAGCCCATCGAGGATCTGCAGCCGCCGGGCAGCGACGCGCGCTCGTTGAAGCGCGTCCTTGGTGCCGGCGACCTCGTGATGCTGGCGATTGGCGCGGTGATTGGCGCCGGCATCTTTGGGGCGATCGGAACGGCGGCGGCCGGTCAGGTCGGCCCGAACGGCGCGGTGATCCGCTACGGCGCCGGCCCCGCGCTCATCCTCTCGTTCATCATGCTTGGCGGCGCCTGCGCGCTGGCGGCGCTGTGCTACGCGGAGCTTGCCGCGATGATTCCGCAGGCCGGGAGCGCCTACGCGTACTCGTACGCGACGCTGGGCGAGCTCGTGGCGTGGATCATCGGGTGGGATCTCATTCTCGAGTATGCGGTCGGGAACGTGGCGGTCGCGATCTCGTGGGGTGACTACTTCACGACGCTTCTGCGTGGCGTCGGTGTCGGTCTCCCGATCTGGCTGACCACCGGATACCGGACCGCACTGCTCAGTTCCAACCCCGACCTGCGCGGGCTGCTCGACACGGCGCCGCAGCTCGCCGGTATGCCACTACTGGTGAACCTGCCGGCGTGCGGGATCGTCCTGCTCGTGACGTGGCTCCTGCTGCGCGGCGCCCGCGAGAGCTCCACGGCCAACAACGTCATGGTCGTGGTGAAGCTCCTGGCGCTCGGCCTGTTCATCGCGGTCGGCGTGATGAACATCGACCTCTCGAACTACACGCCGTTTGCGCCGAACGGGTTCATAGGGATTCACCAGGGCGCCGCCATCGTATTTTTCGCTTACATCGGCTTCGACGCCGTCTCCACCGCGGCGGAGGAAACGAAGAACCCGCAGCGTAACCTGCCGATCGGCATCCTGGGCGGGCTGGCCGTCTGCACCGTCATCTACGTCCTCGTTGGCGCCGTCCTGACCGGGATGGTCCCGTACGAGCAGCTTGGCGTCGCGGACCCGCTGGCGCGGGCGCTCGAACTCACGGGCTACTCCGGCGTCGGGTGGCTGGTCGCCTTCGGGGCCGTCGTGTCGATGTCCGCCGTGCTGCTCGTTTTTCAATACGGCCAGCCTCGGATCTTCTTCTCGATGGCCCGTGACGGGCTGCTGCCGGCGTGGGCCGCGAGGGTCGATCCGAAGACGCGGGTTCCCTACGTCACCACGCTGGTGACCGGCGTGATCGTCGCGGCGGCGTCGCTCATCGGGGACGCCGCCGAGACATTCGATCTGACCAACATCGGGACGCTCTTCGCCTTCGTACTGGTCTGCGCGGGCGTGCTCGTGCTGCGCGTGAAGGAACCCAACCGCCCGCGGCCATTCAAGGTGCCGTTCATCTGGATCGTCGCGCCGCTCGGCGTGGCCGCATGCCTCTTCGTCATGGTGGGCCTGCCGCGCCAGGCGTGGGAGCGCTTCGGCCTCTGGCTCGTCATTGGAGCCGCGATCTACCTCCTCTACGGATACCGCCATAGTCGGCTGCGCCCCCCGCCTGTCTTGGGGCGGACCTTGAGGTCCGCCCCTACATCTGCGTGGAGTAAGATGAAGGATTGAGTTGTCCCTGGAATTGCGGGCAGTAAGGTATGGCGCACGATTGGATCGCGGTACGCGGCGCCCGGGTTCATAACCTCAAGAACATCGACGTCGATCTTCCCCGCGACCGGGTGGTGGTCATTACCGGCCTGTCAGGCTCGGGCAAGTCGTCGCTGGCCTTCGACACGATTTACGCCGAAGGGCAGCGGCGGTACGTCGAGTCGCTCTCGGCATACGCACGACAGTTTCTCGAGCAGATGGAGAAGCCGGACGTCGATCTGATCGAGGGGCTTTCGCCGGCCATCTCCATCGAGCAGAAGACCACCGGCTCCAACCCCCGCTCGACGGTCGGCACCGTTACCGAGATCTACGACTACCTGCGGCTGCTCTTCGCTAACATCGGCGTGCCGCACTGCCACAGCTGCGGACGCGAAATCACCTCGCAGTCGCTCGAACGCATTCTCGATCTGGCCATGCTCTATCCCCAGGACGCACGCATCAACGTCCTGGCGCCCATCGTCCGCGGCCGCAAAGGGGAGTTCAAGAAGGAGCTGCAGGCGCTGCGCCAGCGCGGCTTCACGAAGGCGCGCATCGACGGCCAGTTCCGCGCGCTCGAGGAAGACGTCAAGCTCGACCGGCGGCGCTACCACGCGATCGACGTCGTGGTCGACCGCCTGATCGTCAAGTCAGGCATCGAGCGGCGCCTGTCGGAATCCCTCGAGGTCGCCCTCAACCTCGCCGACGACATCGTCGTCATCAACACGTACGAGGGGGGCGATCAACTCTTCTCACGGCGGCTGGCGTGCGTGCACTGCGGCATCTCAATGCCGGAATTGACGCCGAGAGCGTACTCGTTTAACTCACCCCATGGCGCCTGTCCAGCGTGCCAGGGCCTCGGGGCCACCTACGATTTCGAGCCGCGGCTCATCGTCCCTGACGAATCGAAGTCGCTTCTCGGCGGCGCCATGGCGCCCTGGGTGCGCGGCGACCGGAAGCTGGTGCGCGAGGCCATCCTCACGCTGGCGCGGATGTTCGGCATCGATCCTGAAGCACCGTTTTCCAAGCTGCCAAGGAAGCACCGCGATCTGCTGCTGTTCGGTCCGCCCTCCGCCACCGCGAGAACCGCGAAGGCGGCCAAGGCGGCAGTCGCCGTCCGCCCGGCTGCGGAGGGCGAGGACGAGGAGGAAGACGAGGGCCTCGATCTTTCAGGCACCGGTAGCCGAAGGCCTTCAGGCCTCCGGGAACGGGAGGACCCGTTCGGGAGGGACTTCGAGGGCGTCATTCCCAACCTGCGCCGTCGCTACGAAGACGGATCGTGGGCGGTGCAGGAAGACTTCGAGCCGTACCGGACGCTGCGCGAGTGCCCGGCGTGCCATGGCCGGCGGCTGAAGCCGCAGAGCCTCGCGGTTCGCGTGAAGAGCCGCGGCATCGCCGAGTACGTGAACCTGCCGATCAGCGACGTGCTCAAGGTGTTCGAGCGCTTCGAGCTCACGGAGCGGGAGACGCTGATTGCCGCGCGGGTGCTGCGTGAAATCCAGGAACGGCTCCGCTTCCTGAACGATGTCGGTGTCGGCTATCTGACGTTGAACCGCAGCGCGGCGACGTTGTCGGGAGGCGAAGGCCAGCGGATTCGGCTTGCCACGCAGATCGGGGCCAACCTGTCGGGGGTCCTATACGTGCTGGACGAGCCGTCAATCGGCCTTCATCAGCGTGACAACCGGAAGCTGCTCTCGACGCTCTCGCGGCTTCGCGACCTCGGCAACACGGTGGTGGTCGTCGAACACGACGAGGAAACGATCCGCACTGCGGACTACGTGATCGATCTTGGGCCGGGCGCCGGGGAGCACGGGGGCCACGTCATTTTCCAGGGCTCGCCGGACGATCTCGTGAAAGATGGGCACGGGTCGCTCACCGGCGCATACCTGCGCGGCGAACGCTCGATTCCGACACCGCGTTCACGGCGTCCAGCGATCAAGGGCGAAATTATCATTCGCGGCGCCAAGGCGAACAACCTGCGGAACATCGACGTGTCCATTCCGCTCGGCACGCTGACGGCCGTCACCGGCGTCAGCGGCTCCGGCAAGTCCACGCTCGTCAATGACATCCTGTACCGGTCGCTGGCACAGGTCATCTACAGGGCTGCCGCGGACGCCGGCCTCCACGATCGGATCGAGGGGATCCAGTTGATAGACAAAGTCATCGAGATCGATCAATCGCCCATTGGCCGGACGCCGCGCTCGAACCCGTCCACCTACACCGGCATGTTCACCTTCATCCGCGAGGTCTTTGCGATGATGCCGGAGGCCAAGGCGCGCGGCTTCAAGCCGGGGCGGTTCTCCTTCAATGTAAAGGGTGGCCGCTGCGAGGCGTGCCAGGGCGACGGCGTCATCGTGATCGAGATGCACTTCCTGCCCGACGTCTACGTGACGTGCGAGCAGTGCAAGGGCCGCCGGTACAACCGGGAAACACTGGAGGTCCACTACCGTGGCAAGTCAATCGCCGAAGTGCTCGACCTGACCGTCGATCAGGCACTTCCGCTGCTCGAGAACATTCCGTCGATTGCCACCAAGCTCCGCACGCTGCAGGACGTGGGGCTCGGCTACATCGAGCTCGGCCAGCCGGCGACGACGCTGAGCGGCGGGGAGGCGCAGCGTGTGAAGCTCGCGCGTGAGCTGTCGCGCCGGAGCCCCGCGCGCACGCTGTACATCCTTGACGAGCCGACGACGGGCCTGCATTTTGAAGACACCCGGAAGCTCCTCGACGTGCTCAACAAGCTCGTCGACCAGGGCAACACGGTGGTCGTGATCGAGCACAACCTCGACGTCATCAGGTCGGCGGACTACCTGATCGATCTCGGTCCCGAGGGAGGAGCGGCGGGTGGTCGCGTCGTGGCGACCGGCACACCGGAGGAGGTCGCGGCCAATCCGAACTCGGTGACGGGTGCGTTTCTCCAGCCGCTCCTGGCGCGCCGGGCGTAAGGGACATGAATTAATGGCGTTCACGGGCATCTGCCCTGTGGTAAACTTGCCACGATTTTCCCAATGGGCGTTGTGGCGGCGATGCAACAGAGTGAGGTTGCGCAAGGGCTACGCGGACACAGTGGCCGCTGCAAAGGGTTCACTAGCAAGCAGTTAAAGGGTTCCTGAGAAACTGCACAGCTCGGCACTGTGATTGCTTCTGACAAAGAATCCTTTGCTATCGGCTAGGGAAGCTTGATGCCCGCACAACAGACGCAACGGACGCTTCGCCGACCGATCTCCTGCGCGGGAATCGGACTCCACTCGGGCAACAAGGTCACCCTTTCCCTTAAACCTGCTCCCGCTGATTCAGGCATCCGGTTCCGCCGCTCCGATCTGAGCGGCCAGGAAGTTCCGGCGGCGGTCAGCCACGTCGGCGGCATCAACCACGCCACCGGCCTCGCGCGGGACACCGTCAGGGTCGATACCGTCGAACATCTGCTCGCCGCGTTCGTGAGCCTTGGCGTGGACAACGCCATCGTCGAACTGAACTCTCCCGAAGTGCCGATCATGGACGGCAGCGCCGCGCCGTTCATCTACCTGATTCAGGAGGCGGGCATCAAGCCGCTCCAGGCGTTGCGCCGCTACCTCAAGGTGCTCCGGCCGATCTTGGTCTCGCGGGGCGACAAGCGGATGGCGCTCTACCCGTCCGATCACTTCAAGGTTACCTACAGCATCGCGTTCGACCATCCGCTGCTCCGCCACCAGTCACTGACGATTCGCCTGACGGAGGAGTCCTTCGCCGAGGAGATCGCACCGGCCCGCACGTTCGGCTTCCTCGAGGAGGTCGAGATGATGCGGCAGCAGGGGCTGGCTCTCGGCGGGTCGCTCGAAAACGCGATCGTCATCGGCGACACGGGCGTGCTCAATAACGCCTTGCGATTTGACGACGAGTTCGTGCGCCACAAGATCCTGGACGTGATCGGCGACATGGCGCTCGTCGGGCATCCAATCATCGGCCACCTGGTCGCGCACCGCGGCGGCCACGCGCTGCACACGGAATTCGCGGCGCGGGTGCTCGAGGAACAGGACTGCTGGTCGCTCGTCGAGACGCCGGCGGAGCCGGCGGCCGCGCCCGCGATGCCGGTCGGTAACGCCGCGCCGGCCGTCAATTAGACCCCGAAACTCCTGATGGCCGCCGGCGCGTCGGGGTGGATCTCCAGGAAATTCTGCGCACCCGTCATCGTCAGCATTGTTTCGACGCGTTTCTGCACGCCGGTGAGCTTCAGGGCGCCGCCGGCGGCGGTCGCCTGGCGGTAGAGCTCCATAAGACACCCAATGGTGGCGCTGTCCACGTAGGTCACCGCGGAGAGGTCGAGCAGCACCCGTCGTTCACCCGAGCCGATGAGCGACGTGATCGTGTTGGCAAACTCGGACAGGAGTGGATACGTCAGGCGCGTTTCGTTCACGCGCACGATGGATACCCCCTGTGAGCGGTCGGTGGTCAGATTCATCCTCGCACTCCGGTGCTCGGGGACGCGTCCAGCCGCTCGCGCACGTCCTGCAGCTGGCGCCCGAGCCCGATGCCGGTGCGCCCGCGATTAATGCGGGACTTCACCGCGCCTTCCGGTAGCCCCAGCCGATCGGTAATTTTCCGGTAGCTCAGCTCCTGCCGGATGTCGCGCAGCATGACCGCGGTACATAGCGTCGCCTCGTTCCACGCGGCTTGGTCGCCGTTGAGGCAGCGTTCGATGATCTCGTCGATCGCACGCGGCGGTGCGGACGAGACCTCAGCCGGCATTGCGGGCCAAGCGCGCGTGCGTGCGCGATGGGGTGATGATGCGCGCATGATAACATGCGAACGCTCGTGTACCAATCGTTCAAGCCCACGTCCAGCGGGCTCGCATGCGACGACGTCAGCGTCGACGCGATCGTCGAGCGCGTCGGCACACCCGTCTACATTTACAGCGCGCGCGCGATCCGCGAGGCCTACCGCGCCATCGACGAGGCGTTTGCCGCGTATCCGCACGCGATTCACTACGCGCTCAAGGCCAACTCGACGCTCGCCATCGTCCGGTTGCTTCGATCGATCGGAAGCAAGGTCGACGCGAACTCCGGTGGCGAGATTCAGGTGGCGCAGCGCGCTGGATACGCGCCGGGTGACATCGTGTTTACGGGCGTCGGGAAAACCCGTAATGAGCTCGACTACGCAATCGCGGCGGGCATCGGCACCATCAACGCGGAATCGCCGGGCGAGCTCGATCGCATCGCGACGCTGGCGTCCGCGCAGGGCCGTGAGGCGCGGGTCGCTCTGCGCGTCAACCCGGACATCGATGCCGGCGGCCACCCCAATATTTCGACAGGTTTGAGGATCAACAAGTTCGGTGTGCCGCTCCAGGACGCGCGCGCGATCTATCGCGAGCGGCGCGGGCGGCCAGGCCTGACGTTCGTGGGGGTCCACGTCCACATCGGGTCGCAGATTACGACGGCCGATCCGCTGCGGCGCGCCGCCCGCACCCTTGCCAGGCTCGCGATGGAGCTTCGCGACGACGGGTTCAAGCTCGAGCATCTCGATTGCGGCGGCGGCCTCGGCATTGCCTACGAGGGCCGGCCCATTGCCGGCCCCGCCGATTACGCGGAGGCCGTGATTCCCGAGCTTCGGCGAAGCGGCATCCCGGTGCTGCTGGAGCCAGGTCGTTCGGTGGTTGGGCACGCAGGCGCGCTCGTGGCTCGCGTGGTCGATACCAAACGTGACGCCGACGGCCGGCAGTTCGCCGTGCTCGACGCCGGAATGGGGGAGCTCATTCGTCCCGCGCTGTACGGGTCGTACCATCGCATCGTGCCGATCCGCTCGCGGCCGGGGGTGGAGACGGCGTGGGATGTGGTTGGGCCCATCTGCGAGAGCAGCGACGTCTTTGCGCGTGACCGCCTGCTGCCGCCACTCGAAGTACAGGACCTCATGGCGATCCTCGACGCCGGCGCGTACGGGTCGGTGATGGCGTCCAACTACAATCGGCACCTGCTGCCACCGGAGGTGTTGGTCGACGCCGGGCAATGGACCGTGATACGCCGGCGCCAGACGCTCGACGACGTTCTCGCGCTGGAAACATGACGCCGGGGTTGGAGAGGTCGCCGGGTCTGGAGAACAAGACTCGGCCCACACGTGACGGGTTGCTGGTTGCCTTCGAGGGCCTGGACCAGAGCGGCAAGCAGACGCAGGCCGAACTGCTGCGCGACCGTCTGACGGCGAAAGGGCGCGCGTCCCGGCTGCTCTCATTCCCCGACTACGCCACGGTCATCGGCGCGGAGATCGGCCGCGCCCTTCGCGGCGAGCGTCCCTACGGACCGGACGTCATGCAGCTCCTCTACGTCGCCAACCGCTACGAGCGGAAACAGGAGATCGTCGACGCGAGAGCGGCCGGCACCATCTTGGTGTGCGACCGGTACCTGGCATCGAGCGTCGCGTACGGCGAGGCCCAGGGGCTCGACGCGGCGTGGCTCCTCGAGATACAGAAATACCTGCCTCAGCCGGACGTGACGGTTCTGCTCGATATCCCACCGGACGAGTCCGCCCGCCGGAAGAGCGCGGACCGTGATAAATACGAGCGCGATCTGGCATTGCTGGCACGCGTGCGTGCAAGCTACCTGCGCCAGGTGACAAGCAGCTGGGTCCGGATCGACGCGGATCGGGACCGGGATGCCGTGGCTGCCGAGGTGTTTGCCGCGATCGCAGATCGGGTATGACCTCCGGTCGGTTCAGCTCCAGACGGAAGAAGACACCCGCGTTCCAGATGCGATGCCGGGTCGGTCGGAAACAAGATCACGTGCCCGCGGAGCGATCGGCTCATTTGCGCGTCTTGGCGAACGCAGCGGCCCGAGCCATCAGAGACATCGCGAAATTCCGAAAACTGAACTCTGGTTCGGGTTCGCGAAACACGCCACGAATGCCGGTCTTAGCATTGGAGAGAATGAGGGACGCGGCGTCATACAG
>JACPPO010000020.1 GCA_016190945.1 Acidobacteriota bacterium | reverse complement strand
GCCTGACGGCCAGCGCGGCGGCCCCGGCCTAGCGAGGTGGAATGGCTCGTGGAGACCGGTCCGACGGTCTCCACGAGATCTCCTGCCGACGATGAGAGCATAAGGAGGTGAAGCGTGATGGGGCGATTGACGGCTGATATGACCCGGCTTGTTGGAGAGATTCACACCGCGCACGGCGAACGTCAGCGACTGGTGGTCGAGATGAAACGCGCGGTGGCCCAGATGCGGGGCGGGTTTCGCACGGCGCACGCGGAGATGGCACGACGTCAGCGGCGGAATCTCCGTGAGTTCATGTCGGGGCTCCAGAGCAGAGTTGGGGCGTTGCGGCATGCGTTCAGGACCGACATCGCGGGTGCTCACGCTGCGTGGTTCGGGACGGTCGCTGCTGCGGGTCCGACCGGACGCGAACACTCGAAGCGAGCCGTGAAGGCGATCGGCGGTTAGGCAACAGCCGGCGTAGCAAGGCGAGACGGCTCGTGGAGACTGCTCCGCTAGCCGTGCTTGCACGGCGTGAATGTGTACCAATCCATCACAATTGCCGTGCAAGCCCGGCTTAGCGGAGGCCGCCTAGTAACTTGCGTCCAGTGAAACGGGCCATGCGGAAGGGGATCATTGATGCACTTGCGATGTCTTGTCCACGGGCACCAGGACTTCTTGCACTGGGAGCCTCGTCGCGTGTTCCTGCGTTGTGCAGAATGTGGACGTGAGACGCCGGGCTGGACGTTGGATCTGCTTGCGCCACAACCCCGTTTTACAGGCATCACGCCTGTGCTCGGTGGCCGCGACCGCGGCATCACAGCCAGGCGGCTGTACGAGGAGCCTGTTCCGGTTGGTGGACGCCGGAGTGCACCAACACAGGTGACCGCGAATGGCCGTGGTCGATCGAGAAAATTGGTGGCGCGCTGGGATCGACGCAGCACCCGGGTCCTCCGGACTTGCCGACCGGAAGCAGCACGCTGGGTTGGCGAATGAACCCTCTGAAGGACGAGGCGCATGACGTGGAAGCTATCGCAGATCGAGACGGTTGTCTGCGCCTTCTGCTGCGGCGCGGGCAGGGATCCCTTCGGCATCATGTCTTCGCTCTCGACCTGTTGCGTCTGCGGAGGGCGGGGCACCGTGACCGTCTCGACGCCCCACGCGCGCTGCGCGCACTGTCGCGGTACCGGCGCGATCAAGACGCTGACCTGTACCGTCTGCCGTGGCAAGGGGGTAATCCCTCTCACCGACGAGCCCCGGATCTGCTGCTCGGCGTGCGGCGGCTCGGGCGACGACGGCGCTGCCCCGGCAATGGCGTGCCTCCGCTGTCGCGGCCGCGGATGGGTGACGCGGCGCCCGGTCGACGTGAAGATGGCTCGCGCGGCGGGTGCCGGACCATGAGAGTAGAGCACCAGAAGAGAAGAAAGGATTGAGGCATGAGCGGCAACGGCTTGGGATCGTGCGCTGAGGCAGGAGCACCCGTTCGAGCGCCGGTCGGCGTCGACCGGGTGTGGCCAGAGGCCAGTGAGACATTTGTTGCGACGCCCGACGTCCAGGGGCTGGCCGAACGCGCCCTCAGGTACCTCCGCGCCGGCTACCCGGTGCACTTCTCCGGGCCGGCCGGTACAGGCAAGACGACGCTGGCGTTTCACGTCGCCTCGCAGCTTGGCCGTCCGGTCACGCTCATTCACGGCGATGACGAGTTCGGCACCTCCGACCTGCTCGGCAGCGACCATGGGTACCGCAGGTCCAGGGTGGTCGACAACTTCATCCACTCGGTCCTGAAGACCGAAGAGGAAATGAAGACCCTGTGGACCGACAACCGGCTCACCACGGCGTGCCGGAATGGGGACACCCTGATCTATGACGAGTTCACCCGCTCGCGTCCCGAGGCGAACAACGCGCTGCTGAGCGTGCTCGGCGAGCGCATCCTCAACCTGCCGAAACTTCGCCGCAACGGCGAAGGATACATGGAGGTCCATCCCGAGTTCCATGCGATCTTCACCTCGAACCCCGAAGAGTACGCCGGCGTCCACAAGACCCAGGACGCCCTGATGGACCGGCTCATCACGATCCGTGCGGGACACTACGACCGGGCCACGGAGATCGCGATCACGGCAGCCCGGGCCGGCATTCCCGATGCCGCCGCCGAGGTCATCGTGGACATCGTGCGAGAACTCAGGAGCATCGGCGTGAATAACCATCGGCCCACGATCCGGGCATGCATCGCAATCGGGCGCATCCTCGCCAGCAGCGACGCGCACGCGCGGTGGGACGATCCCCTCTTCCGGTTGGTATGCCGCGACATCCTCAACATCGATACGGCGAAAGTGACGTGCGGAGGTGAGTCGCTGATGCCCAAAAAAATCGACGAGGTCGTTCGGCGGATGAGCGCGTCCGGGATGAAACGCCCCGGGGGGCGGAAGGGATAAGCCAATGTCGCTACCGCGAAAGAGCCTGCGGGACCTCAAGACCCTTTCGGGGAGGGCTGACCGCATCGCCAACCCGTACATGGGCTACATGCAGATCACCTGCCTCGAAATGGAGAAAGCGCGTAAAGGGCGGGAGAAAGAGAGCGCCCTGCGGCGCGTGCAGACCCTCGACGCGCGGCTGCGCGAGATCGAGCGCGAGAAGGCTGATCTGCTCCGCGCCCTTGCCGAGCGCGCAGTCGCCCCCGCCGCCGCGGCGGCCGGCCCCGGTCGCCGGCTCGCCTTCAACGCGAGCGCGGGCGGCCTCAAGGTTCGATATTGAAGCCGGGGTGCCTGATGCTGACCATCCGGACGGCGATGCACATCCGCGGCTCCCGCAGCGTGAAAGGGTTCCGGGCGTGCCCGGTGTTTACCGGGGTGCCCGCCTCGGGACAGGAGGCGAGCCGGCTGGTCCGGGCGGAGCTTGGCCGCGCCATTCGCGAGTCGCGCCGGCGCTGGCTTGTCCGGCTGTGGGAGGCTCACCGGGTACGCGTCCGCACCAGGAGTGGCTTTCAGCGTCCGAACGGACAAGGTTACGGGCAGGAGTGCATCCTATGAAGATCATCTGTCTATCGTGTGGGCACAAAGTCGATCTAGGCGACGCGTATGACGACTACGCAGGACAGATCAAGTGCGCCACGTGCAGTGCGATCCTGGACATCAAGACCGAGGCGGGCGGCCTCAAGGCGGTCGCCGTGACGCGGGGGCGTCCATTGGAGGCGTCAGCGGGGGCTGCGCCGGTGCACGAGCCCGCCGCGGTACGGTACTGAGAATGCCCAAGCAACCGCTGTCCGACGAGAAGCTGTATCTGTACGCCATCGTCTCGGGCCTCGATGGCGCCGTGTTGGGTCCGATTGGCCTCGCGGGTGGCACGGTGTACTCAATCGCCAGCGGGCGCGTGACCGCCGTGGTGAGTCGCGTGTCGGAGAAGCTGCGGCCGGAACGCCGTCACCTGGCCGCGCATCACGACGTCCTCAAGCGGCTGATGGCGGAGACCGACGCCGTCCTGCCCGTCGCGTTCGGGATCGTCGTGGAGGGACGGAGCGCAGTGGGCGAGATCCTCTCGCGCAACCGGAAGGCGGCGCTGGACACCCTGCGGCGCGTCACGCGCCGGGTCGAGATGGGACTGAGGATCACCTGGGACGTGCCCAACATCTTCGAGTACTTCGTCGACACCCATCCCGAGTTGCGTGCCGCACGCGACCGGTTTTTCACCGGCCACCGGGAGCCGTCGCAGGACGACAAGATCGAACTGGGGCGGCTGTTCGACCGCCTGCTCACCGAGGACCGGGAGCGCCACGTGGAGCGGGTGGAAGAGAGCCTGGCCCCCTATTGCGTGGAGGTGAAACGCCTGAAGCCGCACAACGAGCTGGAGGTCGTCAACCTGGCCTGCCTCGTGACGCGCGAGCGGCAGGAGGAGTTCGTGGCTGCCGTGTTCAAGGCCGCCCAGTCCTTCGACAACCGCTACGCGTTCGACTACAACGGCCCGTGGCCGGCCCACAATTTCGTCGACATGGCGCTGGATCTCGAGCCGACGCGGCCCGCGCGCGCAGGCGCCCATCCAAGCGCCGATGGGCGCCGGGGGCAAGACGGCCGTGCTGCTCGTTGACGATCTGTTGCTCGCGCCGTTCCGCGGGCTCTTGTGGGT
>JACPPO010000015.1 GCA_016190945.1 Acidobacteriota bacterium | reverse complement strand
CCTTGGCAAGGTCGCACTCTACCACTGAGTTATTCCCGCTCGCGACGAATGCGGATCGTACCACAGCGGTTCCGGGGGTCGCAAGGTTAGGGACGCACGTCGCGCAGGACCTGGGCCGCTTCCTCGGGCGCGACCGGGTTCAGGTAGAACCCGGTCGCCCACTCGAAGCCGGCCACCTTGGTCAGCTTCGGGATGATCTCCACGTGCCAGTGGTAATACTCCCCCGTGGCCTCTCCCACCGGTGCGCTGTGAATCAGGAGATTAAAGGGCGGCATCCGGAGCGCCTTGTTCATCCGCCGCAGGATGTCGCCGAGCAGCCGGGCGAGGGCCGCGTACTCGTGCCGCGGCGCCTCCTCGAACAGCGCCTGGTGCCGCCGCGGCAGGATCCAGGTCTCGAACGGAAACCGCGGCGCGTACGGCGCCACGGCCACCATGTCGGCATTCTCCGCGATCAGGCGCCGGGTGTCGGCCATCTCCTGCCGGAGGATGTCGCAGAAGACGCAGCGCTCCTTCGTCTCGTAATGGCCGCGCGCGCCGTCCACCTCGTCCCGGACTTCGCGCGGGACGATCGGCAGCGCAATCAACTGCGAATGCGAGTGTTCGAGCGACGCGCCGGCCGCGGCGCCGTGGTTCTTGAAGATGATGATGTAGCGGAACCGGTGGTCCCGCTTCAAGTCCTGGACGCGCGCCGCGGCGGCCCAGAGCACTTGCTCCACCGCCTCCGCCTCGAGCGTCGCCAGCGTCTCCTCGTGCTTCGGCGACTCGATAATCACCTCGTGCGCGCCAATGCCGTTCATCTTGTCGAACAGCCCTTCGGCCTGCCGATCGAGCGTCCCTTCGACGCGCAGCACCGGAAACTGGTTCGGGATGACGCGCAGCGTCCAGCCGGGGGTGTCCGGAGCGGTGCCGTTGCGCCCGTGCGCCAGCAGCTCCCGCGGCGTCATCTCCTCGTGCCCCTCGCAGAACGGACACGCGCTGTCAGGGGCGAGCCGGACGGATTCGAGACGGAAATCGGTCGGGCGCTTCCGGCGCTCGGTTGAAATGATCACCCAGCGGCCGGTGACAGGATCTTTGCGAAGTTCACTCATTCAGGCGGTAAACGCGTGAGGATACACCTCAACGCGCGTGTGGCCTCCCTCCAAATCGATGGTCACCACGTCGAAGCGGCAGGGGTGGTCAAGCAGCCGGCGGCGCGAGAGAAAGTCGATTGCCATCCGTACGATCCGCTGCTGCTTGGACGGCGTCACGGCCGCGCCGCCGCCGCCGTACTCCTCGCCCGCCCGCGCCTTCACCTCGACGAACACGAGGGTCCTGCCGGAGCGCGCGACGATGTCAATTTCGCCGTACCGCGTACGATACCGGCGTTCAAGAATTGCGTACCCCCGGCGGACCAATTCGTCGCACGCGAGATCTTCCCCCATTTTCCCAAGGGATTGACGGGCATCGGTCGCCATGGCCGCAGACAATGGCAAAGGTCGCGCCGTGAGCCGCGGCATCACTGTCCTATCGCGGCCAGCGCCCGATCGAGGATCTCGATCGCCGTATCCGCCTGCTTTGTCGTCAGCACGAGCGGCGGCGACAGCCGGATGGCGTTGCGGCCGGCGCCCAGCACCAGCAGCCCACGCCTGAAGCATTCCTGCACCAGGGCGTTGCGCTCGGTGGTGGCGCGCTCCTTGGTTCCCCGGTCGCGCACGAGCTCGATGCCAATCATCAGCCCGCGCCCGCGCACATCGCCGACGATCGGATGCTTCTCCATCAGCGCCTTCGTGCCCGCCAGCATGTGCGCGCCAACGGTCTCGGCGTTCTTCATCAGGCTGTCGCGCAGCAATCGGATCGTGGTCAGCGCCGCGGCGCACGCTACGGGATTGCCGCCAAACGTACTGGCATGCGTCCCGGGCGGCCACGACATGACGGTGGCCGGCGCGGTCGCGATGCCGAGCGGCAGCCCCGAGGCAATCCCCTTGGCAATCGCCACGATGTCGGGCTCGACGCCGACATGCTCGATCGCAAACATTTTCCCGGTACGGCCCATCCCCGACTGCACTTCGTCCGCAATCAGCAGGATCCCGTGCTTGCTCGTGAGCGCGCGCAGCCGCTGCAGAAAGACGTCGGGCGGGACGATATAGCCGCCCTCACCCTGGATAGGCTCGACCAGCACCGCGGCCACCTCGTCGGGCGAGACGAGATGCACGAACAACTGGTGCTCGATGAAATCGAGGCACTCGGCCGCACAGGAATCCGGCGTCAGGTTCACCGGGCACCGATAACAGTCCGCGAACGGCGCATGGTAGGTGCCGGGCACGAACGGCGCGAACCCTTTCCGCTGCGTGACCTTGCTGGCGGTGGCCGAGAGCGATCCCATCGACCGGCCATGAAACGCGCCGAGAAAGGCGATGATGTTGTGCCGCTTCGTATAGTACTTCGCCAGCTTGAGCGCCGCTTCGACCGCCTCCGTCCCGGAGTTCCCGAAGAAGGAACGGTGCGGTCCCTTCATCGGCGCAATCGCCGAGAGTTCCTCGCCGAGCCGCGCCTGCAGCTCGTAGTAGAAATCGGTGCCCGACATGTGCAGGAACTTGCGCGCCTGCTCGATGATGGCCGAGACGACTTCGGGATGGGAGTGGCCCGTCGCCGTGACCGCAATGCCGGCGGTGCAATCGAGAAAGAGGTTGCCGTCCACGTCCTCGACCGTCGCGCCTTCGCCGCGCGCGATGACCAGCGGATAGTCGCGCGTGTAGGACGGGGAGACAACCCTGCCGTCCCGCTCGATGATCGCCTTCGCCTTGGGGCCTGGCAGGCTCGTCTTCAGGTGCGGAGCCGCGGCCCTGCTTGCCGCGCCCACGTCGCTCATTTCTTCTTCCACCGCGTTCCGCCCGGATTGTCCTCGAGCAGCACGCCGCGCTCGGCGAGCTCGTGACGGATGCGGTCCGAGGCCGCGAAATCACGCCGCTGGCGCGCCGCCCGCCGCTCCTCGATCAGCCGATCGATCTCCTCCACGGCCACCGGCGGCTGCGCGTCCTCCGCCTGCCGCAGGCTGACCACCCCCAGCACACGGTCGAAATCGTCCATCGCCTGCCGGACTCCTCCCGCCTCGGAGACCGAGATCTCCTGGGCGTCAATCGCCGCGTTCACATCCCGGACCAGATCGAACACGGCAGCCAGGGCGGCGGCCGTGTTGAGATCGTGCTCGAGCGCGGATCTGAACGCCTGCCGGGCGCCTTCCACCGCGGCCTGGACGCGCGGGTGCCTGCCGTCGCCCGTCACGGAATCGAGGCGGGCCCGGAAATCGACAATCCGGCCAATCGCCTCCTCCGCCTGGTCCATGCCGGTCCAGGTGAAGTTGAGCTGCTTCCGGTAATGGGACGAGAGGAGCAGGTATCGCAACGCCGATGCCCGGTGCCCGCGCGCGGCGATCTCGGCAAGCGTGTAGACGTTGCCAAGCGACTTCGACATCTTCTCGCTCTCGACGAACAGATGCTCGACATGCACCCAGAAGCGGGCAAATGGCTGGTTCGTGGCGCCCTCGCTCTGCGCGATCTCGTTTTCGTGATGCGGGAAGATCAGGTCGATGCCGCCCGCGTGGATATCGATCGGCGGGCCGCCCAGGAGCCTGAGCGCCATGGCGGAGCACTCGATGTGCCACCCTGGACGACCCGGACCGGTGCCGTAGTCCCACGTCGGCTCGCCGGGACGAGACGCCTTCCACAGGACGAAGTCTCGGGGGTCGTCCTTGGAGTACTCATCGACGTCCACGCGCGCGCCATCCTTCACGGCCTCCCGATCGATCTTCACGAGCCGGCCGTACTGTGGCAGCGTCGAGATCTTGAAGTAGGTCGATCCGTCGCGGCGATACGTGTGGCCGTTGCGATCGAGCGCGACGATCATGTCGCCCATCGCGCGCAGGTTGTCCTCGTCTGTGGCCCGCGGCATTTCCTCCGGCGTCTCGATACCAAGTTGCGCGGCATCCTCGCGGAATACCTTGATCCACGGCTCCGTGTACTCGCGAAGCGGCACGCCCGCCCGTTGGGCGCCGGCAATCGTCTTGTCGTCGACGTCGGTGTAATTCATCACTTCCCGCACGTCATGGCCGCAGACGTACTTGAGCGTGCGGCGCAGCACGTCGAGGCAGACGAAGGTCCGGAAATTGCCGATGTGCGCGCGGGCGTAGACGGTTGGGCCACAGGCGTACATCCGGGCGGTATTCCCGTTCAGCGGCGCAAATGGCTCCTCCTGGCGCGTGAGCGTGTTATAGAGACGCAGCATGGAGAGACCTCAGATCGACATTCGCGCAAACAATCGTTCGGCGCGCCTGCGATCCGCCTCGATCTGCGCCTTCAACCCGTCTACGTCGTCAAACCGCCGCTCGTCGCGCAGCCGCTGCACGAAGCCAAGCTGCACCTCGCGCCCGTACAAGTCACCGTCGTATCGCAGCAGGTAGGTCTCGATCGTCGCCCTGGTGCTGTCGCCGAACGTGGGGTTGACGCCAACACTCGTGAGTCCGGCATGCACGATCCCGCCGACCGCCAGCGTCGTCGCGTAGACGCCGTGCGGCGGGATCAGCTCGTTCGGGGTCCGGAGGTTCGCCGTCGGAAACCCGATCTCGCGGCCGCGGCGCCGGCCTTCGACGATCGTGCCGGCGAGGCAGTAGGGATGACCGAGCAGCGCGGCGGCCTCGTCCATGCGCCCCTCGGCCACCAGGCGACGGATGCGGGTGCTGCTGACGACGAACTCCTTATAGCGCACCGGGTCGATCTTCTCGGCACGGAAGCCGTACCGCTGGCCGAGCGTCCGCAGCAGGGTGAAGTTGCCGCTCCGCTCGTGGCCGAAGAGAAAGTTCGCGCCCACCCAGACCTCCGAGACGCGCAGCCATTCCACGAGCACCGTGCGGACGAACGTTTCCGGGGCCCAGCGGGAGAGCTCCGGCGTGAAACGGACGACGGCGACGCAGTGGATGCCGGCCCGGTCCAGCGCCTCGAGGCGCTGCCCGGTGGTCATCAGCAGCGGCGGCGCCTTGTCGGGTCGGACGACGCGAGGCGGATGCGGGTCGAAGGTCATCGCCATCGCGATACCGCCGTGCTCGCCCGCACCGCGCTTCACGCGCTCGATAACCTTGAGATGTCCGCGGTGCAGGCCGTCGAAATTGCCGAGGGCGAGCACGGGATGCACGAGCCACGACGGCCGCGGATCATCGGGAAAGTGCAGGACCTCCATGCAGGCTACGACGCGTCGACGCTGGCGTCGAGCACGAGGCCATCATATGCCAGTTCGACGCCCCCGGGCAGCCGCGCGCTCGTCTCCGCGTGGCCCAGGTCGTGGGCCATGTGCGTGAGATACGCGCGGCGCGGCGCGATTCGCGCGATCGCGTCGAGCGCTTCGGCAACGGTGAAGTGCGTGGAATGCTTCCGGTCGCGAAGGGCGCCAATCACCAGCGTGTCGACGCCGGCAACGAGCAGCCACGACTGGTCGGGAATGGCGCTGCAGTCGGTCAGATAGGCGAAGTTGCCGAAACGGAAGCCGAGAATCGGCAAGCGGCCGTGCCACAATGGCACGGGAACGATGCGCACGCCGGCAATGGTGAAGGGGCCGCTGATGTCGTGCATGTCGACCTTGGGGATGCCGCCGCCCTGTCGAGGGGCGCCGTCGAAGACGTAGTGAAACGTCCGCCGGATGCTCTCCCCGGCGGCCGCGGTCGCGTAGCAAGGTATCGGCCCTTCCTGTATGGCATTGAAGCGGCGGATCTCGTCCAGGCCGAGGATGTGATCCGCGTGACCGTGCGTGAACAAGACGGCATCGACGCGCGGAACGCCGTAAGTCAGTACCTGCTGCCGCAGGTCGGGGCCCGTATCCACGAGCAGCCCAATCGGACCGGACACGTCGACGTAAATGGACGGGCGCAGCCGCCGGTCGCGCCCGTCCGTCGATCGGCATACCGCACACCCGCACCCTATCATCGGAATACCAGAGGACGTGCCGGTACCGAGGAACGTGATCCGCGCAGGGAGAGGTCCCCCTCGACTACGCTCGGGGCTCAAGGGAGGATGATGCGCGACTTGGGCTCCGGCGTCGACGACCCGGGCGACGCCTTCGGCCCCTGGACGTAGCGCAGGCGCAGTTCGAACAGCACCTGCTCGAGCAGTTGGCGCTCTTCGGCGGTAAGATTGCCTCGCGTCTTCGCTTCAAGCAGCGCGAGGATGTCGATCATCTGCTGGGCCGCCGCGAGATTGGCCTCAGCCTTCGCGCCACTGACGGGATCGGGCACGTCGCCGAAGTGCACCGCCGCGGTATGCGCAAGCGACAGCACGAACGCAACGAAGTTGATGCCTGACGGGGTGTGTGCCTGAGCGGATTGTGCCTGCGCTTCCTCAGCCATCGCGAGCTACTAACTACCAACTGCCAACCAGGCCAAAATCGGATGGTAGCATACAGCCATCATGGCCGACCCCGCCCCACCCCACGGCGCAGGCGCCCGCTTCAACCGACTCGTGGACATCATGCGCGCATTGCGGGCGCCCGACGGGTGCCCCTGGGACCGCGAGCAGACGGTGACCTCGCTGCGTCCGTTTGTGCTCGAGGAAACCTACGAGGTCTTGGAGGCGATCGAGAGCGGCACGCCCGCGAACCTGTGCGAAGAGCTGGGCGACTATCTCTACGAGGCGGTGTTCCTGGCGCAGATCAGTGAGGAGGCAGGTCACTTCACGATCGCCGACGCCATCGACGCGATCTGCGGCAAGCTCATCCGCCGGCATCCGCATGTGTTCGCGCGCGAGGATCGGAACGGATCCATCACGACCGATCAGGTCATCGAGCGGTGGGAGACGATGAAAGCGCACGAACGGGCTGCCCTTCGACAGAGCTCGGGGCGAGCCGATGACCACGCTGCGGTTCGCGCCAAGACGACGCTGAGCGGCGTGCCGAAGACGCTGCCGTCGCTCCTGCGCGCGTACGAGATCGGCGCCCGGGCGGCGGCCGTCGGTTTCGACTGGGCGAAGCCGACCGAGGTTCTGGACAAGATCGAGGAAGAGGTCGCGGAGGTCCGACGCGAGGTCGAGTCCGGCGCCGCCGGGCACCTCTCGCGTGCGGAAGAGGAAATGGGCGATCTCTTCTTTGCAATGGCCAACCTGTCGCGCAAGCTGGGGATCGAGCCGGAGGCGGCGCTCCGCGGCGCCAATGAGAAGTTCACGCGTCGGTTCGATGCCGTGGAGCAGGCCTTCACCGCGCGCGGCCGGTCGCTCGAGAACGCCACGCTGGAAGAGATGGAAGGCGAATGGCAGCGCGTGAAGGAATCCGCCTGATCAGGGTCTTGCTCCGGACACGCCACACCTCGCCGCCGGGGTTCGCGGCCGTGAGGCAGCGGAACCGTCTGTGAGCTAAGCTACCATTCACGACCCCAATGAATCAGCTCTATTACGGGGACAATCTCGACGTGCTCCGACGGCACGTGGACGATGAGTCGGTCGATCTCGTCTATCT
>JACPPO010000157.1 GCA_016190945.1 Acidobacteriota bacterium | reverse complement strand
GGCTATAGGTTGCGGCGGCTTCCTGCGAGGGCGGCGGGAGGCTTGATCGTGTGCACTGAGATCGTAGTGAAGCTCACATGCGGTCTCATCAATCCTGATGCGATCGCCGTCCTGCACGAGCGCGACCGGGCCGCCCTCCTGCGCCTCGGGCGTGATGTGGCCGATGATGAAGCCGTGTGAGCCGCCCGAGAAGCGGCCGTCGGTGAGCATCGCGACCTCTTTGCCGAGGCCCGCACCCATGATCGCGGACGTTGGCGTCAGCATCTCAGGCATGCCCGGCCCGCCTCTTGGCCCCTCGTAGCGGATGACGACGACCGAACCCTTGGCGATCTCGCCCTTTTCGAGGCCGGCGAGCATCGCTTCCTCGGAGTCGTATACCTTGGCGGAGCCTGCGAACCGCTCGCCTTCCTTGCCCGTAATCTTCGCGACGGCGCCATCCGGGGCCAGGTTGCCGCGGAGGATTCGGATGTGGCCGCGCCCCAGCACGGGGTGCTCGATGGGCTGAATGACCCGCTGTCCGGGGACGAGCGGCGCAGCGTCCGACAGCTCTTCGGCGAGCGTCCTGCCCGTCACGGTCATGCAGTCGCCGTGCAGGAAGCCGCGCTCGAGCAGGTACTTCATCAGGGCCGGCGTCCCACCCACGCGATGCAGATCTTCCTGGACGTACTGCCCGCTCGGTTTCAGGTCGGCCAGCAGCGGCACGCGATCGCTGGCGCGCTGGAAGTCGTCCAATGACAGCGACACCCCCGCTGCCTTGGCGATGGCCAGCAAGTGCAGTACGGCGTTGGTGGAGCCGCCCACCGCCATCACCATGGTGAGCGCGTTCTCAAATGAATTGCGCGTGAGGATGTCGAGCGGCTTGAGGTCGCGCTCGAGCAGGGTGCGCACGGCGGCCCCGGCGCGGCGGCACTCCTCCGCCTTGCCCGGGTCGTCGGCTGGGAGCGACGAGCTGTACGGCAGCGACAGGCCCAGCGCCTCAATCGCTACCGCCATCGTGTTGGCGGTGTACATCCCGCCGCACGCGCCCGCGCCGGGACATGAGTGACGGACGATCTCGAGCCGCTGCTCGTCGGTAATGACGCCGGTGAGGAACTCGCCGTATGACTGGAAGGCCGAGATGATGTCGAGCGACTTGCCAAGCGCCTGGCCGGCGCGAATCGTCCCGCCGTAGACCATCAGCGAGGGACGATTCAGCCGCGCCATCGCGATGATCGAGCCGGGCATGTTCTTGTCACAGCCAGGCACCGTGACGAGCGCGTCGTACCACTGGGCCCGCATGACTGTCTCGATCGAGTCGGCGATCAGGTCGCGCGACGGGAGCGAGTAGCTCATGCCCTCGGTCCCCATCGAGATACCGTCGCTGACGCCGATGGTGTTGAACCGAAGGCCGACCAGGCCCGCCGCGCGCACGCCTTCCTTGACGTGCGCGGCGAGCCGGTCGAGGTGCATATTGCAGGTGTTGCCTTCGTACCACATGCTGCAGATGCCGACCTGCGGCTTTTGGAGGTCCGCATCGGTCAGGCCGGTGCCGTACAGCATGGCTTGGGACGCACCCTGGCTGCGGGGCCCCGTCACCCGGGAGGAATACTTGTTCATCACCGCCCGCCGCCTTCTGTCCGCTACACGGAGGCCGGCTGCGGCAGTTTCACGGGATCAAGGAAGGGCATCATGTCCCGGAGCTTCGACCCGACGATCTCCACCGGATGGTTGCGGTCGCGCTCGCGCATCGCCTTGAAGTTGGGACAGCCGGTCTCGTTCTCCTGGATCCACTTCTTCGCGAACTCCCCTGACTGGATCTCCTTGAGCAACTGCCGCATCGTCGCCTTCGTTTCATCCGTGACGATGCGCGATCCGGCTGTGTAGTCGCCGTACTCGGCCGTGTCACTGATCGAATAGCGCATGTAGGCCAGGCCGCCGCGGTACATCAAGTCGACGATCAGCTTCAGTTCGTGCAGGCACTCGAAGTACGCAATTTCGGGCTGGTATCCCGCCTCGATGAGCGTCTCGAAACCCGCTTTCACCAGTGCGCTCGTGCCACCGCACAGCACCGCCTGCTCACCGAACAGGTCGGTCTCAGTCTCCTCGGCAAACGTCGTCTCGATCACGCCCGCACGCGTGCAGCCAATGGCGCGCGCGTAGGACAGCGCGGTCGCGCGGCCCCTGCCGCTTGCGTCCTGGTGAACGGCGAGGAGGCCCGGCGTGCCGCCGCCCTCCGTGAACACCTCGCGCACCCGGTGCCCCGGCGCTTTGGGCGCCACCATCGTGACGTCGATGTCCTTGGGTGGGACGATCCAGTTGAACCGGACTGCGAATCCATGCGCGAACATCAGCATCTTGCCGGCGGTCAGGTGCTGCTTGATATCGGCGCTGTACACCTTCGCCTGGTGCTGATCGGGCACGAGCATCATGATGACATCGGCCCACTTGGCCGCGTCCGCAACGCTCGTGACGGTGAGGCCCGCGGCCTTCGCCTTCTCAACCGACTGGCTGGTGGACGGCAGGCCGACGACCACGTCGACGCCGGCGTCCTTCAGGTTGAGTGAATGCGCGTGCCCTTGCGAGCCGTATCCAACGACCGCTACCTTCCGCTCGCGGATCAACTGGATGTCCGCGTCCCTGTCATAAAACATCGTCGCCATGCCATGCTCCTGTTGGGTGTGCTTATGAGTACTGCGCCGCCGAGAGCGCGGTGTCGCCGCGCCGCATCGCCACCTGGCCGGTCCGCACCATCTCGACGATGCCGAGCGGATCGAGCCGGGCGATCACCGCGTCCACGTGCGGCGGCTCGCCGGTAATCTCCAGCGTCATCGTCTGTTCGCCGGTGTCGACGATGTGCGCGCGGGTCTCGTCGACCACGCGCAGCAGCGCGGCCCGATCGTGGCCGGCGGCAGTGACCTTGACCAGCGCCAGGTCGCGCGCCACCGCCGGCACCGAGCCGAGATCCTCCACCTGCAGCACGTTCACGAGCTTGTACAGGTAGGCCGTGACCCGCTCGGCACTCGCCTGATCGCTGTCGATAACGATCGTCATGCGCGAGATGCCAGGCTCCGCCGTGCGGCCGACCGTCAGCGACTCGATGTTGAAGTTGCGGCGGCGGAAAAGTGACGCCACGCGGTTGAGTACGCCAGGCTTGTCTTCCACCAGCGCGATGAGAGTGTGATGCATTCGTTTGAATCCCAAATCTCAAGACCCAAGTATTCCTAAATCCGAATTCCCGTTGGAATGTGGGATTTGGTCATTGGGATTTGTTCTCAGATCGGATCCGCGCCTGTCTCCGCGAGCACCGAGGGTTCCGGACGCCGGATCATGGCATCGAGGGCGGCGCCCGCCGGTACCATGGGGTAGACGCTGTCTTCCTGCTCGACGCTGAAGTCGATGAGCACCGTGCCTTCGGCGCACCGGGCGCGCTGGACGATATCGGCCACCTGGCTGCGCGTGGCGACGCGGAAACCTTCGAGGCCGTGCGCCTCGGCGATCTTCACAAAGTCAGGACTGCGGAGCGGTGTGGCCGCGTAACGCCGTTCGTAGAAGAACTCCTGCCACTGCCGCACCATCCCGAGGTACCCGTTATTGATGATCGCGATGTTGACCTTGACGCCTTCCTGCGCCGCGGTTGTCAGCTCCGCTTGCGTCATCTGGAAGCCGCCGTCGCCTACGATCGCCCAGACTTCGGCGTCGGGGCGCGCCACCTTGGCGCCGATGGCGGCCGGAAGCGCAAAGCCCATCGTGCCGAGACCGCCCGACGTGATGAGCGAGCGCGGCGTCTCGTGATGGTAGTACTGCGCCTCCCACATCTGATGCTGGCCGACGTCAGTGACGACCACCGCCTTGCCCCCGGTGATGCGCCAGATGTCGTTGATGACGTGCGCCGCGTAGAGGTGCCCGCTGTCGGGCAGCTTCTGAATGTCGCGCACCGCGGCATCGCCTTTCATGGAGTCGATGTAGGCGACCCACGGCGCGTGATCGGCGGGCTCGAGCGTGTCGAGCAGGTCTTTCAGCGTCCCGCGCAGGTCGCCGACAATCGCCACATCGGAGGGAACGTTCTTGTTGATTTCGGACGGATCGATGTCGACGTGAAGCTTCTTGGCGTGTGGTGCGTACGTCTTGGTATTGCCCGTCACGCGGTCGTCGAACCGCATGCCGAACGCCATCAGCAGGTCCGCTTCCTGGATGGCGTGGTTGACCCACGCTTCGCCGTGCATCCCCATCATGCCGAGGTTCAGGCGATGGCTGGCCGGCACGCCGCCCAGCCCGAGGAGCGTCATGGCGATCGGCGAGTCGATGCGCTCTGCGAACGCGACCAGCTCTTTCATGGCGCCGCTTTGAATCACGCCCTGGCCGGCCAGGATGATCGGGCGCCGGGAGCCGCGCACGAGCGCCATCGCCTTGGCAAGGTCGGCGCGCGTCGCAGGCGGGCTGGGACGATAGCCCCGCATCTTCACGGGAGTCGGGTCCCACTGCCAGTCGAGCGACCCCTGCTGCGCGTCCTTGGTAATGTCGACCAGTACCGGACCCGGACGCCCCGACTTGGCGAGGTGGAAGGCTTCCTTCATCGCCGGCATGATGTCTTCCACGCGCGTCACCAGGTAGTTATGTTTCGTGATCGGCACCGTGATGCCGGTGATGTCGGTTTCCTGGAAGGCGTCGTACCCGATCAGCTTGCTCGGCACCTGACCGGTGATGCAGACCACCGGCGAAGAGTCCATCATCGCGGTGGCAATGCCGGTCACCATATTCGTCGCGCCGGGGCCGGAAGTGGCCATCGCAACCCCCACGCTCCCGCCAGCGCGGGCGTAGCCGTCCGCCATGTGCGTCGCGCCCTGCTCGTGGCGGACCAGCACGTGCCGAACCGGGTAATCGAGCATCGCGTCATAGGTCGGCAGAATGGCGCCCCCCGGGTACCCGAACACCGTCTGTACCCCCTCGTGGACCAGGCACTCCCAGATAATCTGCGCGCCGGTGCGTGTGGGCATGTCGGCAAGTCTGACTGATGGGACCGTATCAGTCAAATTGATAGTTATTCCTACATAATAAAATAATGTGATGCATCGTGAAGCGCTGGCCCACCTGTTCGGATATCTGGCCGGGTAGCGGGTCCGTGTATGTCCAGTCCTTGAACAACGCTCCAGTCGAGGGAAAAATCATGAAAAGGCATTGGATGCTGGGGACGTTGGCGGCGCTCGTCAGTTCGGCGCTTGTCGTGGGACGCGGGGACCGCGCGCCGGAAAACAGGCCGATCTCGAGGAGAACGCCGCGACGGTGACGGCGGAACACCCCGGCGAGGCCGAGACCGGCCGCCCGGTGGGCGCGGCGCCCGACGCAAGGACCTGGTTCTTGCGTTGTGCGCTCCGCCTTCAGGGTTATTCCCGGACGGCGGCTTCCGCGGCCTCGAAGCCTCTCTTCGAGTGCGTGCCGTCGCAGAACGGCCTGTTGGTTGAAGCACCGCACCGACACAGCGCGACCGGCCGGCGCTCAACCGTGTACGGCGCGCCATTCCAATCAACGATCCGCACATCGTCACTTTCCACGACGTACGGACCGTTCTTCCTTAATCGAATCGTCACCATGGCAGTTCTACGCCTCACAACGAGTCGGGATTACGGCCGATCGCGGCCATACTGCAAGCGGCGATAACGTTGAGCTTGCGCCGCCTGGCTTCGGAGAGGAGCTCAGGGCGGTCCGCTCCCGGATTGATCCAGATCTCCGCGATCTGCTTCTGTTCGAACTCCGCCAGCAGCCGCAGGCCGACGTCCGGCTGCACGTAGATCGTGGCTATGTCGATCCGCCCGGGCACATCGAGCACGGACGCGTAGGTCACGAGGCCTTCGATTTCGCGTTCATTGGGATTGATCGGAATCACCCGATAGCCCTCGGCCTGGAACGCGCGGAGCGCCTTATTGCCGAACTTGTGCCGATCACTCGAAGCGCCCACAACGGCGACCGTCTTGCGCATACGCCGATTATGACAGCGCGCAGCGCCGCTTGCCGACGTCCGATAGAATGACTCCCCTGTGCGCCGGCTGGTTCTCACGCTCGCCCTCCTCTCATCCTTCACCTTCTTCCTTGGCCTTGGACGCCCCGCGATCAGTGACTCTGACGAAGGGTTTTACGCGGAGGCGGCGCGCGAGATGGCAGAGGGCGGCGACTGGCTGACGCCGCACTTCAACTACGAGGAGCGCTGGCAGAAGCCGGTGCTCTACTACTGGCTGACGGCCGTCACCTACGTGCTGGCAGGCCCAAGCGAGTGGACTGCGCGGTGGTGGTCGGCGCTGTCGGGACTCGGGCTCGTGCTGCTGACCTGGGCGGCGGCGCGCCGGATCACGGTGCATGATGATGCCGCCTGGCTGGCCGGAGCGATCGTCGCCACCTGCTACGGCTACTTCGCCATGGCGCGGCTTGCGCTTCCCGACCTTCCGCTCACCTTCTGCATCACACTCACCATCTGGGCAGCGCTCGAGCGCCGTTGGGTCGCCGCGGGCGGGGCGGCGGGCCTCGGGCTCCTGATGAAGGGACCGGTGGCGCTCGTGGTGCCGGCCCTCGTGCTGGCGCCCATCTGGTGGCGCGAGCGCCGCACGGCGCCGGTCCGGGTCCGCGACCTGGCGACAGCGGCGGCGGTCTGCGCGGTTGTCGGCCTCCCGTGGTACGGCGCGATGACACTGCGCCACGGAGTCGCCTATCTCCACAGTTTTCTCGTGGGGGACAACCTTGAGCGCTTCGCGACGAACCGCTTTAACGAGCCGCGCGCGATCTGGTTCTACCTGCCGATTCTGGTAGGGGGAATGCTCCCGTGGTCCGCGTACTTGGTCGCGTTGCCGTGGCGGTCGGCCACCCGGGTCGCGCGGGGGCAGCGGCGGTTGACGGACATGGAGCGGCGCCTGCTGCTGTGGGCGTTCGTGCCGCTGCTCTTCTTCACGATCTCGATCGGCAAGCAGCCTCGATACATCTTGCCGGTCCTGCCGCCGCTGGCCATCCTGCTCGCCCGCTCGATCGCAACACGCACGGCGGACGCAGGTAACGCTGCCCGAACTGGGCTCGCGATCGCGACCTGGGGAACGGCCGCCTTGTATGCGGCCGTGGCAATCCTTCTCTACCGGGCTAAGCCGTTGTTCATCACTGCCTATCCCGTGCTGACTTCCATCGGCGTGGCGCTGATCGCGGCGTCCGCCGTGGTCCTCGCGTGGATCGCGGCATCACGACGCTGGCGCCGCCTGCCCGCGGTGGCGACCATCTGCGCGGCGGTGTTGCTCCTCTCGGTACAGTTCGGCACGCTGGCGGGCACGCGGCCTGAACCGGTGGAACAGATGGCGACGCTCGTCCTGGCCCATCGAGCCTCAGGCGAGCCCGTTGGCACCTACCAGGTGTTCGTCCGCAGCCTCGTCTTCTATACCCGCTTCAAGCAAGTGGAACTATTCAACGAGGGAGTCGCGCTTGACTTTCTGACATCGCCGGAGCCTGTCCTCCTTGTGGTGCGCGCGGCCGATCTCCCCCGCCTCGAGGCGATCTCGGGCGTCACGGCGCGGCGGCTCGGCCAGGTACGCTACCTGGACACGGCGAAGGTGCGGCTGCGGACGCTGGTCTCGCCGATTCCGGAGCAGAATCTGGAGACCGTGCTGCTGGTGACGAATCGCTAGGTTCACGAGGCCGAGTACCGACTCCATGGAGGCCCCTGCCGACGCCGCGTAGATGAGGGCCATGGGCGTACTGATCGCAGCGATCAAGAGAAGCTAGGGGAATCGGCCTCTATGTTCCCGAGGCTTGCTTGACATGTCATAAATGACATGGGCACACTTGTGTAATGTGGCGGGTGCTGGAACACCGCCGCCTCGACCAGCAGCTCGCCAAGGCCCCGCGAGAGATCCTGAAGCGATATGAAAAGTGGAAGGACATCGCCAGTTTGTCCGGTCCGAAGGGACTGCGCCTTATCAGAGGCTTCAATGACGAAGGGTTGGCGGGGGAATGGCGATCTTTTCGGTCATCGTGGCTTGGTGACCAATGGCGTGTGATCTACCGGGTAGCTTCCACGGACCTGGCCTGTTACGTGGAGTCCATCACGCCACATGACTATCGGAGGCGGTGAGATGAGGGGATATCGTCCAGCGAAAAAGCGCGTCGCGGTGTCGGTCGGGGAGTCGGTGCGCATTGTTCGGGAGTTCCAGGGGCTCAGCCAGAACGATCTGGCGCAGCGCACGGGTATTTCTCAAGCCACGCTGTCGGCCATCGAAAACAACCGTGTTCACCTAGGTGTGGAGCGAGCCAAGGTGCTGGCCCGCGCGCTTAAGTGTCATCCGAGTGTGTTGGTGTTTCCGGGATGGGTGTTGCCAACCGAAGCCGCGGCATAACCAGGCGCTTGCGCCGACGGCGGCGAGCCATCGGGGTTGTAGGCGTGCGCTTTGCCTCCACGGCTCAGCGCGAATCCGTTGATATGGCCGGTCCTCGCCGACTTACGACAGGAGCGACATTATGAATCGAGCCTTCCTAATTGGTCTCGCCGTGCTGGCGGCGACGCACACCGCGTGGACACAGCAGCCTCGCACGCACGATCTCGCGCTGACTCCCGAGCACGTGCATTGGGGTTACTACGACTCCCGCGTGCCGCCGGTGCTCCGGATCGCCTCGGGAGATCGCGTTCGGGTCGAGACGATGGTCGCAGGCGGACTGCAGCGACTCAGGTTGGCGGGGGCGAGCGAGTCTGAGATTCCGGAGTCGCTAAAGGCCGTCGAGCGTGGTGTCACCGAGCGGGGCCCTGGCGTACATCCACTGACCGGACCGATCCTCGTCGAGGGCGCCGAGCCAGGCGACGCGCTGGAAGTGCGGATTCTCGCGATCGAGTTCCTCCATCCGTTCGGCGTTGTCACGTTCAATCCCGGCGGAGGCGCCATTCCCGACGACTTTCCTTACGCGCATTTCCGGATGCTACGCTGGCGGCCAGGGGCCGACCGCTTCGAGTTCAAGCCGGGGATTTCATTAAGCCTTGCGCCGTTCTTCGGCTCGATTGGAGTAGCGCCCCCACCCCTGGTCGGAAGAATTTCGAGCCGCCCGCCTGGATGGCACGGCGGCAATCTAGACAACAAGGATCTCGTTGCGGGATCGACGTTGTACTTGCCGGTGCACGTGCGAGGCGCCCTGCTGTCGATCGGCGACGGCCACGGCATGCAGGGCGACGGCGAAGTCACCGGCACGGCGCTGGAGACGTCGCTTCGGGGCACATTCGAGGTGCGCCTTCGCAAGGGCCAGCGGTTGCGCTGGCCTCGCGCGGAAACCTCAGCGCACTACATCAGCATGGGACTCCACGAGGATCTCGATGAAGCCACGCGGCTCGCCACCCGCGAGATGATCGAGCTTCTGGTCGCCGAGAAGGGGCTGTCACGAGACGAGGCGTATGTGCTGTGTTCGCTGGCGGCCGATCTGCACGTGACGCAGGCTGTCGATCAAACGAAAGGCGTGCACGCGACGATCGCGAAGTCTATCTTCAAATAGGTAGGCACCAGTACGGGCCGGCCGACCCGGCTTGCAGCCGGCGGGTGGCGCGGCGCCCGCGGAGCGCCATCAAGTCATGGAGCCAGGGTTGGTGATCATGAATGGAGCGTGGGAGCTTATCGCGGGGTTACGCGGGAAAGATCTTTCCGGGATTGAGGATCCCGTTCGGATCGAACGCCGCCTTCACGCGCTTCATCAGGGCGATCTCCTCCGGCGAAAGCTCGATGCCGATGTACGGCGCCTTGGCGAACCCGATGCCATGCTCGCCGCTGATGGAGCCCTCGAGCGCGACGACGCGCTCGAAGAGCGCGCGCTCGGCCTGCTTGGCCCGCGCGAGCTCCCGGGGATTGGTGCGATCCACCATGAGATTCACGTGGATGTTGCCGTCGCCCGCGTGACCGAACGCGGCGATCCTCAGACCAAAGGTCTTCTTGAGCTCCTGGATCACGCGAAAGAGATCCGGGACGCGTCCGCGCGGCACGACGACGTCGTGGTTGATCTTCAGGAGGCCGGTCGCCATCAGCGACGCCGACAACAGGCGCCGCACGTTCCACAACCGGTCCCGGTCGTTTTCATCGGCGGCCACCGAGACGCGCATTGCGCCGACCTCCCGGCACCCGTCCGCCACCCTGTCGATCTCGTCATCGACAGCCGATTGCATCCCGTCCGCCTCGACGATCAGCACGGCACCGGTACCGGGCGGCACGACTTCCCGGCCCAGATGGTCGCGGACGGCGCTCAGCGAGTCCGCGTCCACCAGTTCGAGCGATGCAGGCACCACGCGCCGCCGAATCAACGCGGTCACCGCGTCCACCGCGGCTTGAATATCGCCAAACAGCGCGAGGAGCGTTGCGCGGGCGGGCGGCTTCGGGATGAGCCGCAGCGTAATCTTCGTGATGATTGCGAGCGTCCCCTCGGATCCCACCAGGAGCTGCGTGAGGTCATAGCCGACGACGCTCTTGACCGCTTTCGAGCCCGTCTCGACGATCTCCCCGGTGGGCAATACCGCCTCGAGCGCCAGCACGTAGCGCTTCGTCGTCCCGTATTTGAACGCGCGCGGGCCGCCGGCGCACTCGGCGACGTTGCCGCCGATCGACGAAGTGTCGAGGCTGGCGGGATCCGGCGGATAGAACAGGCCGGCCTTCTCGACCGCCCGCTGCAGATCGGCGGTGACAACGTTCGGCTCGACGATGGCCAGGAGGTTCGTTTCATCGATCTCGATGATGCGGTTCAGCCGCTCCATCGAGACGACGACGCCCCCGCGGGTCGGCACCGCGCCGCCCGTGTAACCGGTGCCGGCGCCACGCACGACGAGCGGCACGAGGCGCTCGTTGCACAGGCGCGCGATGGCGGCTACTTCCCGGGTGGTGGCGGGGATGACGACAAGGTCTGGCGGGTGGCCCTGCTCGAGCGCGTCCTGTCCGTAGGCCTCGAGCGAGGCCACGTCCGCTCGTATGTGCTCAGGTCCAACGACCTCACGCACTGCAGCGGCGAAACCTTCGGGCAACGGACGCGCCATTCACGTACTCCGAACCGCGGAGTCAGGAAGACACAGAGAATACTTCTTCAACCTCCGTGCCTCCGTGTCTGGCACCCCACCGCGCAGTGCGCGGTGGGGACCCCGCATAAGTGGCCCCTGTTCAGCGGGACGCGCCGGCCTTTGCCGGTTGCAGCGACTCCGCGAAGCGCAGGATCCGCGTCGCGCCCTCGCGCAGCTGCTCCATCGAAGTCGCGTACGAGATCCGCAGGTACCCCGGCGCGTCAAACGCTTCTCCCGGCGTGACGACGACGTATTCCTTCTCGAGGAGCGTTTGGGCGAACTCGGTGGACGTTTTCAGGCCGTCGGGTGAGAGGAGCCTCGAAATATCGGGGAACAGGTAGAACGCACCCTTCGGCTTCACGCACTGAATCCCGGGATGCGCCGTCAGCCACTCGTGGATGTTGTCGCGCCGTCCACGATACTCGTTCAGCATGGCCGTGACGGTGTCCTGCGGTCCACTGACGGCGGCGAGCGCCGCCTTCTGCGTGATCGACGCGATATTCGACGTCGTCTGGCCCTGGATCACGTTGAAGGCCGACGTCAGTTCCTTCGGCGCAATCGTCCAACCACAACGCCAGCCGGTCATCGCGTACGCCTTCGACGCGGAACCGGCGATGATCGTCCGCTGCCGGTGGCGGTCGAACAGCACCGTCGGCAGGTTGTGTGGCACGTTCTCGTAGATCAACTGCTCGTAGCAGAGATCGACGATCATCCAGATGCCGCGCTTGACGGCCGCATCCGTGATTGCGGTGAGGGTCGCCTCATCGACGAGCGCACCCGTTGGGTTACACGGCGAGTTGATGATGATCGCTTTCGTCCGCGGAGTGATGGCCGCAACCATCGCCTCGGCGTGGACGGTGAAGCCGTCGGTCGAGCGCGTGGGCACGATAACGGGCGTGGCGCCGACGAGCTTGATCTGCTCGGGAATCGTGGGCCAGTAAGGCGCGTGCGTGATCACCTCGTCGCCAGGATCGAGGAGCGCGAGCGCGGAATTGAACAGCGCCTGCTTGCCGCCCGCGGTCACGATCACTTCGGCCGGCGTGACCTCGATGCCATAGTCGCGTTTGTAGCGGGCGCAAATGGCTTCGCGCAGCTCGGGGATGCCGGCCACGGCGGTGTAGCGCGTGAAGTTGGCGTCGATGGCCGCCTTGCCGGCGGCCTTGACGTGCTCCGGCGTGGGGAAATCCGGTTCCCCGGCGCTGAAATCCACGACGTTGAACCCGGCGCGGCGAAGCCGCTCTGCTTCAGCCGCCACCTTGAGCGTGGCCGAGGCCGATACCTGCGCGAGACGCTGTGCAAACATGCTTCGCCCTCCTGAACCTATTGAAGGTGTTGAACCGTTTGAACCTGCTGAACCGATCCCTGTCCCCTATCCCCTGACACCTGCACCCTGCTTTTGGCTCATCCAGCGCTCGACGGCCGGCGGCACCAGGCCGCGCACCTCGCCGCCCAGCTGGAACACTTCCTTGATCAGCCGCGAGCTGAGATACGTGTACTGCTCGGCCGGCATCATGAACACCGTCTCGAGCGTCGGCTCCAGATGGCGATTCATGAGCGCCATCTGAAATTCGTACTCGAAGTCCGAGACGGCGCGCAGCCCGCGAACGATCGCGCTCGCGCGGCGCTGCCGCGCATACTCGACGAGCAGTCCGTCAAACGTGTCCGCTTCGACGTTCGGGTACTCCTTGAATACCTCGCGGATGATCGCCACCCGCTCGTCGGAGGTGAACAGTGATTTCTTTTCCGCGTTCAGCAACACGGCGACGACGATGCGCTCGAAGAGGTGGGCGCTCCGCAGAATGATATCGACGTGTCCGTTCGTCAGCGGATCGAACGAGCCGGGAAAGATCGCGAGGCGGCCCCTTGGGGCGCCGGATGGTGTCATCGATGTCCCTTCATCACCGTCAGCGTGCTGTCGCCGGACGTGACGTCACGCACTCGGCTGAGCGCATCGGGCACCTCGAACTCGCGCCAGCGTCCGCGCTCCAGCACGACCAGCCCGTCGACAGCGAGACGGCCGGCCGCGGCGACGAGCGCCTGCGTCACCGCGCCGGGGGCAATGTCGTACGGGGGATCCAGCAGGATGAGATCGCATTCCGCGTCCCCGGGCGTGCGCCGCAGCACGTACGCGACGTCCCCGCACTCGATAGTATAGCCCTGCTTCACGCCGCACAGCGCCAGATTCGACTCGATTAAGGCGGCCGCGCGCCGGTCGCGCTCGATGAACGTGACGTGCGCGGCGCCGCGGCTCAGTGCTTCGATCCCCACCGCGCCAGTTCCCGCGTAGCCGTCAACGACACGCGCGCCCTCCATACGAGGAGCGAGGATGTTGAACAGCGTCTCACGCAGCTTGTCCGAGGTCGGCCGCAGGCCGTCCCAGGACGGCGCCTTGAGGCGGCGCCCCTTGAATCGTCCGGCGATCACGCGCACTAGCCCACTTCAATCAATCCAAACTGCTGCTGCCACCGCTGCTGCACGAACTGCAGCAGCTCCGCGTTCAGTCCGCCCTCCGACACGATGCGCCGCGCCTCGCGGTGCGCTTCCTCCATGATCTCGCGATCGCGCGCGAGATCGCCGGTGCGCAACTGTGGAACGCCTGACTGGCGCGTGCCGAAGAAATCTCCCGGGCCGCGCAGCTCCAGGTCGCGCTCCGCGATCGAGAATCCGTCGCTTGTCGAGGCCAGCGCCTTCAACCGCTCCCGCGCGTCGTCGGTCCACGGCGCCTGATACAGCAGCACGCAGTGCGACTGCCACGGGCCCCTGCCGACGCGGCCGCGGAGCTGGTGCAGTTGCGACAGACCGAACCGCTCGGCATGCTCCACCAGCATCACCGACGCGTTCGGCACATCCACCCCCACCTCTACCACCGTCGTCGATACCAAGATGTGAATCTGGCCGCCCGCGAACGCGTGCATGATGCGATCCTTGGCGTCGGACTTCATGCGTCCGTGCAGGAGCGCAACGCGATAGAACGGAAACACTTCGGCCTGTAGATGATCCGCCATCTCCGTGGCCGACTTGAGGTCGATCTTTTCGGATTCCTCGACGAGCGGATAGATGACGTACGCCTGGCGGCCGCGGTCGAGCTCGTCGCGGACCAGCTGATAGACCTCGTCACGGCGTGACTCCGGCTTTACCCATGTCCGCACCGGCGTTCGGCCAGGCGGCAGATCGGCGATCTTCGAGACGTCCAGCTCGCTGTAATCGGTCAGCGCAAGCGTGCGCGGGATCGGCGTGGCGGTCATCAGCAGCACGTCGGGCCGCAGCCCCTTGGCGCGGAGCGCGGCGCGCTGCGCCACGCCGAACCGGTGCTGCTCGTCGATGATGACCAGCCCGAGCTTGTGGAACCGGATGGTGTCCTGCACGAGCGCATGCGTACCGACGATCAGATTCGAGGTGCCGCGCTCGATCTGGGCGTGGAGCGTGTGCTTTTTCAGACCGGGCGTACTGCCGGTCAGCAAATCCACCCGGAACCGCGATTGGAACAGCAGCCGGACGATGTTCCCGTAGTGCTGCCCCGCAAGGATCTCGGTGGGCGCCATGAACGCCACCTGCAGGCCGTTCTCCATCGCCACGAGCGCGGCAAGCAGCGCCACGATCGTCTTGCCCGCACCGACGTCGCCCTGCAGCAGGCGGTGCATCGGTTGCGCCTGCCGCATGTCGTCGACAATCTCTTTGACGGCCTGGCGCTGCCCGGCCGTGAGCTTGAACGGCAGGATCTTCGCCGCGGCGGCGCGGATGCGGTCGTCCACCAGGGGGACGAACGGCTTCAGCTCCATGCTGCTGGTATGACGCCGCCAGGCGTGACCGATCTGAAACAGAAAGAACTCCTCAAAGATCATGCGACGCTGCGCCGGCGTGCGGAAAGCATTGAGCTGGTCGACCGATGCCTCGTTCGGCGGGAAGTGCGACTCGTCGATCGCCGCGCGCCGGGCTACCAGGTGCAGCCGCGCGCGCAGCTCGGCCGGGAGGATGTCGGGCAGCTCCGCTGGCAGTCGATCGATTGCATGGCGCACCAGCTTGCGCTGCATGTTGGGGGTCACCGAACCGGCCTTCTCGTAGAAGGGCACGATGCGGCCCGTATGCACGCCCGAGATGTCCTCCGTAACGAGCTCGTACTCCGGGTTGAGAAAATGGAGACCGGTGGAGTCGAGCTTCACGTCGCCGAAGATCACCACCGGCAAATGTGGCTGCAGGATGTCGGCGAGGAAGGCTTGATTCATCCAGCTGCAGCGAATCGCGCCGCTCGCGTCGCCGACGATGGCGTTGAAGATCTTGAAACCACGCCGCCGCGTAATAGCCAGGCGCGCACTCTTGATCTCGCCGAGCACGGCCGCCTTGACACCCGGCCTCAACGAAGCGATCGGCTGCATACGGCTGCGATCTTCGTAGCGGAATGGGAGACGGTAGAACAGATCCTCGACGGTGAGGAGACCGGCGCGTTTGAGGTCGGCCGCCTTCCGGGGGCCTACGCCTTTGAGGAACTGAAGCGGTGTCGAGAGAAGAGAATCCAGGGTCAAAGCACAAGGCTCAAGGCACAACAGGCATCACCCCCGTATTGTGCCTTGGGCCTTGTGGCTTGTGACGGGCTATTGAACGACGACCGCCTGGCCCTGTCCGACTTCGATCTGCAGGATGTTGGCCGGAAGCGCAAAGGTGTCGTCCAGCCGAACACCCTGCGGCCGCTCGGGGGTGCGCGAGTAGTAGATCACCAGCTCCTGCAGCACGGTCACCGGGACCGGTATGCCGGACATCTCCGCGGTCCGCACCTCGAAGCGCGCCAAGCCGTCGCGGGTGTAGAGAATGCCCGTCACGCTGACCGGCACCTTGCCCCCAATCAAGCTCAATGGATCGAACGTGCCGCCGGTGGAATGCCGCTTGGCCACCGCATCCAGATCCACGACCGCCCGCCCCGCCAGCCGTCCGTCGCCGACGATCGTGACCTGAGGCTCGCCGACGCCATTGGGAAGGAGAGGCTGCGCGCGGTACATGAACCAGGAGTTCAGCTCGTCTTGCGTCAGCCGGGTGTGCCGCATGCCCGCCCGCTCGGAGCTGTCCGCCTGGCGCTGGATCAACGCGAGTTTCTGGGCGAATTCGTCGGCGCCCTGGGGCGACACGGCAGCCGCCGCGATCGGAATCAGGGCTAGCAACACGAGGAAGATGACGGCTAAGCGGCGGAGATGAAGGGGCATGCGGGGCCTCTCAAGGCTGGCTTTACGAGTGTAGCATCCAACCTTGATCTTCGCCTTCTATTCGCATATAGTCACGCCAACTCTGCCGAAGACCGCCGGAACCGGGGTTCCGTGCCCGCTCGGCCCAATCGCAGGAGGACGCGTGCTTCCGCTCACGAAACGCCAGCGCGAGATCCTGGACTACCTGAACGAGTTTATCCAGCAGCACGGGTACGCACCCAGCCTCGAGGAAATTGGGCGCCGCTTCAACCTGTCCTCTCTCGCCACGGTCCATAAGCACCTCACCAATCTCCAGGAGAAAGGCTTCATCCGCCGCGCGTGGAATCGAAGCCGGTCGGTTGAACTGATCCCGACTCGCGTAGGCGGCCGCGCGCTCGAGCTGCCGCTTCTTGGGTTTGTCGCCGCCGGGGCCCCGATTGAAGCCGTCGCCGGCAACCAGACGATCGCCGTGCCGGAAAGCCTTGTCGGCAAGCGCGACAGCTACGTGCTGCGAGTGAAGGGCGACTCGATGATCGACGAGCACATCCGCGATGGCGACTTCGTGATTGTCGAGGATCGCAAGTCAGTTGACAACGGCGAGATGGTGATCGCGCTGGTTGGTGGCCTCGACGTCACGCTCAAGAAGTTCTACCGGGAGAATGGGAAGGTCCGGCTGCAGCCCGCCAACCCGGCCGTTCAGGCGATCGTGCTCGACCCCGACCGGGTCCAGGTACAGGGCGTCGTGGTCGGCGTGATGCGGAAGTACTGACCGGCCGCGGTCGAAGGTACAATCCTTTGACCATGAGCGATCAACCAGAACGGAAGCAGATCAACTTCACGATCGTCCCCGACGAGCAGCCCGGCGAACCTCGCATCTACGCGAATTTCTGCTCGATCGCCCACACGCCGTTTGACTTTACGCTGACGTTCTGCGAGGTCATGCCGCTCTCCGACCAGGAGGTGCGCGAGGCCGAGAGCCAGCACGTCGTCCGGGCCCCGGTCCGCGCCCGCGTCGTCGTTCCGGTGCAGTTTCTGCCGAATCTCGTCGCGGCGCTGCAGGAGCACATGAGAGTGTTCTCCGACACGTACTCGAACGTTGGCTGGACGAAGGGGCCGGTGCACTGAAATCCGCCGCCACCACCCGCCGGATCATTAAGACCCTCTCGCAGCAGCACCCGAACGCCGACACCGACCTGCAGCACCGCAACGCCTTCGAGCTGCTCGTGGCGACGATCCTCTCGGCGCAGTCGACCGATGAGCGCGTGAACATCGTCACGCCGGCGCTCTTCGAGCGCTACCCGGACGCGAAGGCCCTCGCCGCGGCCGCCACGGCGGACCTGGAGACGCTCGTTCTCTCCACCGGATTCTTCCGCCAGAAATCGAAGGCGCTCATCGGCATGGCGCAGCAACTCGTCGCGACGCATCGCGGACAGGTGCCCGCGGACATCGACGCGCTCACGAAGCTGCCGGGCGTCGGACGCAAGACGGCCAACGTTGTGCTCGGCCACGCGCTTGGCGTGCCGGGACTGCCCGTCGATCGCCACGTGCTGCGCGTGTCGAGCCGCATCGGCATCGCCTCGGGCAGGGACCCCGTGAAGGTGGAGTCGCAGTTGTGCCAGGCCCTGCCGAAGGCGATGTGGACGCTCGCCTCGGACGTCCAGATCCTGCATGGGCGGCGCATCTGCCGTCCGAAGCCGGCGTGCGAACGGTGCTCCGTGCGCAAGGATTGCGACTACTATCGCTCGCTCATCACGACTGGCCTCGCAGGCAAGAGGAAGAATGACGCGCGCCGAGTTCGAACGCCTCGTCGTTGAGGCGGTCACGCTGATTCCCAAGCGCTTCCGGCGGGAGATGAAGAATCTCGCGCTGGTCGTCGAACAGGAGCCCGGCGCCGACCTGCTCGAGGAAATGGAGATCGAGTCGCCGGATTCGCTTTACGGTCTCTATCAGGGCACGCCGCTGCCGGAGCGCACCTGGGGATACGGCAATACCCTTCCCGACCGCATTACCCTGTTTCAACGGCCCATCGAAGAAGACTGCGAAGACGAAGACGAGATTCGCGCCGTCATTGGCGAGACGCTCATTCACGAGGTCGGCCATTACTTTGGCCTCAGCGAAGAGGAAATCGAGGAGATCGAGGCGCGGTATTGGCGGGGCGAAACGCTGACGGCCGACGAGGACGATGAGTGAACGGTAGAGGAAAGGGAGCGGAGGGAAGGGGGCGGAGAAAGGGAGACTCCAGGAAAACTGCCATCTGTCCGAAGGCGCGCAAGCGTTTCGGCCAGCACTTCCTCGAGCGGGCCTGGGTCGACAAGCTAATCGCCGCGCTCGGGGCCTCGTTCGACGACACGTTCCTCGAAATCGGCCCCGGGCGTGGCGCGCTCACCCGGGAGCTGGCCCCGCGCGTCGCGCGGATCGTCGCGGTTGAAATCGATCGCGACCTGGCACGCACACTGCCCGCGCAGGTGCCGGCCAACGTGCGCGTCGTCACGGACGATTTTCTTGACGTCGATCTCGACGAGCTCCTGCGCGACGAGCCCCGCCCCCTCCGGGTCGTCGGCAACCTTCCCTACAACATCTCGTCGCCAATCCTGTTCCGGCTGCTCCACGCGGCCGACCATGGTCGCCGCTTTCGCGACGCGACGCTGATGCTGCAGAAAGAGGTGGCCGACCGCCTCGTGGCCTCGGCGGGAACCGCCGGGTATGGTGCGCTCGCGATCCAGGTGGGCCTGCTGGCTGACGTCCATCGGCTCCTCACGCTACCGCCGGGGGCTTTCCGCCCGTCCCCGAACGTGACGTCTGCGGTCATCCGCCTGCGGTTCCGCGCGCCGGCTGCGGACGTGGGCGACCAGGCCGTCTTTGAACGGGTCGTCCGCGGGGTGTTCCGGCAGCGTCGTAAGACCCTCTTGAACGCCTTCCGGCCGGTCGCGGACTCGTTCGGCCGGTCGGCCCCACAAGTTATTGAACTTGCAGGACTTGAGCCCTCCAGACGGCCGGAGACGCTGACGGTGCACGAGATGGCACGCCTCTCGCGAGCTGTGCTATAGTTTTTTCCCGGAAGTCGTTGAGCCCGCCAGATATGCAGGCGCTCCCAGCTGCCTGACGCTCGACCCGCTGCTGGCGAGTCGGGCACCCCCGTGTCGCCGCCCGCCCGGGTCGCCGACGCGGTCGACGGAGAGCACCGTTCCAAGCTGGGATCCGAATGAATCAGTCCGCCGTACCGGTCGTGTCTCCGGCCACGCTTGAGATTGTTCCGCTGGGCGGTCTCGGCGAGTTCGGCATGAACATGATGGCGGTGTCCTGGGAGGACACCACGATCCTTATTGACGCCGGGGTCATGTTCCCGGATCCCGATCAGCTTGGCGTCGACCTCATCATCCCCGACCTCACGTACCTCGAAACGCGCCGCAACCAGGTCAAAGCACTCATCCTCACCCACGGTCACGAAGATCACATTGGCGCCGTGGCCCACGTGCTGCCACGTTTCGACGGCCCCGTCTACGGGACGGCTATGACGCTCGCACTGATCGAGCCGAAGCTCGAAGAACACGGCATCGACGCGGACGATCGGCTGAAGACCGTCAAGCCCCGCGAGACCGTCGTGATCGGCCCGCTCACTGTCGAGTTCATCCGGGTGACGCACAGCATGCCGGATTGCGTGGCGCTCGCCATCACAGCGCCCATCGGCACGATCGTCCACACCGGCGACTTCAAGATCGATCAGACGCCGATCGACGGCGAGCACTTCGACCTGCACCGATTTGCGGAGCTCGGCGCCCGCGGCGTGCTGGCGCTCTTTGCCGACAGTACCAATATCGATCGCAAGGGATTCACCGGGCCGGAGATCGAGGTCATCGACGCCTTCGAGGAGCTGTTCTCCAGCACGCCGGGCAAGCTGGTCGTCGCCCTGTTCTCCTCCAGCATCTACCGCATGCAGCTCCTGGTCGACCTGGCGGTGCAATTCGAGCGCAAAGTCGCCTTCGTCGGCCGCAGCATTGTCAAGAACGCGGAAATTGCGCAGCGCCTCGGTTTCCTGCGCGTACCGGCGGGCGTGCAGATCCGCGACGCCGACGTGCCAAGCTACGCGTCCCAGGATGTCCTGTGCCTGGCGACCGGCTCGCAGGGCGAACCGCAGGCGGCCCTGTCGCGCATCTCGATCGACGATCACCGCTTCGTCCGCCTCCGTGCGGACGACATCGTGGTCTTCTCGGCCCGCGCCATTCCGGGCAACGAGCAGGCGATCGCCCGGACGATGAGCCATATCGCCCGGCGCGGTGCGGACGTGGTCAACGACTCGATGAAACACGTTCACGTGTCCGGCCACGGCAGCGCCGAGGAGCTGAAGCTCGTGCTGTCGCTCGTGCGCCCGCGGTACTTCATCCCGATTCACGGCGAGTACCGCCAGCTGTCGCAGCACGCGCGTGTCGCCCAGCGCGTCATGGGCGGCGTCGGGGGAAGCACAGCGCCGAAGCTGCAGGTTCTGCTGGCGCAGGACGGCGACATCATCCAGTTCGACACGCGGGGCGCTCGCATTGGCGGCAAAGCGCCGGCGGGCCGCGTGCTCATCGACGTCACGCGTATCGGAGAGGTCGGCGACGAGGTGCTGCGCGATCGCCGCCATCTCGCCGCCGACGGGGTCGTCATTGCCGTCGTCGCCATCAGCAGACAAAGCGGGTTGCTGGTCGGCGACCCCGAACTGGTCGCGCGCGGCTTTGTTTTTGGAGAAGGAGAAGAGGCTCCGATGTTCAAGGACGCGGCCGCGATGATCGCGGAGTGCGTCGAGTCTTCAAGCGTCGAGGAACGTACCGACCAGGGCTTAATGACCGAGAAACTTCGCGGGGCGCTGCGGCGATTTTTCAAGAAACGTTCGGGCCGCCGGCCGCTGGTGTTGCCCGTCCTTATGGAGATCTGATGGCCGAATCGACTTTATCCCGCCGCATCTGCGAGTTCGTCGGCGTGGCGCTTTTTGCGCTCGCGCTGATCTGGCTGGTTGCGCTCGTCACGCACGAGCCGACCGACCCGGCGTGGTTCTTCACCACCGACGCGGCCCGTCCGCCCGCTAATTTCGCCGGACGCGTCGGAGCGTTTCTTTCCGAACTGTCGTTTCAGTTGTTCGGGTACGCCTCCTACCTGCTCCCCGCCGTGCTCGCGCTCATCGGGTGGCACTACTTCTGGTGCCTGCCGCCCGACGCCGCCTACACGAAAGCGTTCGGCGCGACACTCTTCTTCGGGTGCGCCAGCCCGTTCCTCAGTCTGATCTTCGGCAGCACCGAAGTGGCCGGCAAGACCTTCCACGCGGGCGGCTCGATCGGGGCGTGGCTGGCGGCGGCGATGTCCGAGTACCTCAATCGGACCGGCTCGATGATCGTCCTCCTCACCCTCATGGCGCTCTCCGTGATCCTGTCGACGCAGTTCTCCTTCGGCCGACTGTTCGCGCGCGCGAGCCAGGAATCGAGAGACCTCTCGGCGCGGGGCGTGGGCTGGCTGCGGCTTCGGGTCGAACGGCGCCGCAAAGACCGTGAACGCCGCGAGGTCATTGCCAAGCACATAAGGAAGGCGGGCGCAGGGGAGCCGGGACTGGGTGTCGGAACGGCCATGATCCCGGCGATCCCAAGTCCCCGGTCCCCGATCCCGAGTCCGTCTCCCGTGGTGGCGCGAAAGCCCACCGACGCGTCGCCGTCGCTGCCGCTGCCTGAACCCACCCCCGTCAAGGCGCCCGCGCAACGCAGGAGCGGCGCCTATGCGCTGCCGCCGACGTCTCTTCTCGACTCGCCGAAAATCGAGCGGAAAATTGACGAGCGCCAGCTGATGGACGCCGCCCGCCAACTCGAGGAGAAGTGCCGCGAGTTCGCGGTCGAGGGCCAGGTGGCACAAATCCATCCAGGCCCGGTCGTGACGACTTTCGAGTTCAAGCCCGAAGCCGGCGTCAAGTACAGCAAGATTACGAGCCTTGCCGATGACCTCTGCCTTGCGATGCAGGCCGAGTCGGTGCTCATCGATCGGATTCCCGGGAAGTCCACCGTCGGCATCCAGATTCCGAATCCCAACCGTGAGGCGATCTCGCTGCGCGAGCTGCTCGAATCCGATGCCTACCAGCGCTCGCTCTCGAAACTCACCCTCGCGCTGGGCAAGACCATCCACGGCGAGCCGTACCTCACCGATCTCGCGACGATGCCGCATCTGCTGATCGCGGGCTCGACCGGCACCGGTAAATCGGTCGGCGTGAACTCGATGCTGACCAGCATCCTGTATCGCGCCACGCCGGACGATGTGCGGTTGATCCTGATCGATCCGAAGCGGCTCGAGCTCGGGATGTACGAGGAAATCCCTCACCTGCTGGCGCCGGTGGTCGTCGATCCCAAGAAGGCGGCCAATGCGCTGCGGTGGGCGGTGCACGAGATGGAGGAGCGGTACAAGACGCTGGCGGCCGAAGGCGTCCGCAATATCGATCAGTACAACCGTAACATCCGCCTGGCGCTGGCCGAAGGCGATGCCGCGAAGGACCCCGATGCGCCCAAGCCGCTGCCCTTCATCGTGGTGGTCATCGACGAGCTCGCCGACCTCATGATGGTGGCGAGCAACGAGGTGGAGGAATCGATCGCTCGACTCGCGCAGATGGCCCGCGCCGTTGGCATTCACTTGATCCTCGCGACGCAGCGTCCCTCCGTTGACGTCGTCACGGGTCTCATCAAGGCGAACCTGCCGTCGCGGATCTCGTTCCGGCTGTCGTCGAAGACCGACTCCCGGACGATTCTCGACGCCAACGGTGCGGAACAGCTGCTCGGCCGCGGCGACATGTTGTTCCTCCCGCCCGCTTCGTCCCGCTGCATCCGCCTCCACGGCCCGTACATCTCGGAGCAGGAGAGCGCGCGGCTCGCCAGCTTCCTGCGGAAGCAGGGCAGGCCGGTGTTCAACGAAACCATTACGGCGGAGGACGAGAAGACGGGATCTGGGGGCCTGGAATTCGAGAAGGACGACCTCTACGACGAGGCGGCGCGGATCGTGGTCGGCAGCGGCCAGGCTTCGATCTCGTACCTACAGCGCAAGCTCCGTATCGGGTTCAGCCGCGCGGCGCGACTGGTCGACATGATGGAGGCTGAAGGGCTCGTGTCGGCGGGCGCCGGCGGCAAGCCGCGGGAAGTCCTCGTCGACAGCGGCTACTTCGAGGAGGTGGATGCGCAGCTTCGGTAGAGCGCTCGCCGCGTCGGTCGCGCTGACGGCCGCCGCGCTGGGCGCCGATCTGCCCGCGCAGACCGCGGACAGGTTGTACGCCGACATGGCGGCGCGTGAAGCGGAGCTGCGCCGCGAGCTCGACTTGGCGCCGCAGCTCCGCGCGCAGCCCCCGGGCGAAGCCTCCGCAGCCCTGCTCCGCCGCGTCCGCGCGACGGTGATGGCCTACGAAGACTTCGTCCGGCGCTTCCCGCGCAGTGGGCACAGCGACAACGCGCTGTGGCAGGCCGGGGTGCTTGCCGCCAACGCGTTCTGGCAGTTCGGGGACACACGCGATCGAACGACGGCGCTCCGGCTGTTCGGGCGGTTGAAAACGGAGTTCCCGACGAGCTCGCTCGTCGCCCAGATTGCCGGGCACACGACCCGCTTGGACGGCGCCGTCGAGGCCGCCGGCGGCTTGGCCACGCTCAAAGCGGTCAGACGCGAAGTGTTGCCAGATGCGCTCCGCGTCACGCTGGAGCTCGAGCGCGAAGCGATGTTCCACGAGGAACGGCTGAACGGTCCGGCACGAGTATTCATCGATCTCCGTAACACTCGGGCCGTGGACGCACTCAAAGACGCCATCATCACGTTTGAGGACGACGTCGTGCGCCAGGTGCGGGTGGGACGACAGCCGGACAACCGCACGCGGGTGGTCTTCGACCTGCAGGGGGCCGGGCGCCACAGCGTCTATTCGCTCTACAACCCATACCGCGTGGTGGTCGACTTCGAGCGAACCGCGACCAACGACACCGGGACCCCTGCGCAGCGAACCGCAGCTCCCGCGCAACCGCGCGCAGCGGCAGAGGGGAAGGTCCCCTCTCCCGCAGTACCACCGGCCGCGGCGACGGCGAACGCCGCCGGTGGGTTTTCGTTGTCGCGTCAGCTTGGGCTGGGGATTGCACGGGTCGTTATTGATCCAGGTCACGGCGGTCACGATCCAGGGGCGCAGGTACGCGGCCTCAACGAGGCGGAGCTCGTGCTCGACATCGCGCTGCGGTTTGAACGGCTGCTCGCCAAGGAGCCCGGCGTTGAAGTTGTGCTCACGCGGCGCACCAACACTTATGTTGCGCTCGAAGAGCGGACAGCTATCGCTAACCGATCCAGCGCCGACCTGTTCCTTTCAATTCACGCCAACGCCAGCGCGAATGCGGAAGCTCGTGGGTTCGAAACCTACTTCCTCAATTTCGCGCCGAATCCCGAGGCCGAAGCGCTGGCGGCCCGCGAGAACGCCGGGTCGTCACGAACGATGGGCAATCTGCCGGACATCGTGAAGGCCATTGCACTCAACAACAAGATCGACGAGTCGCGCGATTTCGCCTCCATGGTGCAGGGCTCGATGCACGAACGGCTGCGCAAAGCCGACCGTAACGCGCGGAACCTGGGGGTGAGGCAGGCGCCGTTCATGGTGCTGATTGGCGCGACCATGCCGAGCGTGCTCGTGGAAGTGTCTTTCCTCACCAATCGCGACGAGGCCGGGCTCCTCCGGTCACAGAGCTATCGCCAGCACATCGCCGAGGCGCTCTTCGCGGGCGTTATGAAGTATCAGAACGCCCTGAAGAAACCACCCGTTCTGCGTTCGGGGTTCTGAACTCCGGGTTCGTGTTCGGAGTGAAATCGACAACCTTTTTCCCCTACCTAGCCCGAAGTTCCTCTGACGTCAAGTCAGGATCGTTCTGTAAGGTCAAGCACTTAGCGTCCTCTGACGGTGCGCGCCTCTGGCTACACGCGGATGGCGTCGAGAAGATCGAATGCCTGC
>JACPPO010000153.1 GCA_016190945.1 Acidobacteriota bacterium | reverse complement strand
GCTCGGCACCGTCGCGTAGGCATGCTGGCTTGATGGGCAGCGCCGGGACGTTCGAACGCGTCGACGCCGCGGCGGAGGTCATCCGTCGGCACTGCGGCGACGTGCCGAAAGCGGCACTGGTCCTCGGATCCGGGCTTGGTGATTTTGCGGACACTCTGGCCGGCGCCGTCACCATGCCGTACGCCGAGTTGCCGCACTGGCCTGCCTCGAAGGTGGTCGGCCATGCCGGGCGTCTCGTGATTGGCACCGTCGCCGGCAAACGCGTGGCAGCCCTGGCCGGCCGCGTGCACGCCTATGAGGGCCACCCGCTCAGCACCGTCGCGTTTGCCGCGCGCGTCATGGGCCGCCTTGGCGTGAAAGAGATCGTTCTGACCAATGCCGCCGGCGGCGTGAACACCGGCTTCACCCGGGGCGCGCTGATGATCATCGACGATCACATCAACCTGCTCGGTGCGAACCCGCTGGCCGGTGAAAACGACGACCGCTTCGGGCCGCGGTTTCCCGACATGACCGAGGTCTACTCGAAGCGCCTGCGCCGCATCGCGGACGAGGCCGCCGTGGCAAAGGGCCTTGCGGTCACCCACGGAGTGTACGCGGGGCTGCTGGGACCAAGCTACGAGACCCCGGCGGAGATCCGCTATCTGCGTACGATCGGCGCCGACGCGGTCGGCATGTCAACGGTCCCAGAGGCAATCGCGGCGCGGCACATGGGCCTCGAAGTTCTCGGTCTCTCATGCATCACGAATATGGCTGCGGGCGTTCCGCTCGAGCCGTTCAACCACGACGACGTGCTGGAGACGACGCGCCGCGTGCGGGGGACGTTCATCGCGCTGCTCGAGGGCATCGTTGAGCGACTCTGACCTGATCGTCGCAGCACGCCAGGCCAGGGAGTTCGCGCGCGCTGAATTCTCGACGTTCAAGGTGGGCGCCGCGCTGGAGACGGCGGACGGCACCATCGTCACCGGCTGCAACATCGAGAATGCGACCTGCGGGCTGACGATCTGCGCCGAGCGCGTCGCGATGTTCAAGGCCCAGTCAGAGGGACACCACGCATTCCGTCGGATCGCCGTCGTCGCCGACACAGAGGCGCCGACGCCCCCCTGCGGCGCCTGCCGCCAGATCCTGTGGGAGTTCGGTGGCGACCTCGAAGTGATTCTCGCCAACCTGCAGCGCGAGACCGGACGTCACAAACTCAGCGATCTCCTGCCACTGCCGTTTGACAGCCGGCTCTTGCAGTAGGCGAGCGCCGTTCGGCCCTCGAATCCCTCTCGAGTCGGCACGTCGACGGCCATCTCGCTTGGCGGCGCGGCTCAACACGCCGCCCTTCGGCTGTCGCTCAGGGCGCCCTGAGCTTGTCGAAGGGCGGAAAGGCTCGGACGGCCACTCGAAACCGTCGGCCGCTCGGGTCGCGCGTGCTCACGCCCGCGCTCAACCTCGCTCGTCCCCTGAGCTGTTCCGTGCGTTCAGCGTTCGCCCCACTTCAGTTTCTCTCTCAGGACCTGGAAGTAGCCGCGCGCGGGGGCCTTGACCAGGCGCAGGGCGCGCGCGGACTTGCGCACGCGGACGGCATCACCCTCGTGGAGCGGATATCCCGACTGTCCGTCGTAGGTCACGAAGATGTCCTCGGGCGCGCCGCTCGCGTGCGCATGGACCTCGACCATCGCGCTCCCGGCAATCACGACGGGGCGGTTGGTGAGCGTATGCGGCGCGATCGGCGTGAGGACGAGCGCGTCCACCATCGGATGCACGATCGGGCCCCCCGCAGCGAGGTTGTAGGCGGTGGAGCCGGTGGCACTCGCGACGATCAAGCCGTCGGCTTTCACGCGCGTCACGAACTCTCCGCTCACGGAGACCGACAGTTCAATCACGCGGGAGAGCGCCGCTTTCGTGAACACAACGTCGTTCAGGACGATGCGCGAATCCACCTGCTGACCTTTCCGGTAGGCGTCGGCCGCGAGCATGGCGCGCTCGTCAAAGGCGGCCGTGCCGTCCAGAACGCGTTCCAGCGACGGCGTCAGCTCATCGATGCGGATCTCGGTCAGGAATCCCAGGCTGCCGAAGTTCACGCCCAGAATCGGGATATCGCGGCCCGACTGGGCGATCCGGGCCGCCATGGCGAGCAGGGTGCCGTCGCCCCCGAGCACGATCACCAGGTCGACCTCGCGCGGCAGCGCCTCCCGCGTCATCGTCTTCGCGCCCTGCGCGGCGGCGCCCGCCAGCATCGCCGTGTCGCGCTCGTACATCGCCTCAACGCCGCGCTCCCGGAGCCACGGACCCAGTCGCGACACCTGTTCCGACGCGGCCACCAGGCCCTGCTTGGCGACGATGCCGACGCGTCGAACGGTCATGGACGCAGGTGGAGGAGGAACTCGACGTTGCCCTTCTGGCCGGTGATCGGCGAGGGCGTCGCCGCAGCTTGCGTCAATCCTACCGCAGCGGCCGCGACGCGAATCTCCTCGACCACGCGCGCATGGATCGCCGCGTCATGGATCACGCCTTTGCGCACTTCCGCGCGGCCGGCCTCGAACTGGGGCTTGACGAGCGCGACCACGTCCGCGCCGGCGCGAAGGAGCGGCGGGACGACCGGGAGAATCTGCCGCAGCGAGATGAACGACACGTCGATACACACGATATCCATGGGACCGGGAAGGTCGGCGAGCGTGAGGTGCCGCGCGTTGAAGCGCTCGATGATCACGACGCGTGGGTCGTTGCGCAGCGTCCAGTCCAGCTGGCCGTGGCCGACATCAAGCGCCACGACGCGCGTGGCGCCTCGCGCCAGGAGCACGTCGGTGAATCCGCCCGTCGACGCGCCGATGTCGAGCGCGTCCCGGCCGGCCACGGCGATCTCAAACGTGTCGAGCGCGTGCGCCAGCTTGAGCCCCCCGCGGCCGACATACCGATGATCGGGGCCAAGCAGGGCGACGTCCGCATCCGATTCGACCCGCGCGCCCGCCTTGCTGACCACCTGCCCGTCGACACTGACCCGCGCGGCAAGAATCAACGCGCGCGCCCGTTCCCGCGAAGGCGCCAACCCCTTGTCGGCCACCAGCTGATCGAGGCGGACCTTGGCTGTCAATTGGACCTGTGGACGATCCAGCGGCCGATTTCCATGAGCCGCGATTCCGCGAGGTCCGCCGCCCGCAGCGCCCGCTCGGCCCGCTCGAGGCACTCCGCCGCCATTCGGCGTGCGACGTCGAGGCCGTAGAGCGCCGGATAGGTCGGCTTGCCCGCGGCGGCGTCCTTGCCGGGCGTCTTGCCGAGATGCGCCGACACGCCCTCCACGTCAAGGATGTCGTCGACGATTTGAAATGCGAGGCCGAGCTCGGCGGCGGCGGCATCAACCTGCACGATCGTGCCATCTCCGGCGCCACCCATGATCGCGCCCGCGACCGCGGAGGCGCGGATGAGCGCGCCTGTCTTCTTGGAATGCATGATGCGTATCCCGTCCGCATCCAACGGCGGCGCGGAATGTCCGGCCGCGTCAGGGGCGCTGCACGCGAGGTCGATCGCCTGTCCCCCGACCATGCCGACCGGTCCGGCGGCGGTGGCGACCAGGCCGACAACGCGAAGTTTGCGCGCCACGAGCGCGGGATCCGTCGCCGCGGGCGCGCGCGCGAGCAGCGCGAACGCCTCGGTCAGCAGGCCGTCGCCGGCGAGGATGGCCATGCCTTCGCCAGCCACCACGTGCAGGGTCGGTCGGCCGCGGCGCATGGTGTCGTTATCCATGGCCGGAAGGTCGTCATGAATCAGGGAGTACGTATGTATGAGCTCGACGGCGCAGGCCGCCGGCATGGCGAGGGCGCGATCGCCCCCAACCGCGTCGGCGCTGGCCAGGCAGAGCACCGGCCGTAATCGCTTGCCGCCGGCGGTGACGCTATAGCGCATGGCGTCGGCGACGATCGCGGGGCACCCCGGTGGGGCAGGCAAGGCGGCGGCGAGCGCCGCCTCGATTTCCGCCCGGCGCGCCTGGAGATATTCACTGAAACCTTGCGACGACATGTAGGTTAGAAGTCAAAAGTCAAATCGTGATCAACGCCAGCGATCCATATCATCTGCCCTTTGACCGTTGCCCTTTGATCTAGTTTCATCTTCCTCGCCGATGGTGCGCGCATGTTCAGGAAGTTGACTTCTAACCTTTCACCTTTGACCGACCGTCGTCGTCCTCGGTAAGCGCGGCAGGCGCGGGCTTGAGCTCGCCGCGCTCGTTCAGCACCTCGATGCGGCGCTCCGCTTCCTCCAGGCGTGAATGACAGAAGCGGGAGAGCTGCACGCCGCGCTCGTACAGCTGCAGCGACGTCTCGAGAGGCAGGTCGCCTTCCTCGAGTTTCTTGACGACCGATTCGAGCTCGGCGATCGCCGCCTCGAAGTCCTTTATTGTCGGATCCAACGGTTCTCACCCTCACAGGCCGCAGCGCCACAGAGGCACAGAGAATTGCTTTGGTTATCTCTGCGTCTTTGTGTCTCCGTGGCCCGTTACTGCGCAGTCCAATTCGCCGCGTGCCAGCGTCACGCGTACACGGTCGCCCTTCGCAACGGCGGTCGAGTTGCGGATGACCACCGTGCGGTCGGCGTTCCAGCACACAGCATAGCCTCGGGCCAGGACGGCGAGCGGGCTGAGCGCGTCCAGCCGCGCCGCCGCCGCGCGCAGCCGGCCATCGGCGCGGTGACGGCCCCTGGCGCTCGCGCCGGAGAGCCTGCCGTCGGCAGCCACGAGCCGTGTCCGGAGGCCGCCCAGGCGCCGGCGGAGATCGAACGTCTCGAGCGCCAGGCGCAGGGATTGGTAGGTCCGCTCGCGGGCCGCAACGTGCGCGCGCAGGCCACGACGTAGCTCGTGTGCGAGATCCGCGGCGTGGCGGCCGCGCATCGCAAGCCGGCCACGCACGTCGGCGTAACCTGGACGCGCCTGAAGTGTGCGCAGGCGCGACTCGAACCGGTGCAGGCGCGTCGCCATGGTCGTGTTCACGCGATGCGCCAGCCGATCGATGCGCGCGCTGAAGTCATCCTTCCGAGTGACGACCATCTCGGCGGCCGCGGAGGGCGTCGGCGCGCGGAGATCGGCGACGAAATCGGCGATCGTGACGTCGGTTTCATGTCCGACGGCTGAAATCGTCGGCACCGGACAGCCGGCGATCGCCCGCGCCACGACTTCCTCGTTGAACGCCCGGAGATCCTCGATCGATCCCCCCCCTCGTCCGACGATGACGACGTCGACACCGGCCACCTTGCCGATCGCGGCAAGCGCCCGGGCGATGTCCAGCGCGGCGCCTTCACCCTGGACCCGCGCCGGCCGGATGACGATGTGCGCATTCGGATAGCGGCGCCGCAGCACATGGATGATGTCGCGCACCGCGGCGCCGTCGAGCGATGTCACCACGCCGATCTTGCGTGGCAGCGCCGGCAGCGGGCGCTTGCGGCCTTGATCGAACAGGCCCTCGGCCGACAGGCGCTGCTTGAGCTGGTCGAAGGCAAGCTGCAGGGCGCCGAGCCCCTCCGGCTCGAGGTGCTCGCAGACGATCTGATACTCGCCTTTCGGGTCGTACACGCTGATGCGGCCGCGCGCGACGACGCGAAGCCCGTCCCGAGGCGTGAAAGGCAGCGCGCGCACGGCGGACCGGAACATGACGCCCTTGATCTGCGCGCCGGCGTCCTTGAGCGTGAAGTACATGTGGCCGGTATTCCAGACGCGGCTGTTCGACAGCTCGCCTTCGACCCAGACCTCGATGAATCGATCTTCGAGAAGCGCGCGGATCCGTGTTGTCAGCTCGGAAACTGTCAAGACGCGCCGCGGCGCGGGCGGCTCGGGCTGCGACGCCTGGGCGGGCAGCTCGGGTTCCTCGAAGGGCAGATCGAAGAGAGAGGTCACACGGTCGTCCGTAGCAGCGCATCTTTCGGCGCGCTTGCCAGTTCCGTCAGCTCGCGCTCCGAATAGCTGATGCGCGCGACACGCGTGGCGCGGCCGGTCTTGTCATCCGCTTCGACAACGACGCCATTCAGCCGCGGATTGCCCGTGGCTGGCTCGAACTTCGACGGCATCGCGTTGAGGAAGCGGGCGAGCGACGGCTCCTTTTCCATTCCGATGATCGAGTCGTGCCCGCCGGTCATGCCGACATCAGTCAGGTACGCGGTGCCGTTTGGCAGCACTCGCTCATCGGCGGTCTGCACATGCGTGTGCGTGCCGATGACCGCCGTGACCTTGCCGTCCAGGTACCACCCCATGGCGACCTTCTCGCTCGTCGCTTCCGCGTGGAAATCGACGATGATGACGCGCGTCTGGTGCCGGATGTTCTCGATTTCTCGAAGCACGACCGCGAACGGGTCGTCGATATTCAGCATGAACACCCGTCCCATCACGTTGATGACGCCGACGGCGCGCCCGTCGCCGGTCCGGGCCACGTAGGTGCCGCGGCCGGGTACCCCGGCCGGATAGTTCGCCGGGCGAAGCAACCGCGGCTCGCCCGCGATGTAGTCAATCGCCTCTTTCTTGTCCCAGATGTGATTGCCCGACGTCATGACGTCGACGCCCCACTCAAGGAGCGTATCGCCGATTTCCTTGGTGACGCCGAATCCCGCGGCGGCGTTCTCCGCGTTGGCGATCACGAGATCCGGGCTGTAGCGGTCGACCAGCGCCCGCAGCCCTTTGCGAATCAGCTCGCGGCCGGGGCGGCCGATAATGTCCCCCACGAAGAGAATGTTCATGCGATCGGAATTCGATGACCGCGGCCCCTGCGTTCCTTGAGCTTGGGCAGTACAATCGTCAGCTCGCCGTCCCGGAGCCGCGCGCGCGCGTTTTGGACGTCAAAGGCACCATTCAGTCGCACCGCGCGCGCAAACCGGCCGAACTCACGCTCGATCAGGTGGAAGGTCTGGTCTGCCGCCACGGGTGCCGACGCTTTTTCGCCGGCGACCAGCAGAACGCCCGAGCGAAAAAGCACGCGCAGCGCCTCGGCCGGCACACCTGAGACGTCGATCGTGATCTCAACGGCTCGATCCGTTTCGAGCACGTCGAGCGAGGGGTGACATTCGCTGGAGTAGGCCTGCAGTCCGCGCTCGAGGCTGCGCGCGAGGTCCTCGAACAATTCGCGGATATCGTCGGCCAGGTCGCTCGCTTCACCGGAGGGAATGAACGAGAACTGGGCCATCGGCGGGTTCCATTCCTACTTTCCTTCGGGCATCTTCCATATCACGCGGTCACCTGGAGCTTGGCAACTAGGCTGGCACAGTCGGGTTATATCTGACAAATCTAACTCGTGTCTCGCCTGTGGTCCCGCGCGGGTGCCCTTCAGGGCACAGCCGCGTCGGTAACACCGTTTATGGCGTATGGCGCGACGATCTTTCCTTCGGTAACCCTATACCATGGGCGCGGTACGCTTCCTTGACACCAAATACCAGGCAGCGGTAGAGTTCCACCGAAACTCGACAAACCAGTCACGGGCTCTACTCTTGATATCCCAGCGGAGCCCGCGACTGGTTGCCAGTCTTTCTTGGCGCGCTTTGCGCGCCGGGGACCGCTATACGGCTCCGGCCCGCTCGCGGGTCGCGTGCCAGGCATGCATCGTGCCCCGCAACGAGTACAAGATTCTCGTTGGGAGCCGTATAGCGGTCCAACGCCTTAGTGCCACTGGTAAGCGACGGGAGGTGTCAGATGAAGTATCGCTGGCTGATTCTGTTGGGCGCTTTCGTGGTCATTGTCGCGGTGGCCTCGGTGCCGCTGGCGGGTCAGGCGCCAGGGGCAGGGACCAGCACTGCCGGCTCGAGTTACAGCCCGCCGCGGACGGCGTGGGGGGATCCCGATCTGCAGGTGCCGGGTGTCTGGCGGGGCCTGCATAAGGTGCCCTTTGAGCGGCCCCCAGAGCTCCAGGACAGAGAGTTTCGGACCGACGCAGAAGTGGCCGCGTTGGAAGCGGAGGGGGAACGGCGCAACGCCCTCCGACTTAGCGGAAAGCAAGAGAACCGCGGAGACCGTAACCAGCCGAATTACAACTCTATCGTTGGGTATCAGCCCGACAAGATTCGGTACTCGAAGCGGACCTCGGCGATTATCGATCCGCCCGACGGCCGCCTACCTCCGTGGACGCTGGAGCAGGTCAAGCACTACGAGGCGAGAGAAGCGGCGACGCTCGGACGCGGTGACTCTGACTCGTGGTTCGACCGCCCTGCCGGCGAACGTTGCATCCCTATCGTTGAGGCGCCTGTCCTCGGCAACTTCGGCATGGCAAACAGCGGCCGGACCGCCGGGGCTGCCGAAACCCCAGGGACCGTCAATCTGGGGGAGGGCTTCTCGAACAACGCGAGTCCGGGTGGGGTAAGGCGATTTCTGCAGGCTCCGGGCTACGTCGCGATAACCTTTGACGAAAGCATAACCCAGGGAAATTCGGTCGCGGACTATCGCATCGTCCCCCTCGATGGGCGTCCCCATCTGGGACCGAAGTTCAAGCAGTGGAGGGGCGACGTGCGCGGCCATTGGGAGGGGAATACGCTGGTCGTTGAGACCACGAACATCAAGTACCCCTCTCCCATCATCACGAGTTATGGCGGAACTTATCCGGGAGACGGCGAGACGCTGCGATTCACCGAACGGTTCACGCGTGTCGGCCCAGACACGATCGAGTACCGCTACACCGTCGACGACCCCGCGGTCTATACCCGACCCTACACGGTGCTTCATGAGTTGACGCGGGATGACACCTACAAGGTCAGCGCAGACATCTGTCACGAAGGCCACGATGACATGCCCTCCAGCCTCGCCGGCGGTCGACTCGATGAGGAGAACGCCATGGAAGGTGCGAAGGACACGAGGCTTGAGCGCGAGCCACGAATTAGAGAACTGAAAGAGGAGGCGATAAGAGCTGCTGCGCAAAAGCAAGGCAGCCGCTGACGCGGGAGTTCCAGACCAGATAGGTGAACCAACCGAACAAAGCGAGTCGTTCCGACCCTCATTGCCATGGTCGGGGGCGGTTGCTGACCGTCGGCCGGTTGCGGGTGTGTGACCCCCTACCGGGCGTTAGTTTCAGAATCCACTTTCGTGGCGATCCAATCGAGTCTCGGGATGCGGCTCGGACGCGTCTTGCACGGCTAATCCCGTGTCAGCGCGCGTTTTCCGGAAACCTAGTGAGTCTGGGTGTAGCACCGGCGGACAGGGAGTTAACTCCATCGGCGTGAGGGAATTGTGAGGTGCCTAATGGATCGGATGAATCCGAGGTTTCAGATGAAGTATCGCTACCGAGTTCTATCGTGTGCGTTAGTTGGTATTGTCGCGATGATGCCGATGGCAGTGGCGGCTCAGACAGCAGGGCAGGCTGCGGGCAGCGCGTACGATCCGCCGCGCACACCCTGGGGGGATCCCGACCTGCAGGGTCTCTGGCGCGGCCTACATGAGGTGCCGTTTGTACGGCCTCCCGAGTACAAGGATCGGCAGTTTCGGACGGATGCCGAGATTGCGGAACTGGAACGTAAAGCAGAGGCGAGTAACGAACTCCGACGCCTGGGCAAACAAGAGAACCGAGGCTTCCGCAACCAGCCGAATTACAACTCAATCGTGGGGTATTCGCCGGAGAAGGCGCGGTTTTCCAGACGGACGTCGGCGATTGTCGACCCGGCGGACGGCCAGCTGCCGCCGTGGACTGTAGAGCAGGTGAATCGCTACGAGTGGCGCGAGTCCGTCTCGCTCGGCCGTGGAGACGCGGACTGGACCGTGGATCGCCCCGCCAGTGAACGATGCATTCCCATCATGCGCACACCTGCTTTAACCAACTGGGGTATGGCCACGTCCGGCCGGCCGGCTGGGCCGCAGGCGACGGCTGGAACGGTCCAGGGCGGAGCGGCCTTTTTCGTGAACACCTCATCTGGCGGCGGGCCACGGCGGATAATACAGGGCCCAGGCTATGTCGCAATTGTCATCGAGGAGGGGGTTGAGACGTATCACATCATCCCGCTCAACCGGTCTCCCCATGTGGGTCCGAAGTTCAAGCACTGGCTCGGCGACGCGCGGGGTCACTGGGAGGGAACTACGCTGGTCGTTGAAACGACCAACATCAAGTACAACTATCCGATCGTCCTGACCTACCAGGATGGAGGGACCGGCCTATATCCGGGCGAGGGCAATACGCTTCGGTTCGTCGAACGGTTCACAATGGTAGGTCCGGACACCATCGAGTACCGTTACACAGTGGAGGACCCGTCAGTCTACACGCGTCCGTACACGGTGGTGCACGAGTTGACACGGAACGACGGCTACAAGATCAGTTCGCCCATCTGTCACGAAGGGCATGATGATATGCCTGCGGCGCTGGGCTCCGCTCGACTGGATGAAGAAACCCACATCCAAAATCAGCTCGATATGGTGCAGGAGCGTGAGCCGCGGCTCAAGGAGCTGAAAGAAGAGGCGATCCGAGCGGCCGAAGCGGCGAAGCAGCCGAATCGCTGAGAATCGAGTCTCGGGATGCGGCTCGGACGCGTTTCGCACGGCTAATCTCGTGTCAGATCACAGCGCCCGACCCCAGGGTGTGGGCGGGACGGAGTTCGGTGTCAGTTCAGCGGAGGAGGTATAAGGTATGATGCGACACCTGCTCAAGCGCTCCATAGCAGCATTGGGAACGGCCGTCGCCATCGCGATGCTGTGGAGCGTCACAAGCTCTCAGCCGCTTGCTCAGTCTGTTGCGGGGCAAGTGCAACTTCCAGCCAACTACAAGGCCCCGCCTACTCCGGACGGCCAACCCGATTTGAACGGGTTCTGGCAGTCTGTCAGCCCCGCGAATTGGAATATTGAAGAGCACGACACCCGATCGGGGCCTTACGAAAATCTCGTCGGGGCGTACCTCTCCGAACCCCCCGGCTTCGGCATAGTGGAAGGCGGAACGATCCCCTACAAACCGGAGGCGCTCAAGCGGAGGGATGAATACTTTAAGAACCGATTGGTGCACGATCCGCTAAAAGCAGGAAACGCCATTAGTGAGGAGGAGGTTCTTTCCGATCCCGAGGCGAAGTGTTTTCAGGGCGGTGGGTTAGTTCGCGCGACTTACATGCCGTACCCATTGCAGATCCTTCAAGGCAGAGACAAGATCTTGATAGCGTACCAATTTGGCGGGTCGGCTTTTCGGGTCGTTCACATGGTGAAGGGAGGCGACCTGGACAAGGCCATTGAAGACTTTACGCTGGACAACGATCGTTGGTTGGGGCGATCGGCCGGCCGCTGGGACGGAGACACGTTGGTCGTTGCGACCAAGGGTCCGTACTACCGGTCGGTCTGGCTTGACAGGGCCGGGAACTTCATGAGTCCGAACGCCAAGGTGGAGGAGCGCTACACGGCGATCTCTCCCTATCACCTGAGGTACGAAGCGACGATCACGGACCCGGACACTTTCACCCGTCCCTGGAAGATCAGGTTGCCGCTGTACAAGATCATCGAGCAGCCGAATATGCAGCTCCTGGAGTTCCAGTGTATTCCCCACGTTGAAGAGTTCATGTACGGGAAACTCAAGAACGAGAGGAAGAGGTATCCCGAGGGCTTCGAGGTCCGATAGCCCGCAGAGCATCGTACGGTCTTCCCGGCGTGTTGGTGGTTCTCGCTCGATCGTCAGCACGCCGGCGTTCAGACTCCGGACATCCTCGCTCTGGATGTTCAACTACGAGTGGCATTGACTCCCCCTCCTCGGTCGGGATACCTTCGCGGCGTCCAGCACCGCGAAGGCTTGCAGCCGGTGCAGAAGCGTTCTTGCATTGCCATCAACGCGGGACATACCATGACTACATAAGCGGAGGGCACGGCGGTTTTCGGCAGGGGCGGGTCATGCACACGCGAGTTCGGGTTCCTGATTTCGGCGGCAAGAAGAGACGCGGCGAAAAGATCGTCATGCTGACGGCCTACGATGCGACCATGGCGTCTCTCTTCGATCAATCAGGCGTTGACGCGCTGCTGGTCGGTGATTCTCTGGGCACCGTGATTCTGGGACATGAGGACACGCTCCAGGTGACGCTCGAGGCGGTGGTCCACCATACCCGTGCCGTCATCAGCGGCGCCAGGCGCGCGCTGGTCGTCGCCGATATGCCGTTCCTCACGTTTCAGGTCTGTGTGGCAGCCGCGGTCCGAAATGCCGGACGCCTGATTCAAGAAGGTGGCGCGGCAGCCGTGAAGATCGAGGGCGGACGACCGAGCCTGTCCGTGGTGAAGCGGCTGGTCGATATCGGCATACCGGTGATGGGGCACCTTGGATTGCAGCCCCAGTCGGTTCACCAGGTTGGTGGATACCGCCGGCGGGCCACCGACCCCGCGGGTGCGGAGGCGCTCCTGACGGATGCCATGGCTCTCCAGGAGGCCGGAGCATTCGCCGTCGTGCTTGAGGCCGTCCCGCCGGACGTGGCCCGGTCCGTCACGCAGCACCTCGTAATCCCCACGATCGGTATAGCCGCCGGGCCTCATTGCGACGGCCAGATTCTGGTGAGTTATGACATGCTGGGTCTGTCCGCCGACTCTGCGCCACCCTTCGTGCAGCCGTACGCGCGCATCGCAGATACGATCCGGTCGGCGACGCAGGCGTACGCCGCTGACGTTCGCGCTGGACGATACGCGACGCCTGGAGCGGCTGGGGTGGCCGTCGCCGCGTCGAACTAGCGCCAGGCCGCGTGCAGGTCGTCAAATCGATCTCCCATCTCAGAGTTCTGCTCGATGAGCCGCGGCGCAGCGGCCGCACAATCGGCTTGGTGCCGACGATGGGGGCGCTGCATGCCGGCCACGTGCGGCTCATCGAGCGCGCGCGGGAGGACTGCGAGTTCGTCGCCGTCAGCATTTTTGTCAATCCACTGCAGTTCGAGCGGAAGGACGATCTCGAGCGCTACCCACGAGACCTTGAAACCGACTTGGACGTGTGCAGAAGGGCCGACGTGGACGTCGTCTTCACCCCTTCGGCGACCGAATTGTATCCGACGCCTCCCTTATGCGTCGTCGACGTGCGGCAGCTCGCGGATCACCTTTGCGGGCGGTTTCGTCCAGGCCACTTCAGCGGGGTGGCGACAGTCGTCTTGAAGCTGTTCCAGATTGTGCTGCCCGACCGCAGTTATTTCGGCGAAAAGGATGCGCAGCAGCTTGCGGTCGTCCGGCGCCTGGCCCGCGACTTCAATATACCGGTCACGATTATCGGTGTGCCGACCGTCAGGGACCCGGATGGTTTGGCCCTGAGCTCGCGCAACCGACGGCTGACCCCGTCAGAGCGGGCGCGAGCCACGGCGCTGTACAAGGCATTGTGTGAAGCGAGATCGCATATCGCCGGTGGCATCACCGACGCGGAAGAAGTGACGCGACGCGCGCGTGCCGCGATCTCTCCGGACGCGACAGTCAGGCTCGAATACCTGGAGGTCGTCGATGCCGACATGCAGCCTGTCACGGTGATCTCCGGGCCCGTGATTGTGGCTGGAGCGATGTGGGTGGGGGAGACTCGACTGATCGACAATCTTGGGTGCATCCCGCCGGCTGCCGACCTCGAGGCCTGAGGAAGCGCGCGCCCGCAGATGTCTCGTCGGTCCCTCCCGGAAATCCACAGAGCTACGCTACAGTAACGGGCATGTCGCTCAACCGGCGGACCGTCCTCGTTCGACTATCTCTCGCGGCCCTTGTGGGCGGCGCGTTCCTGGTGCCGCGCGCGCACACGCAGGTCCCGGCCCGCGCCGCCTGGCTCGACTCGTACCGCGAAGCCGCTACCCGTCTGATACATGCGTCAACCAGCGACGACTTCGCATGGCGTCGGCTTGCCGAGTTCACGGATACGTACGGCCATCGCCTCAGCGGATCCGAGAATCTGGACCGGGCGATTGCATGGGTCGTCGACACGATGAAACGCGACGGCCTCGAGAATGTGCGCACCGAGCCGGTGATGGTGCCTCGCTGGGTCCGGGGACGCGAAAGCGCGGAAATCATCGCTCCGCCGCGGCACTCGCTCGCGATCCTCGGCCTTGGCGGCTCAATCGGGACCCTGGCGGGAGGCATCGAGGCCGAGGTGATCGTGGTGAGCGGGTTTGAAGACCTTCGCGCCCGAGCGGCGGACGTGAAGGGACGCATCGTCCTGTTCAACGCGCCGTTTACCACCTACGCAGATACGGTCGGGTACCGAACGGGCGGGCCCTGGGCCGCGTCGCGGCTCGGCGCCGTCGCCGCGCTCGTCCGCGGCGTCGGACCAACCGGGCTCCGCACGCCTCACACGGGAAGTCTGCAGTACGGGCAGGGCGCCGCTCCAATTCCGGCCGCATCGGTCGCGGCGGAGGATGCCGACCGCATCGCGCGCCTGCGGGCTCGAGGCGTACCGGTCCTGGTGCGCCTGACGATGGACGCGCGCTCGGAGGAAGACGTTGAATCGGCGAACGTCGTCGGCGAGATTCGCGGCAGGGAGCGGCCGCACGAGATCGTCCTGCTCGGCGGCCATCTCGATTCATGGGACGTCGGGACCGGCGCCTCCGACGACGCCGTCGGCTGCATCGTGACGTGGGAAGCGGCGCGCCTTATGATGAAGCTCGGCCTCCGGCCGCGCCGCACCGTTCGGATCGTCCTCTGGACCAATGAAGAGAACGGCCTGCGCGGGGCTACCGCGTACGCGGCCAGGCATGCGGCGCATGCCGCCGACCACGTGTTCGCGCTTGAATCCGATTCCGGAATCTTCGAGCCAGTGAGTCTCGGTTTTTCAGGCAGCGCCGCCGCCCGAACCCTGATTCGCGAGATCGGCACGCTGCTCGCGCCGGTCGGACTGACGGAGATCGTCGGGGGCGGAGGCGGCGCCGACATCGGCCCGATCGCGCACGCGGGCAACGCGCCGATGATGGCGTACCTGGGCAACCCGGCCCGCTACTTCGCCATCCACCATACGCCGGCGGACACGATCGAGCACATCACGCCCAAGGAGGTGTCAAAGGCGGCTGCGGCGATCGCCGTCATGGCGTACGTCGTCGCCGAGATGCCGGAGCGGCTTCCGAAATAGCCGGTAGCTGGTAGTCAGTAGTTGGTAGTTGGTAGACGGCAGCTATCGGAGTTCGGTGAGGGTGACTTCGAGCACGCGGGTCTGACGCGGGGCCCGTTGCCACTGCACCAGGATCGGACTCTGGTAAGCGCCTTCAATCAAGCCGCGCGTGCCATCCGCGCGCTCCGACACGAGCAGGCTGACGGATCGCCGCATCCGGAAGAAGCGAGCGGCTGGAACGGCGAGGGTGCGCGCCAGCACTCGCTCCACGATGGACCCGCGCAGGCCGAGCGTATCGAGACTCTTGTTGAGGACACGCACGAAGTCGTACTTGGCGTAGCCGAGCGTCTTGGCGGGCACCGCACGCGGATTCGCCAGCGCGTGACGGCTCTTTTCCGCAAAGAACCGCAGCGGGTTGCGCAGCACCTCGGCAAGGTCGTATTTCATCAGCAGCGTTTCGTACTCGTTGATCGTCAGCGCCGAGTGACGCTCCGACGGGTCGAGCACGATGTGCAGCCGGCCCCTGTCAACGCTCGCACTCGCGACGAACTCAGCCAGGCTGGCATAGAGGCCGAGACGGGGGTCTTTCAGGTTCACCGAATCGATCGGATGCGTCGAGACCGGCACCTCGAGGCGCGTCGTACAGACGACGCGCTCGTCGTGGAAGCCGATGAGACGCGTCAGGCGGCGACGAGGCCGGCCGTCGACGACGCCGTCGAGGTCCACGAAGAATACGGATTCGCCTGGCCGGTTCGGGTGCGTCACGCACGGACGCAGGCCTCCGGCGATGAACGCGAGGTGGGAGTCGGCGTTTCGCGGCTCCACCGCGCGCTGCCGGGCATCAAGGTCGTCGCGGCGCTCGAGCTGGTCGTGCTCGTACCCGGCGCCCTCGGGAAACAGCGTGCGGAACGCTTCCAGGTAACTGGGAATGTGCGCCGGGCTGAGCCGCGCCGTCAGGCTCCGATCGAGAAAGCCCGCGGTGGTATGCGACGACCAATACAGGCAGTGCGGATAGGCCGCGAACGCCTCGTGTTCAGCTGCAAAACGGGATCGTAGCTCGACGACGTCGAATCGCGCCTTGGGGAGAAGCTCGAGCGTCACGTCGAGCGGCGTTGAGGCCATCAAGCTCTGGTGGGGCACACGGCGATACGGGCCCCCCGCCGCGCACACTGGCGCGGTGGGGGGCCGCAGTAGGGTAACACACCCGCGGCCGGCATTTGTGGCCGTTTTGCCCGCCTGCCGCCTACTGTTTCGCTGGCGCCGCTCCTGCGACGAAGGAGGCTCGGCGTACGATTAAGGCTGAATGAAGGTCAGGCGCATCGGCATGGTGGTTGCCGCCCTCGCTGCCGGCGCGGTGGCACTCGTGCTGCTGGCGCACGCGCCGCTGGTGCGCAACGCCGCCCTCCGATACGCGCTCGCCACCGTTCCGCGCGACTACGGGTTGACGGTCGACGCTGCTCGACTCGACTACAACCTTGCCGCATTACGCGTCGGCCTCGCCGGCATCCGGCTGTCGGCTGCCGGCTCCACGAACGAGCCGTTCCTCGAGGCCGATTACCTGTCCGTCACGCTGCCGCTCGGCGCGCTCTTCGGTGACGTCGCTTTCAAAGACATCACGGTCACCAACGCCCGCGCCTTCGTGCATCGCCGGACCGACGGCACCACGAATCTTCCAGACGCAGAAGACGGCCCTGGCGACCAACCTCCGGCGCTTCGCATCGGGCGGCTCGATATCCCGCGTCTCGCAATCGACGTACGCGACGAGCAGGCCGATATCGCGCTGCGGGTGCCCGCGATTGCCCTCCTCCTCGTGCCAGACGAGGGATCGGTCTCGTTGGAGGCGCCAGCGGACCTGCGCGTGGGCACGCGCGCGACGCGGATCTCGCAGCTTCGGGGGCAGGCGGCCTTCGACGGTCGGGCGCTTCGCCTCGGCGGCACGGAGCTCCGCGCCGCCGAGGCCTCGCTGACACTGGAGGGCTCCTTCCTTCTCGTCACGCGGGAGCCGCGCGTCGATCTGAATGTCAGCGGCACGGGTGATATCGCGCGCCTTGCGCGCTGGGGACTGATGGACGAAGAGCTCCCGCAAGGGGAGATGGCGTTCGACGGGACGGTCACTGGGCCGCTGGGCGATCCGCTGGCGCAGTTGGAGATGCGTGCCGAGCGTCTCTCGTGGCGCGGCGTGGCGACAACGGATCTCGCGGCCCGCATGCGCGTCGGTAGCGCGGCCGCGGAGGTGCAGGAGCTGCGCTTTGCCTTGGCGGAGGGAACGGCGACCGCCGCCGCGTTGCTCCCGTTCGCCTCCGACGCGAGAGGCCGAGCCACCGCATCGTGGACGCGCGTGAGCGCAGCATCGGCCATCCTGGCGGTGGTGCCGGACACAGACCTGGTGCCGTCCGCGTTTGCGTCAGGTCAGCTCGATGTCGAGGGAATCCTGTCGGACGCGTCGACATGGTCCGGCTCGCTGCGGCTGCAGATGACGCCCGGGCAGAATGCGCGCGGGCGCATCGCGATGGCAGGCAATCTCACGTTGGACTTGCGTGACGGCACGTGGCGCCTCGCAGGACAACCACGGCTTGCCGGGGTGGCGCCGATCCGTATCGCGGCAGGTGGCCGCCTGGCAGACGGAGGCGGGGGCGGGCCTGAAGGTCCGTCCCTGCCGGGTCCGCCCCCGCGACGGGCGCTCGCGAGCAGCGTTGCAGGGACGGTGCAACTGAGCGAAACAGACCTGCCGGCGCTGCTGGCGGCGCTGAGCGCGGCCGGCATCGCGGACATTACGGGTGATGCAGTCGTGAGTGGAAGTCTGGAGGCTGACATCGAGCTCGGAGGCAGCCTCGCCGACCCGTCCGTGAGCGGCCGCGCGATGGCGAGGGATCTTGCCGGGCCGCGGTTCGCCGTGCAGTCGGTCACCGTCGGATTCTCAGGCCGGCCTTTCCAGCCGCGCCTCGACTTCAGTATTGCCGCCCCGGAAGCGGACGTCGCCGGGCAGCGCCTGCAGGCCGTGCGCGCGACGGGGGTGATGACGGGCACGTCGATCGTGCTTGCCGCGCTGTCGGCGAGTCAGCCGGGCGGCGCCGGCGTGGTGACTGGAAATGGCGACTATGACCTCGATACCGGCGAGTTCACCGCGTCGATCGATGGTGCGGAATGGCAACTGGCCGCGACCGCCGAACAGCCGCTTGCCGGACGCCTGACCATCCGCTTCGCCGGCTCCGGGACCGCCGAGGAGCCCCGCGGAGAAGGGCAGGTCGCGCTGGCCGACGCGATGTGGCAGGGCCAGGTACTGGGCGACCTCGCAGCGTCCGTGCAACTGGATGGACAGGCAGCGCACATCGCCCTACGGGCCCCGGACTTCGACGCGGCGGCGACCGCCCGCATTCAGCTCGACGCCCCATACGCGGCGCTCATCGACGCGCGCACCGGACGCCTCGATCTTGCCCGGGTGCTGCGGGACCTTGAGACCCCGACACCGATGGCCGGGAGCACCAGCCTTGCATTGCGCTTCGCGGGTCCCCTCGACGCATGGCGCACCGGCTCGGCGGACGTGGAGGTCGTCTCGCTCGACGCGACCGCCGGCGTACTGCCGATTCGTCTCGCCCGGCCGGCGCGCCTGCGGTACGAGGCCGAGCATATCGTCGTCGACAGCCTCGAGGTGGACGCGGGCGGCACACGCGTCTCCGTATCCGGGGAGCTGCCAGCGTTCGAGCCCGCGCGGGACACCTCCGGCATGCTCGTCACACTCACTGGAGGTGTCGGCGAAGTGGCGCGTGCGGCGGCGGCGACGGGTTTCACCCAAGTTCCGATCACCGGTGGCAACGGGCCGGTCGCACTGCTCGCGCGCGTGACCGGCTCGCTTCAAACACCGGTGGTGGCGGCGGATCTCGAAGTCGGACCCGGATCCATCACGCTGCAGGAGTTGCCACCGCTCTCGGGCGTGCGGTTCCGCGCTCACGCCGAGGGCGGCTGGCTCGATGTGCGCGAGGGCGCGGCGTCCTTCCAGGACGCAGACATCACGGTGAGGGCCCGGGCGCCGCTCTCCTGGGTGGCGCCCTCAGCCCGCGGCGCTCGTGGCGATGCCGTGCTGCGCGTACGCGCGATCAATCTAACGCCCGCGATTCTCGCGCCGTTCCTCGACGCCACGGCGGTCGAGCAACTGACCGGTTCGGTGGACGCCACGCTGGACCTGGCGAGCGCGACACCTGAGCTCTCAGCCGTTACCGGTGAGCTGCGAGTCGATCGGCTCGAGGTCCGGGTCGCGGACCTGCCGGTGAGCCAGCGCGTTCCAACACGCATCGTTGCCCGCGACGGGTTCGCCCGCGTCGAGGCGTGGGACTGGGTGGGGCAGGGCGCCACGCTTGCCGTGCGCGGACAGATGCGCCTCGAGGATCGCGAGGCGGCGATCCTGGCCAACGGGGTCGTCGATTTGCGGCTGTTGACCCCGTTCGTCCGCAACGCCGGCATGACCACCGCCGGCCGGCTGGAGCCGCGGCTGTCCATCACCGGCACGCTCGAGAATCCCAGGATTGACGGCGACCTGACCGTGACCGGCGGCGAGATCCGCCTCGTGGATCCCCGGATCCTCGTGTCGGATCTCACGGCGCGAGCGGTCCTCACGCGAACCAGCGCGAACATCACCTCGCTGACCGGCACGTCTAACGGAGGCACGCTGACCGGTCGCGGCGCGCTCGACTACGGCGCGGGGGGCGGGCTTGCCGCGCGGCTCTCGACCACCGTTCGCGGCATGGCGCTGGAGTTTCCTGAAGGATTGCGCAGCGAGGTCGATGCCGATCTCGACCTCGAGCTCGACCTCCTGCGTCCGTCCGGACGCCTCACGGGCACGGTTGCCGTGGTTCGCGGCTCTTACCGCGAGCCGCTGGCGGTCGTCACGGGCTTGCTGGCGGGGATGCGGGCCGATAGCCTCGCAGCCGGTGCCGGCGCTGCCAGCGCAGCCTCGTCCCGGCTGCTCGAGGCGCTCATGCTCGACGTCCGGTTGCTCAGCGACGAGGACGCGATCATCGACAACAACTACGGACGATTCCAGCTTGGAGCGGACCTGCGCGCGATCGGTACCGCGGCGAGGCCCGCACTGGCGGGACGCGCCGAGCTGCGCGAAGGTGGGCGGCTCTTTTTCGGCCGCAACGTGTACACGATCAAGTCCGGCACGATTGATTTTGCCAACCCGGTAACCATCGAGCCCATTCTGGACCTCGATGCCACCACACGGGCCGGCGGCGAAGATATCGAGCTGAGGCTCCAAGGCACTCCTGCGGACCTGGATTACGAGCTCAGTTCCTCGTCGACCCCGGAGCTCGGTGAGGCGGACCTGACGTCGCTCCTTCTAACCGGACGCCGGTTCGACGACCTCGCCCCGGACGATGCGGCGTTTGTCGGCACTCAAGTGCTTGGCAACTTTTCCGGCGAGCTGCTCGGCTTCGCGAGCCGGGCGGTCGGCCTCGACACGCTTCGGCTTGGTGGTCCTGACACCGGGGCGCTGCGCCGCGACTCGACGGCCTTCACCACGGAGCTCGACCCGACCACGCGGCTGACGTTCGGCAAGAGCCTGCGCCCGGACGTGGATCTGACGTTCTCTCAGAGCCTGCGCGACAGCGACGCGCAGACATGGGTCGTGGAGTATTTGCCGGCCCGCGGACTCGAGCTGCGTCTCGTATCCGACGACGACGATTTGCGGTCCTACGGATTCCGGCACGACGTCGCATTCGGCGGGCCTGGCCGCGCGGCCCGGACGGCCGCCGCCGCGCGGCAGGCACAGGGCGGGCGGGTCGCCGCAGTCCATTTTTCAGGCGAATTCGTTCTTCCCGAGGCACGGCTTCGTGAGGTCGTCCGGCTGGCTCCCGGCGATCGGTTCGACTTCGCCGAGTGGCAGGCGGATCGGGACCGGCTCGGGGAGGTGTACCGCCGGGAGGGATATCTCACGGCGCGGGTGACGCCCAACCGATCGGACGGCCCTGAGGGGATCACCTTGGACTTTCAAATCGTCGCCGGACCGGAAACCCGGATCGTGGTTACCGGAATCGACCTGAGCCAGGCGCTCCGCTCCAGGCTCGAAACAGCCTGGGTCCAGTCGATTGTCGACGACTTCCTCGTCGACGAAGCCGCACAGATCGTCCGGGAGGACCTGGCCCGTGGTAGCTATCTCCGGCCCACCATCGATGCGCGGGTCCTCGAAGAGGACAACAGAAGGACTCTGTTCGTCACGGTCGATCGGGGCGGCCGCACCGCGCGAACGATCGTGCGCGTCGAGGGCGTCGACGAGACCCTGGCCGGTGGCATCACCGCGCGCCTCGCGGAGCGCGGATTGGTAGACGAGGCGGGGTCGAACGTGGCGGCGGTCGAGCGCGAAGTTGCCGCGTACCTTCGCATGACCGGACATCTACGGGCGCGGGTCACTGTCGGTGCGCCGCTGTTCGAGGTGGATGAGGCGGTGGTGCCCGTCAGCGTCGACGCGGGGCCGGTGTTTTCGATTGCACGCGTGACGTTCGAGGGGGCGGAGCGACTCCCCGATGACGTTGTGCGCGAGGCGGTTGCGCTCACCGATGGGGCAGCCTACGACCCGGCTGGAGTAGACGCGGCACGGGACCGCCTGGTGGCGCTCTACCGGCGGGAGGGGTTTCCCTCCGCGGCCGTTACTGCGCGACCGGCCATTCGGACCGACGCGCCGGCGGTGGAGATCACGTTCCTCGTCTCCGAGGGCGCCCGGCAGGTGCTGGGCGAGGTCGTGGTGGCCGGCAATCGCGCGATTGACTCGGATGTCATCGTGCGGGCCCTCGGCCTGCAGCCTGACGCGCCGCTCAGGGCGGAAGAGGTGCTGCGGGCGCGCACCCGTATCTTCAGCACTGGACTCTTCCGGCGCGTCGACGTGGCGTCGGAGGAGCTTGCCTCGCCGAAGCCTGGCGAAGGCGGGGCGCCGGGTGATGGCCGGGTCGTGTCGGTGCGCCTTCGGATCACCGTCGAGGAGTGGCCGGCACTGCGACTGCGCTACGGCTTCCAGGTGGCGGAGGAGCGTCCCGAGGCTTCGCCCGAAGGGCGCGAGGTGGTGCCGGGGCTGTCCGCCGACTTGACGCGGCGGACCCTCTTCGGGCGCGCGATCACCACGGGTGGGGTCGCCGAGCTGCAGCGCCGCGAGCGCCTCGGCCGCGTCTTCATCAACACCGGGACGCTTTTTGGCCTGCCCGTGGGATCGTCGCTGCTGGCGGAGCGGTCGCGCGAGGAATTCACGGCGGTGTCCCTCGTGACCTCCCGCAGTCGCGTCACCTGGGAACAGCGCGCGCGGGTCGCCGGCAATTTGAGTCTGTCCTACGCGTACACATTCGAGCGAAACCACACGTTCGACACGAAGACTTCAGACCCCGGCTCGCTGGCGTTTGACATCACGATCAACATCGCACGGGTGAATGCCGCGGCGGCATGGGATACGAGGGACGATCCGGTCGATACGGCGCGCGGATCGCTGGCCTCGTTCAGTCTTGAGTACGCGCCCGAAGCGGTCGGGTCGGACATCCGGTTCGTGCGCCAGGTCGCGCAAGGCTATCATTTTCGTTCGTGGCGACGCCTGGTGTTCGCATCGGCGGCGCGTCTGGGCGCGGTCGTCCCGCTCGGCGGACAGGAACTGATTCTGTCCGAGCGGTTCTTTGCGGGAGGCGCGCGCACCGTCCGTGGGGTGGCGGAGGGGGGCCTCGGCGCGCGCGATTTCTTCGGGGACCCGGCGGGCGGCCGGATGCTGGCCGTCTTCAACCAGGAAGTGCGGCTGCCAGTCTATCGATGGCTGAGGGGTGTCGGTTTCGTGGACGCCGGCAACGTGTTTGCGCGACCGCGCGATGCGAGCCTGCGCGATCTGGTGGGTTCGATCGGATTCGGACTACGCGTCGCGTCGCCGTTCGCGCTGCTGCGCTCGGACTTTGCCAGGCCGATATGGGGACGGCCGGAGTCGTCTTGGCAATGGAGCGTCGGAATCGGACACGCGTTCTAGCGTCCCCGAACCGTCCGCATGATCTGGAGCACCTCGGGACGCTCCGGCGCTTCCGGCGCGAGCTTCAGGAACTGCTCGAAGTGGATCGCCATGCGATCCGGCCGGCCGGCCCGGTAGTGCATCAGGCCGCCGTAGTAATGCGCGTAAGCGTGGCGGGGACTCAGCTCGGCCCCACGATCGAAGGCTTCTGCGGCGCCCCGCCAGTCCTGGCGCTTGGCCAGCACGAGACCAATCTGATAGTGCGCCTCCGCAAGGGGGTCGGCCAGCGCGGCCGCCTGTCGCGCCGATCTGAGGGCGGCATCCGTCTGGCTGTCGAGGAGTTGCTGCCCAGACAAACCGATAAAGTGCCACGCGTCATTGTCGGGGCGCGCGGCGAGCCGGCCGTACGTTTCCCGCGCCTCGTCGGTGGCGCCGAGCTTCTGGTGGCTTTGCGCGGCGGTGTAGAGCGTTTCCGGCGCCGCCGTGCTGCCTGCGGTCTCGATCACCTGTTGGTACTGACCCGCCTCGAACATCCGCCGGACCTCAGCCGTATCCTGGGCAAGAGCCGCGGAGGGGAGCAGCAGCGCAACGAGAACAATCTTCTTCATGTGTTCATTGTACGACACGGGTCACGCGTCTCGCTCTGGGGCGTGATGGAGTTGATTAGTCGCAGCGCGTGCACGTAGAATGCCCGAATGCGCCACCAAGCCGGATGGCGCGAAGGAGGTGGCGGCATGCGCGGAAACGACGAGGTCATAGCTGAGCTCAACCAGGCGCTTCGTGAGGAGCTGAGAGCCATCAACCAGTACTTCATCCATGCGGAGATGGCCCACAACTGGGGCTATCACAAGCTTGGCTCGTACATCCGCAAACAGTCGATCGACGAGATGAAGCATGCCGAGCAGCTGATCGAGCGGATCCTGTTTCTCGAGGGCACCCCGAAGATGGAGTACCTCGACCTGGTTATTGGCGGAAATGTCCGCGAGCAGATCGAGGCGGATCTCAAGCTCGAGGTGAACGCGGTGGCGATGTACAACAAGGCCATCCAGGTGTCACACGACGCCGATGACGATCAGTCGCGCGAGCTGTTCTCCAAGCTCCTCGAGGACGAGGAGGAGCACGTCGAGTGGCTCGAGGCGCAACTCCACCAGATCAAGGAGATGGGGTTCGAGCTGTACCTGTCCCTCCAGGCCGGCGGCGAGAACCAGTAACGCCGTTTACACGGCCTGCGCTTCGACGGTGATCGCGACCGTGCCGCGAATCGCGTTCGAGATCGGGCAGCCCTTCTCGGCGCCCGCGGCGAGCTCGTTCAGCTTGGACTGGTCGATGCCTTCCAACCCTTCGACCGTGGCCTTCAGGTGCGACGAGACGACCTTGAGGCCCGCGTCGCTCTTGTCGCCGGTGACGGTGGCCGTGACACGCACGCGGCGCGCCGTGCCGCCCTGCTTGCCAATGGTGTTGGTCAGCACCATCGCGTAGCAGACGGCGTGTGACGCGGCCATCAGCTCTTCGGGCGTCGTCTTGCCGTCGCCTGTCGTGGCGACACGGCTTGGGAAGGTCACCGGCAGGCTAAACGCCCCCGTGCCGGCCGTGGCCGTTCCCTGGCCCTCCATGAGCGTTCCGGTCCACTCCACATCAACATGCCGCGCGAACGTTGCCATTCTGTCTGCTCCATGTAGGCCGGATCGTGCCGAGCGGACCCGGCGGATTGAGACTGAAGCCGAGAGTATTGCATATCCTTGACGCAGATGAGAGATGCACGCCGGCTCGCTTAGATCTTCTTCTTGTGGTCGGCGTTGCGAAAAGCCAGGCTCCGCGCGGGCAGCCGCCAGGCCGTGCGCAGTAACTTGGCGAGATCGGGGTCGCTTCGCGAAATGAGCTCGGCCAGCTCGGAGAACTTCCGATCGATCCGCGCCACGCGCGCCTCGTATTTCTCGAGGTCGCCTCGATGTTGTATGTCGCGCCGCAGCAGGCCGACCTTTTCGACCAGCTCTGTCAGCAGCGTCGCCAGCTCAGGATCCATGCGCTCCCGCGCCCTCCCGCTCGAAGGTGAGGTAGAACGGCCCCGCGCCGAGGAATCCGATCAGGAAGGCGAGCACCGAGTAGGTGCCCCATCCGGTGCGATTGACCGCGATGAAGCTGGCATGGTCGCCGACTGCGAGCGTGAACTCAAGCGTTTTCCAGAATAGCGTATTGTGCGCCTGCAGCCGATGGACGCCCGGGGTCGTCTCGCGCGTGATCGCGTCGCCGTGCCGCAGGATGCCGAGCGACTCGCCGTCGAGCGAGACAAAGATCTCGCGGAAGCCGACATCCTTCTGGGACTGCCGCCGGACGGTGATCGCCGCCGTCCAGGAGTTCTCGAGATCCCGGAGGACGTTCTCAATGTCCTTCGCAGTGGGCTCGACCTCGGTGATGACTTGCACTGGTGGCTCCTAACTCCTGGCAACACAGGTGATCTCCGGGATCAACCGCGCGCGGCCGTGGCCTGCATGGCACGGAAAACGCGCGACGGGAGGGGATGACCGAGGTGAGGCTCGATGGCGCGCGAGGCCGCCGCGATCGCCTCGAGCCGCATCCCGGTGACCACCCCGAGGCCGTCGAGCAGATACACGAGGTCTTCGGTCGCCAGGTTGCCGGTCGCGCCGGGCGCGTAAGGACAGCCACCGAGTCCGCCCGCCGATGCGTCGAAGGTTGAGACACCTGCCTCGAGGCCGGCATAGACATTGACGAGCGCCGTTCCCCGCGTGTCGTGAAAGTGGAGGGCGAGGCTGGTGGACGGCACGCGCCTCGTCACCTCGTACAGCACATCGGATACCAGCCGCGGATGGGCGATGCCGATGGTATCGCTGAGCGCCACCTCGTACGCACCGAGATCGATCAGCCGCGCGGTCAGGTCGGCCACGCGCGCGGGTGCCACCGCGCCTTCGAACGGGCAGCCGAAGCTCGTCGACAGGTACGCCCGGACGCGCAACCCCGCGGCCCGCGCCTCATCGGAGATGCGCTTGGCGTCCGCCAGCGCCTCGACCGCTGTCCGGTGGATGTTCCGCTTGCTGAATGTCTCCGAGGCGGCGGGGAAGACCGCCACCTCGTCCACGCGTGCCGCGCGTGCGCGTGCAAGACCTTGCAGGTTCGGCACGAGCGCCGTGTAGCGGACGCCCGGCCGCCGCGTGATCCCCGCGAACACCTCGGCGGCGTCCGCCATCTGCGGCACCCACTTCGGGCTGACGAAGGCGGACACCTCGATCGTCGTGTGGCCCGCCTCCGCCAGCCTGTTGACGAACGCGATCTTCTCCGCGGTGGGCACGAAGGCGGACTCGTGCTGCAGGCCGTCGCGGGGACCGACCTCCACTATCCGGACCTTCGCCGGGAATCTGCTCATTCGAGCTCGACCAGTGGAATGCCTGGCTGCACGAGATCGCCCACGGCGCACGCGACGACCTTGACTCGCCCGTCACGCGGCGCCTTGATGGGCAGCTCCATTTTCATCGCCTCGAGCATGATCAGCACGTCGCCCTGCGAAACGTCCCGGCCAGGCTTGGCGTTGATCATCGCGACAGTAGCGGGCATCGGTGATGCCAGGGCCATCTCGTCATGCAGCGCGCGGACCTGAGGGCTGCCGCGCGAGGCGGTGACGTCGATCACGTAGACATGGCCATCGAGAAACACCCATCGCGCCGCGGGTGGTCCCGCCGCGTAGGCAAGACGCTGCCGTTGCCCGTCGGACACGCGGTACCGGCCGTGGCCGAGCGCGGTGACCGTAATAGCCGACCGCGGTTCTGGGTTCGGTGCCAAGTTCCCCGTCCCGGGCTCCTTAACCACGCCAACCTCTGAGGGTCGTCCACGGATCCGACGCGACAATCGAGCGAGGGGCGTCGGGCAACATGGATTCCCCCGCATGCGCGGCAACCGCCAGCGCGTCCGGAGGCGGATCGCCGCCCAGACGTGCGACCAGCGTCCGCCGCTCGGCATCGACGAACCCGGTGTCGATATCGCCGCTGACGAACGCAGGGTGATCGAGCAAGCCGATCAGGAACGGCACGTTCGTGCGGACGCCGAGGATGGGATAGCCGCGCAGCCCCGCGACCGCCCGTCGGCGCGCGTCCTCACGTGTGTCGCCCCACGCAATCAGTTTGGCCAGCATCGGATCGTAGTAGACAGGCACCTCGTCGCCTTCGGCTACGCCCGCATCGACGCGGAGGCCGGGCATCGACGGTTCGCGGTAGAGCAGCAGCGGCCCCGCCTGTGGCAGGTCGTCTCGTGCCGGGTCTTCGGCATACAGGCGCACTTCGATGGCATGCCCGCGCTGGAGCAGCTGAGCCTGCGACCACGGCAACGGCTCGCCGGCTGCAATGCGAATCTGCGCGGCCACGAGATCGACGCCCGTCGTCTGCTCCGTGACCGGGTGTTCCACCTGCAGCCGCGTATTCATCTCGAGAAAGTAGAAAAGCGCCTTGTCTCCGCTGCCCTCGACCAGGAACTCCACGGTGCCGGCGTTGCGGTATCCGGCGGCACGCGCCACGGCGGACGCAGCCTCACCCATCCGCCCGCGCAAGCGCGGCGTGACCGCCGTTGACGGCGTTTCCTCGACGATCTTCTGATGCCGGCGCTGCAGCGAGCATTCCCGCTCGAACAGATGGACGACCTGCCCGTGGTGGTCGGCCAGGATCTGGATCTCGACATGGCGCCCCCGCTCGATCAGGCGCTCCACGAACAGGGTGCCGTCGCCGAACGCCGCCAGGGCCTCGCGTCGTGCCTGTCCGATCGCCGCCAGCAACGAGGCCGCGTCGCGCACGCGCTTGATGCCGATGCCTCCGCCACCTTCGGACGGCTTGATCAGCGCCGGAAGACCGAGCCGACACGCAGCGGCGGCCACGGCGTCATCGCTCTGATCGACCGGAGTCTCGCCGGGAACCACGGAGACGCCGGCCTGGGACGCCAGCTGCCGCGCGGAGATCTTCGACCCCATGCGCGCGATCACGTCCGCAGGTGGGCCCACGAAGGCCACGCCGGCGACCGCGCACGCCGCGGCAAAGGTGTGATCTTCCGAGAGAAAGCCGTAGCCGGGATGGATCGCCTCGGCGCCGGTGTCGCGCGCCGCGGCGAGGACGGCGTTTGCCGAAAGATAGCTCAGGGCAGGGGGTGCAGGGCCGATTCTCACGGTGCGATCGGCCAGCGACACGTGCAGCGCGCCCGCATCGACATCGGAATATACCGCTACTGATTCGACGCCGAGTTCCCGGCACGCACGGATGACACGTACCGCGATCTCACCGCGGTTGGCGATCAGGATCCGGCGAAACATTCCAGCGCGCCTTGCGCTTTTCGAGGAAGGCGCGCATGCCTTCCTGCCCCTCCGCCGACGATCGCCGCGCCGCGATCGCGTCCGCCGTCAGGCCGATGGTGTCCTGCGCCGGCCGTCGGGCGACTTGCTTCAGGAGTGCCTTCGCGGCCGCCACGGCCTCGGGCGCCGCGCTCAGGATCTCCCGCACGTAACCCGCGACCCGCCGATCCATCTGGTCCGCCGCCACCACCGCGTGCACCAGTCCGATCTCCCTGGCTCGCTCGGCGCCGAACCGCATGCCCGTGAGAAACAGCTCCCGCGCGGCCGACGCACCGATCTTGGCGAGCACGTACGGCGACACGATCGCCGGCAGGATCCCGAACTTGACTTCCGTGAATCCGAAGGACGCGTGCTCGTCCGCGACAACGATGTCGCACACTGCCGCAAGGCCGGCGCCGCCGCCGAGCGCCGCGCCGTGGACGCGCCCGATGAGCGGGATAGGGAGCCGGTCGATCGTCGAGTACATCCGCGCCATGGTCGTCGCGTCGCGGACATTCTCCGCAGGGGTGTGCGACGCCATCCGGGCCATCCATGTCAGGTCCGCTCCGGCGCAGAAGGCGCTGCCCGCGCCCGCCAGCACCACCACGCGCACCTCCTTGTCGGCTTCGACGGCCGCGGCCCAGGCGGTCAGTTCCTGGATCATGTCTTCGTTGAACGCATTTCGGACCTCCGGCCTGTTCAGCGTGAGGTACTCGATTGGGCCTTCCCGACGGGTCTGGATGAACTGGTGGGCCATCGTGGCTACATACGGAATACGCCGAACTTCGCCGGCGGGATCGGCGCGTTGAACGCCGCCGACAATCCCAGCGCGAGCGCTTCACGCGTCCGTGCCGGGTCCAGAATCCCGTCGTCCCAGAGGCGCGCCGTCGAGTAGTAGGGCGACCCTTCGAGCTCGTACTTCTCGATGATCGGCTGCCGGATGGCCCGCTCCTCGCGTTCGCCCAGTATTTTTCCGTCGCGCGCGAGCTGGTCGTGCTTGACCCTCGCCAGGACGCCGGCCGCCTGCTCGCCACCCATCACTGAAATGCGCGCGTTGGGCCACATCCAGAGCAGACGCGGCTCGTAGGCACGGCCGCACATGCCGTAATTGCCCGCGCCGAACGAGCCACCGATGATCACGGTGAACTTCGGCACCACCGAGTTGGCGACGGCGTGGACCATCTTGGCGCCGTCCTTCGCAATCCCGCCGCGCTCGTACTGGCGTCCCACCATGAATCCGGTGATGTTCTGCAGGAAGATGAGCGGTACGCCTCGGAGGTTGCAAAGCTCGATGAAGTGCGTTGCCTTGAGCGCCGTCTCGGAGAAGAGCACTCCGTTGCTGGCCACGATCCCGACGAGATAGCCGTGAAGCCGCGCGAAGCCGGTGACGATGGTCGGCGCATACCGCTCCTTGAACTCGTCGAACCGCGACCCGTCGACCATCCGAAGGATGACCTCGTGCACGTCGTACGGCTTTCGCGGGTCGGCGTTGACGATGCCGTAGATCTCCGCGGGGTCGTGGGCGGGATCTTCCGGCGCATCCGTATCGGACGGCGGAACCTTGCGGACGTTCAGCGTCGACACGATGGTTCGCGCGAGGTGGAGCGCGTGCGCGTCGTCTTCAGCGAGGTAGTCGGCGACGCCGGACAGCCGCGTGTGCACATCGGCTCCGCCGAGCTCCTCAGCGGTGACTTCTTCGCCCGTCGCCGCCTTGACGAGAGGCGGCCCGGCCAGAAAGATCGTGCCCGTGCCTTTCACGATGATTGTTTCGTCGGACATCGCGGGTACGTACGCGCCGCCGGCGGTGCACGAGCCCATCACGACCGCGATCTGTGGAATGCCCTCGGCCGACATCCGCGCCTGGTTGAAGAAGATGCGCCCGAAATGCTCCCTGTCAGGAAACACCTCGGCCTGCAGCGGCAGGAAGGCCCCGCCGGAGTCGACCAGATAGACGCAGGGCAGCCGGTTGTCGAGCGCCACCTGCTGCGCACGGACGTGCTTCTTGACGGTGATCGGGTAGTAGGCGCCGCCCTTCACCGAGGCGTCGTTGGCGACGATGAGGACTTCGCGCCCGGAGACGCGGCCGATCCCCGTGACAATGCCGGCGCCGGGCGCATCGTTGTCGTACATCCCCCACCCGGCGAGCGGCGAGAGTTCGAGAAACGGGGAATCGGGATCGAGCAGCCCGTCGACGCGCTCGCGAACCGGGAGCTTCCCCTGTTCGTGATGCCGCTCGATATACCGCGCACCGCCCCCCTGGCGCGAAGAGGCGAGGCGGTCTCGCAGCTCCTCGACAAGGCGCGTCATTCGGGAATGGTTGTCGTGGAATTCCTGGGTGTCTGTACGGATACGGCTCTGGAGTCGGTCCATGCCGCCCCGTTACCAGCCGCAGCAATCAGTCTTGAAGCCGCATTCGGGGCAGCGCCACACGGCGTGCATCCGATACATCTCCGCCTTCTCGCAGCACTCGCAAAGCATCGCCTCGTCGCGGCACGCCCCGTTGCCCCCCGGGGTGAACCGGGTTCGGCCCGGCTCGCCAGGCGAACCAAGCGGCGGTGGCGTCACATTCGTTTGCGCCATGGCGGGAATTGAATTATAGGGCCAGAGCCGCAGGCGGCAGCCACTCTATGTAAGATTTACGCGCTGTAGCCTTCCTAACCAATTCGTATCACCCTGTATGGATTACAAACGGTTTGTGCTAGCATTGGCACCTCTCGCCCGCCCGGAATGACCATGGCCGCTCCCGCACCCTCCTCCGGCAAGCGCCGCAGACGCGTTCTTGCGATCGATGACGATCCCGCCATGACCGAGTGGCTCAAGATGGTCATTGAAGCCGAGGGCTATGAAGTGCGCACCGCGCTCATCGGCAGCCGCGGCGAGGAAATCTTCAAACAGTGGCGGCCCGCCGTGGTCGTGACCGACCTGACGCTGCCGGATCTCGACGGCATCACGCTGCTGAGACGGCTCAAGGAACTCGACCCCGGTCCGGAAGTGATCATCATCAGCGGCCAGGGCACGCTCGCCCGCGCGGTGGAAGCGGGACAGGCGGGGGCGTTCTTTTTCTTGGAGAAGCCGGTCAGCCAGAACGGCTTGATGGATCTGATCCGCCGCGCCATCGAGCAGACGCAGGAAAAAGCCGCGCATCAGCAGCTCAAAGAACAGATACGCGGCCAGTACAGCTTCGCGAACATCGTCGGCCAGAGCAAGAAGATGAAGGATCTCTTCGAGCTGGTGGAGAGCGTGGCGGCCAGCGACGCGAACATCCTCATCCAGGGGGAGAACGGCACCGGCAAGGAGCTGATCGCCAACGCCATTCACTACAACTCGAATCGGGTGAAGGGGCCGTTCATCAAGATCAACTGTGCCGCGATCCCCAAGGATCTGATCGAAAGCGAGCTGTTCGGCTACAAGAAGGGCGCGTTCACGGGCGCCAACACCGACAGGGTCGGGCTCTTGGAGATGTCGGAGGGCGGGTCGCTCCTGCTCGACGAGATCGGCGAGATGCCGCCGTACCTGCAGACCAAGCTCCTCCGGGTGCTGCAGGAGCGCGAGTACCGCCCGATCGGGAGCGATCGCCTCGTGCACGTGGACTTCCGGCTCATCTGTGCGACGAACATCGATCTCGATGTGGCGCTACGCGACGGCAAGCTGCGCGAGGACCTGTACTTCAGGATCAATACGATTACGCTGCGGGTGGCGCCGCTGCGGGAGCGCACCGAGGATATTCCGCTGCTGTGCAATCACTTCCTCTCCAAGTTCAACGGGCGGTACCAGAAGAACGTCCGCTCGATATCACCGGCGGCCTATCACCTGCTCATCCGTAGCCGCTGGGCCGGCAACGTGCGTGAGCTGGAAAATGCCATCGAGCGGGCGGTCCTCGTCTCCAAGACAGGCGAGGTCGCACCAACCGATCTGCCCGAGACGATCCGCGAGGAAGGGGCGCCGGCTCAGGAGTTCACGGTCCCGCCGCACCGGACGCTGGCGGAGATTGAGAAGATGGCCATTCTTCAAACCCTGCAGCGCACGAACTGGAACAAGCAGGAAGCCGCGCAGATCCTCGGCCTGTACCGTCCGACGCTTTACAGCAAGATGAAGAAACACGAGATCCTGGCCCAGCGCGCGCAGCAGCGCGCAACTGCGGCTCAGGCAGGCCGGTAGTCCGGAGGTCTGATATGGTCTACGGGTTCTGGCGCCCGGCGGTCCTGGTTGGCTGGCACCCGTTTCGAGGGGCTAGTACCGTCGTGGCAAGAAGGGAGGACGTGTGAACGAACAGTCTCAGGTGCTTTTCGGCGCGGTGTTCGGGGCAGTTGTCGGGGCGGCGGCGGGTTACCTCTTCTTTACGGAGCGCGGCCGCGTGCTGCGCGACAGGATCGAGCCGGCCATCGACGACGTGCGGCGCGAATTCATGCGCTTCCAGAAGACGATCGAAAAAGCGGGGGAGTTGACCACCGACGGCGTACGCTTCGTGAACGGGTTCAACCAGGCGCGCGCCGAGGCGTCTCCGACCCATCCCGCGTCACATTGACGGCCATGACTGAAGCAAATCTGAACATAACCAACATCCTGCTGGGCATCATGGCGGCGGCCAGCGTGCTCCAGGCGCTCGTGCTCATCGGCCTGGGCGTGATGGCGTTCCGGCTTTACCGCCAGACACTTCAGACGGTCCGCGACATCGAGCGGCGTCAGATCGCTCCGCTTGCCGCCCAACTCACCGCGCTCATGGCCAAGGTCGACGGCATCCTCGACGACGTGAAAGATGCGACCGCGCGTGTCACGCGGCAGACCGAGCGCGTCGACTCGGCGATCCATCAGACGATGCACCGCGTTGACGAGACGGTGAGG
>JACPPO010000152.1 GCA_016190945.1 Acidobacteriota bacterium | reverse complement strand
TGAGCCGCTTGGTCGTCCGCTCGAGCAACAATCCAGCGAGCTGCATGGGTTCAACGTTGACGTTTCCGTGCTTCCGGATCCTGGCCGTTAGCTCCTCCAGACGATCAAGCGTTTCGGGCGCGAGCGGCACCAGCCGTCGCTTGGTCCAGCGCGGATCAGTGGGCCGCCCACCGCCGCGGGGAACTTGCAGCCTCGCTTCAAGGTCGGCGAGCAGCTGCAGCGCGCCGAAGTACCCGCCCGTAGCCGAGACCTTTCCCCTGCGCTTGGCGTCGAGGCCCTTCGCGATCTTGTCCATGTCGAGGTGCGTTGCCATCGCCTACTCCTTCGTGAAGTTCCTGATGGCGAAATACTCGTCGGCGACCACCAGACCTACTTCACCCTGGTTTGTCTCACGACCCATCGTTCTGCAGAAACCGCCCAGTTCGGCGAGGTTACTGGAGTCCTGAATCTCGTCAGGAGTCGTGTAGCAATGCATCACGACCGGCTCGTCCTTCACCAGGAAGCCCCCTCGCTCGTCGTCGCGCCAGATGCCCCGCGCCTTCGGGTACGCGGTCGCACCGCCGAACACTTCACCGAACATCTCGAGCGCCGCATCGACCCAGCGACCCTGATCGACGGACGTGGCTCCGTCCCGCTCCACGCTGCGAACGAAGAGTACCACGAGGACCGTCTTACGTCCTCCGCCGACGCCTCCGCCCGCCTTCGCCGCCGCCCTGGTGCGCTTCTTCCCCATGCCCGATCAATATAGATCGTTGGAGGGTGGTGGCGCCAGCCTTGAAACCGGGCCGCGTTCGCTTTGATCGGGGTCATGGCCGCGGGTGGGAATGCTCCAAAAACCAAGCACCCGACTCCGCCCGGGCGAAGAAGGTGCTCGTCCATGAACTCCCCGAATGTAACAGTATTAGATCCGGCCGGGGATGGGCCGAGCCCGAGGTCTGGTTCCGCATCGTGCACGTCGCCATGGACGCTCCCAACGGCGCCCCCGTGGCCGCCTACCGCGAACAAACGGTCGAGATCGCCCTGGGGCCCAAGGGGGCGTTCGAAAACGGCAACGTGGGCACCCTGACGCGCCGGGTGGCCGCCGACCAAGTCGTGTCCGCCGTCCCGCCGCGCCGGGGCAAGCCCAGCCCTCTTGAAGTTGCTCGACCAATAGGGCGACTGCGCGCCTCCAGCTGCCGGAGCCTCTCAGGAACTCGACGAACTCGGCCGCGGTCCCATGATCGCAGTAACATGCGCCGGGAGACCGGTCGACCAATGCCGCTCGTCCTTCGGTTGGGGGATCAGGAATGCGGTGTTGCGGATGTAGGTCCTGAGATTCGCATTCATCTCGGTAGGACGCATCCGGGACGATCCTGTCGAACCGAGGATGCTGCTCCATGTTCTCGAGTACAGTGAAGAAGTCGGCATTCACGTTGTGCGGAGCGTCCCGCGGATCATCCCTGTAGATCTCGACTTGGCCGGTCCCGGCGGAGTGACGGATCGCAACGCTGGCTAGCAACGTCGCCTTTCTCGCCACCTCCGACATCGGCGTCACGGAGATATCCAGCTCAACGTACTTGTCGGACACGCTCACGGCCGAGTTCCACTCACTCGTCGCCATCGTGAGCACAGACGAGTTGTCGTACTGCTGCAGCATCGCGTGGAAGCGAGGAGCCTGGGTCGAGGAGGGCATGCGTGAAAGGTATTCCGGTGCCGAACTTGCGTGTATGCAGAAAGGGGGCGGGCTATTACCGCGGGGGGACGAGCGCCGCAACCTGTGGGCGGAGCTCGCCGATCACGGTTTGGAAGGAGGGCAGTCCCGGCACCAGCGGCCCCAGCCACTGGTCCCAGGTCTTCTCTACATACGCAAGCATGGTTTCTTGGAAGAAGTCGTCGGGACCTGTGAAGTCGACCTTCCGCACGTCGCACTTCTCGCGCAGGAAGGGGCTGAAGTCGGACAGGTCCATCCGGTCCCTGTAAGTTCCCAGCACGCGCCAAAGGTCATAGTAGTCCCGCGCCCGCGAGCGGCTCCAGCCACGCTCCTCGAGCTTGCCCACGTGCTGGAGGATCGCGCGCAGCTTCTCTGCCACGATTTCTTCCAGTGCGTAGACCAGGACCTCCGCTTCCAGCGGCTCGCCGTACTCATGGATGATCTTCCGCCTCGGCGCGGGCTTGAGGATCTTCTCGTCCACCGCGGTCTCGATCATTACGCGCGTCTGGGGCTGCTTCTGCCACGGAAGACGGGCGCGGATGGTGAAGGCCTCCTGGCCTCCCGGATGCGGCTGCTTCTCGGTGTAACGTTCCCAGGCGATCTCCACAGGGGCGTATTCGTCCAGAAGCGTCGACGCGGCGGCGCAGGCCTCCCGAACGGCCTGCTCCATCGCATCGCCTGTCGGGACACCCTCCAGCCCGGAGAAGTCCAGGTCCTCGGAGAAGCGGTAATCGCCGAAGTAGCACTTCTTGAGCGCCGTCCCGCCCTTGAACACCAGCGTGTCGCGGAGCGACCCCACCCGGCCGATACCGGCGAGTACCCACGAGAGAAGGTAGTCCCGCTCGAGGACCTCCCACGGAAGGCCGAGGCGCTTTCGCGGTTCCTGGAGGCGTGTGCGAAGAGGCTTCATACCTGGACATTCCCTCCTTCGCCTGATGCCGAGCGGCTTCGGCGGACAAGTCCGGGA
>JACPPO010000014.1 GCA_016190945.1 Acidobacteriota bacterium | reverse complement strand
GTCAAGAAGCGTCCAGTATAATCGGTTCGCTCCATGTGTCCATGTGCGCTGGACATGAAGTTTGCCGTCCGGTACGGCGAGGATGCCACCTCGAACCGCGTCAAACCCGGAGAGGGGCTCGTGGGGTGGGCGGCGCTGTACAGGGAGCCCGTTCTCGTCGCGGATACGTCACAGCAGCCGCGGTACCTCAACCCGCTTCAGCGTGTCAGGCGTGCTGCAGGCGATGAACAGGATCCCGCACGAGCGCCCGCTCGAAGAGTTACTACCGCACCCTGTGCTGGGCGTTCTTCAACTTCAACTGCCGCATGCTGACGATGTTCAACTCCGAACTGCCGTACCCGATTCGGTGCTCGGAAGATGGATCCGGCCAGATCGAGACAGCGCGGTAATCTGACCGCTTCCGTCATCGACGTTATAGAGCTGGAACGGCACCAGCGGAATTCCCCAGCCGCTGGTGACAACGCCGGTGACGCTCACCGACTTGGTCGCGTACTTCGTCGGCTGGTCTTTGAGCTCGGCGACGCGGACGCTCCGTGCCACGCAGCCCGCGGCCACCAGGACGGTCAGAATGACGACGGCGAGTGTTTTCTTCATGCTGCCCCCACGTTGTGGCCGGAAATCGCACCGCCGTGCCCGATCGGTGAATGTTCTTTCGTGCCGGGATGCGGCGATGCCAGCGCCTGCCTGAAAGCTACGCACCCCGGCGATCGAGCACGGCTACATCTGGAGTATTCAAGTCCCGTGCCCGGACGAAGCCGTGGGTTTCCGGAGGGATTGTGTCGACGTGGGGATCCGAGCGTCCTTGTCAGAGGGCAGTTGGATCAGTTCAGCGGCCGCTCATTCGCCCTCCGGCCGTCCGGTGCAGCGCGCCGATCAGGTTGTTCCCCATTGGGAGATGTGCGTCATCGCAGCAACAATAAGGCCGAATGCTACAAGCAGAGTGCCTGCGATGCGACCCACTGCAACCCGAGCTCTCGTGTGGCCCAGCCAGTTCACCAGGCCCTCTGCAGTGAACGCGTAGCCAATCAGCGTGACGGCCTGGATCACGAACAAAGGGACCCCAACAACGACCACCTGCCAAACCAGGCTCGACGATACGTCAAGAAGCCCTGGCAGGAACACAAGGAAGAATACTGGAGCCTTCGGATTCGCCAGCTGCACACCAAAGCCCCGAAGCAAGCTGCTCGCGCCTTGTCCCTGGGCCGTCGTTGGTTCGACCAGGCCTGTCCCGAATCGCGATGCCCGAAACATTTGAACGCCCACACACGTCAGGTATCCCGCCGCGAACCACCGGGCTGCAGCGAACAGCGGCGGAGAAGCGATGAGAAGGCCACCGAGACCGCCTGCGGCCAGGCAGAAGTAGGCAGCGTTTGCTAACACGACACCCGCTGTAGCATGTACCCCGCCCCGAAAGCCCCTGGTCATCGATTCTCCCAGCACGAACACAACCGCTGGACCCGGCACAACGCAGAGCACGAGGTGAGTTCCTGCGGCGAACAGCCATGCTTCAACGCTCATCCAGCCTCCACACCTGCGCTGCACCGACATGGTGACTCAGACTGTTTGGCGCGTCGGCTCCCTTGAAGGCTAGGCCGGTCCGTTGTCGCCACTTCATGTATTACCGCTGGATTGGGTCGCTCGCAGAACGCGCCCGTCTCCTGTTGCCAACTGGCGCTGCTCAACATTGGCTATCCTGCCGTCATCACTCAACGTGGCGCGCTGAGCCGCGGCGCGTCAGGCGACAGGTTCGCGCGCCGCCGGCTACAGCGCGATGTTGGGCTGCATTGCCCGGGTGTAGAATGGCCTCATGACCTCTCGAGCGCAAGAACTTCTTCGAGAAGCCTTGACGCTGCCCGCCGAGGAAAGGGCCGATGTTGCGGCGGAACCGCTGGCCGGTCTCGACGAGGCGCCTGCAGGCGACGCTGCAGAAGTTGAGACCGCTTGGGCCCGCGAGATTGAACGACGGGCGCGCCGGGTGATGAGCGGAGAGTCGGCTGGTGAACCCTGGGAGGACGTGCGCGCGCGCGTCCTCCAGCGGTTGACCGAGCGATGACCCGGGCATTCCGCCCCGAACCCGAAACCTCTGCTGAACTCGAGGACGCCGCCGTCTGGTACGACAGGCAACAACTTGGCCTTGGTCGTGAATTCGTGCTGGCTGTAGACGCTGCGCTGGAGCGCATCGCTCGATGGCCACAGATCGGCCCACCGACGCGTTCCAGGTGTTCCGAACGACGTGCCCGCCCGAAGGTTCCCGGTTACACGCTTTCCCTACCACATCGTGTATCTGGAATGGGACGGCGTGATTCGGTTGCTGGCCTTTGCCCACAATAGTCGGAAACCAGAGAACTTCGCGGAACGACTTACTCGACGTTTTTTCTTGACGGAGGGGTCCAGATACGCGTGTTAGGCAACGTGCCGCGACATACAAATAAGTGTATACTCTTCCATGATCGAGAAGCCACTCGCCTGGCTCGGGTCGTCGCTCGAGGACGTTCGTACGTTTCCGGCCGAAGCCAGACGAGCTGCCGGATACCAACTGGGGCGGGTCCAGCAAGGCCGCATGCCCGATGATTGGAAACCGATGACAACTGTGGGCGCCGGCGTGTACGAGATCCGGATACACACCGAGCTCGAACACCGCGTGTTCTATGTCGCGAAGCACGAAGACGCCGTCTACGTCATCCATACGTTCGAGAGCGCACGCCACAGACCCGAGAGGCGGACATCGCGTTGGCGCGCAGGCGCCTCGCCGATTTCCTCCGTCTCCGAGGGCAGAAGAAGAAGGAGGCTCGGTGACGGTCAAAGTTCGGCGCTCCACCGGTAACGTATTCCGCGACCTCTGATTCTCCAAGGAAGAGGCGGAGAATCTCAAGATTCGGACAAATCTGATGATCCGCCTCAGCAAGCTGATTGAGACTCGGCGGCTCACCCAAGCTCAAGCTGCAAGCCTCTTTGGCGTGACCCAGCCAAGGGTCAGCGACCTTGTGAGAGGAAAAATCGACCGCTTCAGTATCGATACCCTGGTCGCCATGCTTGGTCATGCCGGTGTCCGAGTCCAGGTCGTCGTCGGTGGCAGATCGAGAGTTGCCTAGACAGAATGGGTGTCGGGCTCGCTCCTTCGCCGGCCGCCTGCGCAAGCCCCGCTCTTGGGTGGGGGGCCTGCTCGGCGGCGGGTAGTTGGTCGAGGGTAGCTGAGCCCGACCGCACGCAGATTCCGTGACCTACGTCTCGTTACCTCGTGGATTATGCGGAGGGCGACCACTTCGCACAGAGCCACCAACGAGGAGGCCGGTCATGGCAACCCGGAGCACGTTCGTTGGGTTGGATGTCCACAAGGCATCGATCGCGGGGGCGATCGCTGAGGGCGGGCGATGCGGGGCGGTCTGGCGCGAGAGTATGCGCGGCGATTGTGAGGATAGGTCGGTAATCGACCGAAGATTTATAATGCGTGCTCCGTGCTGTCCACCGCACCACCCAAGGTCACACTGCGAACCGCGCCCACGACGCCGTTTGATGGTGCCATCGCTGCGGCGCGGACGTGCTACTCGCCGCGCGTCATCGACACGACCGAGATTACCGAGAGCCAGCGCGACACGATCGGCGCGCTCACCTTCGACGCCGGGCACCACACCGTCTACCAGCACGCGCACTTCGAGTTCGGCCTCGAGAACGTGTCGCGCCAGTTCGTCTGGACCTTCTTGCACTCCTATCCCTTCTACAACTCGGAGCAGTCCAGCCAGCGCTACGTCAAGCTGAAGGAGCCGCGCGCCTTCGTGCCGCCGGTCGCCGGCGAGGCGCGCGACGTCTACGAGCGGGCGATCGTGCGCGCGTGGGACCGCTACGCGGAGCTGTCAGACCTGCTCAAAGACGACGCGCTGGCGATTCTGAAAGCGCTGCGGTACGTCCGGCCGACCACCAGCCCGGATCGGTTGAAGCGGATCGAGCGCGACGCGGAGAAGCGCGCGATCGAGACCGCCCGCTACGTCATTCCCATCGGCGCGTTCACCTCGATGGTGCACACGCTGTCGGGCATCGTGCTCCATCGCCTGCAGCGCATGGCCAACACCAGCGACGCGCCGCACGAAGCGCGCGCCGTGATTGGCGAGATGGTGCGGCTGGTGAAGGAATGGGATCCGCTGTTCTTCGAGAAGGTTGGGCTCAGCCCGATTGCGGCCGACGCGCTGCCGGAGGCTGGGTTTCCGTCGCCGCGGGGCGGCGGCGACCGGTACGCGGCCGCGTTCGACGCGCGGCTCGACGGAAGATGGTCGAGGCTCCGCGACACTTCGGTCGATGCCGAGACGATCGTGGCCGACTCGGTCCGGTCGGTCTTCGGCCTGGAGCGGGACGAGATGACCGACGACGAGGCGCTCAACCGGGTGATGAACCCGGCGGCGAACCGGTATCGGCTGGACGTCCTCAACGTGTCGTACCACTCGCCGCTGATGCGGTCGCTGCACCACGTCAACTACGTCTTCGAGAAGCGGCTGAGCCACACGGCGGACTCGCAGGACCAGCGGCATCGCATGGTGCCGGCGTCCCGTCCCCTGCTGACGTTTGCCGACACGTCGCGGCCCGACTACATCACGCCGCGGCTCATCGCCGCGAATGCCTGCGCGCGCGCGACATACGACCGTGCCATGCGCGAGGCGTGGGCCGCGAAGAACCGCCTGCTCGAGCTCGGCGTCCCCCTGGAGTTCGCGCTGTACGTGCTGCCGAACGCCAAGACGCTCCGCTTCGTGGAATCGGGGTCCCTGCTCGCGCTGCTCCACAAGTGGACGCTGCGAACCTGCTTCAACGCGCAGGAGGAGATCTACCTGGCGTCGATGGACGAAATCGAGCAGGTGCGCGCCGTGCACCCGCGCATCGGCCGCTACATCGGGCCGCCCTGCGTCATTCGCAACGGTCTGACCTCCCCTCGGTGCACGGAAGGCTCGCACTTCTGCGGCGTGCCGGTCTGGCGCGACTTTCCCGCGGCCGTGCGCCGGCTGTAGCGACCTTGCCGTGGCGACCGCCTGGCTTGTCCACCTCTACACGGCAAGCGGCGCCCTGTTTGCGTTCCTCGCGCTGAATCGCATCTTCGGCGACCGCTACCGCGACGCCTTCTTCTGGCTCTTTCTCTCGGTCATCGTCGACACCACCGATGGCGTTCTCGCCCGCCGCGCAGACGTCGCCTCGCGCCTTCCCCGGTTCGACGGCGCCAAGCTGGACGACATCGTCGATTACCTGACCTACGTCTTCGTTCCGGCGTTTTTCGTCTGGCATGCGCGCCTTGTGCCGGATCGGTGGTCGGTAGCCGTCGTCGCGGCGATGCTGCTCTCGAGTGCGTACGGGTTCAACCGCGCTGACGCGAAGACGGCGGATCAGTTTCTTACAGGGTTTCCGTCGTACTGGAACATCGTGGTCTTCTATCTCTATCTGGCAGGATGGACGCCGGCGGTGAATGCGGGGCTCGTGCTGGTACTGGCTGGATTGGTCTTTGTGCCGGTTCGCTACGTCTACCCGTCGCGCACTCCCGTTTTGCGCACGCCGACGATTGCGTTTGGCGTCCTCTGGGGCGTGCTCATGGTCGCGATGCTCTGGCAGATGCCGGCGGTATCGCAGCCGATCTTCTGGACCTCGTTGGTGTTTCCCGTCTATTACCTCCTGCTCTCACTCGCGCTCGAGGTGAGGCGTCTGGGGTCGCGCTGACGCCTTGACGCCGCTCGCCCTTCACGCCGGCATCGCTCGAGCACGACGACCGCGTGCGTCGCGCCGGCGACGCGTGGCATATCATTACTGGAGATCCGAACTGATGGTGACTAGTCGAAGGACACCCCTGGTGAGCGCGGTTCCAGACGCCGCTCCAACGGAGCGGCGTCCTGCGCTTTTCGAGAAGACTCTCCAGTCATGAACGACGTTCTCGATTTCATCAACGTCAGCCGCGACCGGTACGTCGATGAACTGAAGCAGTACCTCGCGATCCCGAGCATCAGCGCGCTGCCGCAGCATGCGGGCGACGTGCGCCGCGCCGCCGAGTGGACGGCCGAGGCGCTTCGCTCGGCGGGCATGCAGCAGGTCCGCCTGATCGACACTCCAGGCCACCCGGTCGTCTACGGCGAGTGGCTCGGCGCACCTGGCAAGCCGACCATCCTGTATTACGGTCACTACGATGTGCAGCCGGTCGACCCGCTCGACCTGTGGACCACGCCGCCTTTCGAGGCCACCGTGCGCGACGGGGAGCTGTACGCCCGTGGCGCGGCCGACGACAAGGGCCAGGTGTTCATGCACATCAAGGCCATCGAGGCGTACATCAAGAAGACGGGCGGACTGCCGGTCAATATCAAGTGTTTCATCGAGGGCGAGGAGGAAGTCGGAAGCGTCCACCTTGATGATTTCATCCGTAGCCACAAGAAGGATCTCGCCGCCGACGTGGTCGTGATTTCCGACTCTCCGATGTTCGATCGAGGGATTCCCTCGATCTGCTACGGCCTTCGCGGTCTGGTCTACTTCCAGCTTGACCTGCGCGGCACCAGGAGCGATCTGCACTCCGGCGCGTTCGGCGGCGCGGTGGCCAACCCGGCGCTCGTGCTGGCGCAGGTGCTGGCGCAGATGAAGGACCGTGGTGGCCGCGTCAGGATTCCCGGGTTTTATGACGATGTCAGGCCGCTCGGCGACGCCGAGCGCGCGGAATGGAAGAAGCTGCCGTTCAACGAGACGAAGTATCGCAAGGAGCTTGGCGCGCCGCGCCTGTTCGGCGAGAAGGGCTACTCGACGCTCGAGCGGGTGTGGGCACGCCCCACCTTCGAGGTGAACGGGTTGCTCTCCGGCTTCACCGGTGAGGGCGCCAAGACGGTTCTTCCAGCCGTCTCGATGGCGAAGGTCAGTATGCGGCTCGTGCCGGATCAGGATCCGAACAGGATCGAGGAGCTGTTCGAGGCCTACGTGAGGAAGGTCTGTCCGGCGACGGTGCAGCTCAAGCTCACCCGCATGCACGGCGGCAAGCCGTGGATGACCGAGTTCGACAACAAGTACGTGCGTGCGGCAGGCCGCGCGGTCCAGCAGGGATTCGGTCAGGCGCCGGTGTTCAGCCGCGAGGGAGGCTCGATCCCCGTCGTCTCAACGTTCCGGGAGGAGCTTGGGCTGCCGAGCGTGCTCTTCGGGATTGGGCTCCCCGACGAGAACGCGCACGCGCCGAACGAGAAGCTCGATCTCGGTAACTTTCACAACGGAATCATCGCCTCGGCGTATCTGTATCAAGAGATTGCGAATCTCGATTGAGGCGCCTCTCCTCTCCGCGGGCACGGAGCCGAACCACCTGCCGCGTTACAGCGCGGCCGTGGCCAGCGTACTCGCTTGTTGAGTTCGGCCGACTACTCGTTGGGCGGACAAGACCAGGCGTTAATTGAGCGCCGCGACGCGGCGGCGGAGCGTCTTCACGTGCTCCCAGATCTGCTGGTGCTCTTCCCGCGTCTCCCGGTCCATCTCGCCCATGCCCGCCAGCTTGAGGTAGGTCTGTAGGTCGCGCAGCGCGCCGGTGATGTCGTTCAGGTGGTAGGCCAGCAGGCCGCGGTCGCGCAATTCGCTGAGCGCCGAGGGGGTTACCGCTAGCAGCAACTCCGTGATGTCGCGCGCCTGCGGAAACGAGCGCATGTGGACGTAGATGCGCTTCAGGTTCAGCAGCATCCGGACGATGATCTGCGGACGCGTCGCCGGCGCCAGCAGCGACTTGCTGAAGGCGACCTCGGAGCCGACGTGCCCCTGGAGCAGCATCCGGCAGTCGCGCTCTGACAGCAGCGCGCCGGCATGGAACGGGTCGACGATCAGGCCGCGGGGCCCGCGGCCGGCCGGTTCCGGGAAGCGCACCAGGAAGTGGCCGGGAAAGTTCACCCCGTCGACCTGAAGGCCGGCGCGGCGTCCGACCTCCATGTACACCACCGACAGCGTGATTGGAATGCCAGTTCGCCGGTCGAGCACTTCGTTCAGGCAGTTGTTGCGCGGGTCCTCGTAGCGGTCGCGGTTGCCGACAAACCGCTGCTCGTCGAACAGATAGGCGTTGAAGCCCTTGATGCAGGACAGCGTGGAACCGTCGCCGGTCTCATCCACGTGCTGCTCGATGCGCCGGCGTGCGGCGTCGCCCATGCCGTCCAGGCGAGCCAGATACGCGGACGCATCGAGGCGCGGATACTCGATCCGGGAAATGACGAGCGCCGCTTGCGCCAGCCCCGTGCCGGAGGCGTTGGACGCGGCGATCAGCGCGTCGACAAGGCCCTTACGCATGATGTTCGCTGGCACACAGGCGGTCGAGCGCCGGTAGCGTAAGCTCGCCGAGGCTGCCAACCACCAGCTCGGCGCCCGGCAGTTCCACCGCCGAATAGCTGTGCGTCACCCCGACACAGCGTAACCCGGCAGCCTGGGCGGACTCGAGTCCCCACCGTGAATCCTCGATCGCCACGCATCGCCGCGGGTCGAGATCGCGTCCCGTGCCCCGGCGCAACCGTTCGAACGCCAGGAGATATGGGGCGGGGGAGGGCTTGCACTGCGGCGTGTCGCCGGCGGCGACGATGGCCGTGAACAGTTCCCCAATGCCGCCGGCCCCGATGATTTCCACAATCTCGTGCTTCAAGGCTCCGGACGCAATGGCGAGCGGCACCTCGGCGGCAGCGCTGCGGATGAACTCGGCGGCACCTGGAAACAGCACATGGCCGTCGCGTCGCATCTCCTGAAGCCTGTTGCCCTTGCGCGCCACGAGCGCCGTGATCCGCCGATCGTTCATCGCGATTCCGCGATCCGCTGCCAGTACCTGCATCAGGCCGACATCGTCGTAGCCGAGATAGCGCGAGTAGTAGTCGGCTGAACTCAGTTCGATGCCTTCCTCCCCGAGCGCCTGCTGGAACGCGCGGAGGTGAAGCGGCTCGCTGTCGGCGATGACCCCATCGAAATCGAAGACGATCGCCTGGAGCGCCACGGTCATGCGCCGGACCCCTTTTCACCGGCGCGGATCGCGGCTTTCATGCGGTTCGTCGGCGGCGGAAACGGGCACTCGTAGGCGGCGTTGTAAGCGCAATACGGATTGTAGGCCCGATTGAAATCGATCGTGTAATACCCGGTCGTCGTCGGGTCGATGTCGAGGTAGCGACCGGCGCTGTAAGTCTCGGTTCCCGTGGTTTCGTCGGCGAAGGGCACGAACAGGTTCGTGATCCGATCGGTGCCGTCCGGCACGAACGCGCCAAGGCTTCGCGTCTCGCCCTGCAGCGTGAATTCGAGAACGCCAACGAGCTGCATCTTCCGAAGCGCGCCGGTCGAAGTCGGCATCTCGAAGACCGGGCGCTCGTCCGCAAGTCGCAGCACGGCAGGCACGGAGTAGTTCGGGTCGATCGGGAAGTAGCGCAGCGGCAGCAGGGCGTCGCGCTTGTCCGAAGGAATCGGCGACTCCGGCGATTCCCGAAAGTGCTGGTCCTTGTACGCGCGCGCGGCCGCGACTTGTTCCACGTACTCCGAGTCGTCTGGCGCGGAAGGCCCTGACGAGCACGCAGTCAGCGACGCGATCGCGAGCGCGATTAGAGCGAACCTAACCCCGAAGATCACTATTCAAGAATATACCGCCCTCGATCCACCGACGCGTCGGCGAGGCGCCGCCGCAGCGCGACGGTATTGACCGGCGTGACCTTGAGGAAGCGGCGGAGCGCGGCCAGGAGCGTGCGGAGCGTATCGCCCTCGGCCATCGCCGCCAGGGCGCTGCGGGCGGCGGCATCAAGACGCTGGGCGGCGTCGTTGACGAAGGTCCGCGCGGCGGCCTCGTGGAGATCCGCATGCGGATGTGCTGCGGTGGCCGCGGCGCGCGCCCGCAGCACGGCGCTTTCTGCGGCGTAGGTGTCGATCATGATGTCGGCCGCGTAGCTCAGGACCTCCTGCTCGTCAGTGAGCTTCTCCCCGTAGGTCTGCATCGCCGTGCCGAGTACCATCAAGGCCACCTTCTTGAACGCCGCCGCAACGCGGAGTTCCTCGTCCAGGACGCCGTCATCGGTGAAGGGGGTGGCCGGCATCGAGGGCGACAGGAGGTCGTTCTGCAGTTGCTTGGCGGCGGGAACGAGCGGAAGTTCGCTCTTGAGCGCGCGGCGGATCAGCATGCCGGGGATCAGCATGCGGTTGATCTCGTTCGTTCCCTCAAAGATCCGGTTGACACGCGCGTCTCGGTAGTACCGCTCGGCGCTGTAGTCCTTCACGAAGCCGTTGCCGCCGTGAATCTGCACGTTCTCGTCGAGCACGTAATCAAGTGTCTCGGTGCCGCCGACCTTGGCAATCGAGGCTTCCACGGCATACTCCTCGAACGCGTGGGCCACCGCGGCGCCGTCGTGCGCCGTGCCCGCCAGCGCCGCATCGATCAACCCCGCGGTCCTGTAGATGAGACTCTCCATCGCGTAGGTCCGAGCCGTCATCTCGCCGAGCTTGTGCTTGATGGCGCCGAAGCTCGCGATCGCATGGCCGAACTGCTTGCGCTGCGCCGCGTACCGCGCGGCGTCTCCAATCGCGGAGCGGCAGCCGCCGACGCTCATGCCCCCCAGCTTGAACCGCCCGAAGTTCAGCGTGTTGAGCGCCACCTTGTGGCCCTTGCCGACCGCACCCAGGACGTTTTCCGCGGGAATCCTGGCATCCTGCAGGAGAACGGGAGTGGTCGACGAGCCGTGGAGCCCCATCTTGTGCTCTTCCTTGCCGGCGCTCACGCCGGGGAAGGCTTTCTCGACGATGAACGCCGTGAAGTGCTCGCCGTCAACCTTCGCGAACACGATGATGACGTCCGCAAAGCCGCCGTTGGTGATCCACATCTTCTCGCCATTAAGGGTCCACGCCCCATCGGGCGCGCGAACGGCCCGCGTCTTGGCGGCAAACGCGTCGGAGCCTGAACCCGATTCGCTGAGCGCGTAGGCCCCAACGAGCTCGCCGGCGACGAGCCTCGGCAGATACTGTTGTTTCTGTGCCTCGGTGCCAAAAAGGACGATGGGCAGGATGCACAGGTTGACCTGACCGCCGTAGGTCGTCGCGAACGACGCGGAGCGTGCGATGTGCTCCGCGATGATGAGCGAGGAGACCTTGTCGAGATCGAGGCCGCCGTACTGCTCCGGCACGTTCGTGCCGAGCAGGCCCAGCTCGCCGCAGCGGCGGATCAGCTTGCGCGCAAGCTCCCAATTCCTCGTCTCGAGCTTGTCGAGATTCGGGAGCACCTCGGTCTCGATGAACTCGTCCGTGGTCTGTGCCATCAGGCGATGCTCGTCGGACAACTTCTCCGGCGTAAACACCTCCGACGGTTCCACATCCTCCAGCAGCCACGCGCCGCCTTTCCGGACGTCGCTTACCGTATCCATGTTCTTCTCCTACATCCGCTCGAAGATTCCCGCCGCTCCCATGCCACCCCCCACGCACATCGTCACCATGCCGTAGCGGACGTTGCGCCGCCGCATCTCGTGGAGGACAGTCGCGGTGAGCTTGGCGCCCGTGCAGCCAAGCGGATGTCCCAGCGCGATCGCACCGCCGTTGACGTTGAGCCGTTCCGGATCGATCGGCAGTTCGCGGAGGCAGGCGAGGACCTGCGCGGCAAACGCCTCGTTCAGTTCCACCAGGCCGATGTCGTCGAGCGACAGGCCCGCCAGCTTCAGGACCTTGCGTATCGCCGGGACCGGGCCGATCCCGAACCGCTCGGGTTCCACGCCCGCCGTGGCGAAGGCCACGAAGCGCCCCAGCGGCTGCAGTCCGCGCGCCTTGGCCAGCTGCCCCGATGTGACGAGGACCGCCGCCGCCCCGTCGCTCGTCTGGGATGAGTTGCCGGCCGTCACGGTGCCAGCCGCATGGAAGGCAGGCCGAAGCTTGGCAAGCGCCTCCGGTGACGTGTCGCGCCGCGGCCCTTCGTCCTGGGTGAAGGTAAGCTCACGCGTTTCCCGCGTGCCGGATCCATTGGCGGGCGCTGTGACGCGGAACATCAGCGGCGTGATCTCTTCGGCAAATCGGCCCGCGTCGATGGCGGCAAGCGCGCGCTGATGGCTGCGCAGCGCAAACCCGTCCTGCGCTTCGCGGCTGATTCCGCTTTCGCGCGCGTGGTTCTCCGCCACCAGTCCGGTGCTCAGGTAGACGTCCGGATAACTGTCCACGAGCGCCGGGTTCGGCGCGATCTTGTTGCCTCCCATCGGCACCATGCTCATCGACTCGGTGCCGCCCGCGACCACGCTCTGCGCAAAGCCGCACATGACGCGCTCGGCGGCGAAGGCAATCGACTGAAGGCCCGACGAGCAGAAGCGGTTGATGGTGACCGCGGACGCCGCGACGGGCACGCCCGCGCGCAGGCTCGCGATGCGGGCCACGTTCAGCCCCTGCTCGGCCTCCGGCATCGCGCAGCCGAGAATCACATCGTCAATGTCCGCCGGCTCGATGCCGGACGCGCGCCGCAGCACCTCCGCAATGACCGCAGCGGCCATTTCATCGGGGCGCACGGTCCTCAGTGTGCCGTTGGGCGCCTTGCCCACGGCGGTCCGCGTGGCGGAGACGATTACTGCGTCCTGCATGAGAAATCCTCGAGGAGATCCACCAGCGCGTCGCCGACTTCGCTCGCCTGGCCGTCGAACAAATGGTTGGCGCGGTCGATCTCGACGAGTTCCTTGGGCTCCTGAAGTTGTGCATAGAAATGGCGCACCCGCTTGAGCGAGATGAGCTCGTCGCGTTCGCCGTGAATGATGAACTTCGGCTTCGGCGACATCTTCACCGACGCGAACTCGTACTTGTGCACGGGCGGCGCGATGGCGATGAGCGCACACACGCGGTCCTCGTTCGCGCCGACGGTCGTTGCGACGTACGAGCCGAAGGAAAAGCCCGCCGCCCACATCTCGAGATCAGGATACTCGGCTGCCACGAACGCGACCGCCGCCCTGAAATCATCGAGCTCGCCGCGGCCGTTGTCCCATTCTCCGCTGCTCAGGCCGACGCCGCGAAAGTTGAAGCGGAGCACCACGCAGCCGATCTGAGCCAGCGCCTTTGCCGATTGGAACACCACCTTCGTATGCATGGTGCCCCCTTCGGTCGGCAGCGGATGCGCGAAGACGACGGCCGCCCGTGGCGGGCCGGCAGGTTCGTCGAGCAGCGCCTCGAGAGGTCCCGCCGGTCCCGCAATTCGGCGCACCGGCTCAGCCAACACGCCTCCTGGTATCAACATCGTGAGCCGCGCGCTCGGCAAACGGGACGACCAGGCGGGCAAACGCCGCCGGGCGCGTGATCGACCCGAGGTGCCCGGTGCGCGCGATCGTCGCCGTGCTGGCGTGCGGCAATACTTGCGCGTACTCGCGGGTCGCGTGTACCGGGACAACGCGGTCCAGAGACGACTCGCCCGTGACAACCAGCGTCGGCTGCGTGATGCGCGAGAGCTCCGGTCGCAGGTCAACCGATTCCATCAGGCGAATTCGCCGCGCCATGCGTCCAGGCGAGAACATGTGCGTGACGACGCGCCAGCCGTGGCGGGTCGCTGCCGGGAAGCCTCGGATGACTCCCGCGTTGGCGGTGGCAATCTCCCGATACATCCGAAGTGACGCGAGCAGAAACAACGGTGTCAGCAACCGTGGCGCGCGCAGGTAGAAGGTGACGCGCGCATTGGGCCTCCACGAGGGCGGCAGCGCGGACACGAGCACCAGCGATGCTGTGCGATCGGGGTGCCGCGCGGCGAACGCCGCCGCAACCAGCCCGCCCCAGGACACGCCGCAGATCGCCGCCTGCTTTACTCCCGCTGCATCCAGTGCCTCGCGCACCTGCTCCACGTAGCACCAGAAACCGAGGTCTTCGTCGAACCGGGCGCCGGAGGTGGGCTCGTCGGCGAGCGAGAAAGTGATCACGCGGCAGCGTCGCGCGAGCGCATCGATCGCCGGCTTCATCCACTCCCATCGCCCCTGGATGCCGGGGATGACGACAACCGGCGTTCCGCCGCCACGGTCGATGATCTTCATGACCACCAGCTACCAACTACCAGCTACCAACTACCAGCTGCCAACTACCAGCTACGAACTACCGCCTAGTTTCGCAGCGGTTTTCCGGTCTTGAGCGTGTGCTGAATCCGCTCCAGAGTCTTTCGCTCACCAACAAGGCTCAGAAACGCCTCGCGTTCCAGATCCAGCAACTCCTGTTCCGTGACCGTCGTTGGATGTGGCAACGCCCCTCCAGCCATGACCGTCGCCAGCTTGCGGCCGACGAGCGCGTCGTAATCGCTGATTCGGCCCGCCCGCCACGCGAGGTGGATACCGAGTTTCAGCGGCGCCAGCACCGCGTCGCCGCCGACGGGAATCGCCGTCCGCGCCGGTGGCGGGTGATACCCCTCGCTGACCCGTTGCAGGGCCCGTGCCTTCGCGTCGGCGAGCAATCGCTCACGATTCATCGTGAAAGCATCGACGGGTCGCAGGTAGCCCAGCCGTTGGGCGTCCGGAGCGCTGGACGACACCTTGGCAAAGGCGACAGTCTCGAACGCACGCTGAATCGGCGGCAGGTAATCGGACGTTCCGGGCGGCATACCCTCCGCCGCCCGCGCCACCATCTCCTTGGTGCCGCCTGCCGCCGGAATCAGGCCCACTCCGACTTCGACCAGCCCCATGAAAGTGTCCGCCGCAGCCTGCACCCGGTCGCCATGCAGCGCAATCTCGCACCCGCCCCCGAGCGTGAGGCCTGCGGGGGCGACGACGACCGGCGCGTCGGCGTAGCGCAGCGCCATGGTCGTCTGCTGAAACGCCCGGATCATCAGGTCGATTTCTTCCCAGTTCTCCTCCCGGGCCTCCAGCAGCACGAGCATTAGGTTGGCGCCGGCGGAGAAGTTGGGAGCGTCGTTGCCGACCACGAGCGCCGCGAAGCTGCGGGAGGCCTCGCGGACGCCGGTCTGCAGCATCTGAATCGTATCCACGCCCACGATGTTCATCTTGGAGTGGAACTCAACGCACAGCACGCCATCTCCGAGGTCGACAAGGCTGGCACCGGCGTTCTTCTTCGCGACGGCGGCCCTTTCCCTTGCCGTGCGCAGAATCTGCAGATCGGGTGCGGCGGGCGGCACGTCGCCGCCGCGAACGGCATTGCGGCCGTCGCGCAGCGCCTCCTCCAGCAGTGGCGGGATCCCGCCCTCCAGGAGTTCCGGACTGGTCTCGCGTGCCGCATCGACGACCTGTTGCACCCCGATGGCGTCAATCAGCTCGAACGGGCCAAGCTCCCAGCCGAAACCCCATCGCATCACCCGATCGACATCGTCGGGTGAATTCGCGATGGCCGGCGTGACGCCCGCCGTGTAGACGAGCGTCGGCGCGAGTGTTTCGCGAAGAAGGCGGCCCGCCTTGTCTGGCGCGTGGAAGAGCGTTCGCACGCGCTCGCGGGCATCCGGCATTGATGCCGTTGCGTCCAGCGATCCAATTCGCGCCGGCTGTTTGGCGCGGTACTCCAGCGTGGCCGGATCGAGCGTTAGAATCTGCGACTCGCCGTCCGGCTGCTTGACGCGCTTGTAAAACCCCTGGCCCGCCTTCTCGCCAGTCAACCCGCGCTCGAGCATCCGGACAAAGAACGGTGGCAGCGTCCAGACCCCGGCGCCGGACGCGCTTCCGAGCCGCTCGCGCAGGTTGTTGGCGACGTGGCCGAGGATGTCGAGGCCGGCCAGGTCGAGCGTACGGAACGTCGCGCTCTTCGGCCGTCCCAGGGGAGGGCCGGTGACGGCGTCGACTTCGTCGATCGTATAGTCGCCGCCGGCGACCTTGGTCAGGATGCGCATCATGCCGTAGAGGCCGATGTGATTGCCGATGAAGGCCGGTGAATCCTTCGCAATCACCACTCCTTTGCCGAGACGGTGGTCGGCGAAGTGGCCGACCGTGTCGACGACATCCTGTTTCGTCTCAGGGGTGGGAATGACTTCCAGTAGGTGGAGATAGCGCGGCGGGTTGAAGAAATGGGTGCCGAGCCAGTGTTGCCGGAAGTCGTCGCTTCGCCCCTCGGCCAGCGCCGCGATCGGAATTCCAGAAGTGTTGGAACTGACGATCGCGCCAGCGCGCCGTGCGGCGTCAACCTTCTCCAGCAGGCCACGCTTTATATCGAGCCGCTCGACGATCGCCTCGATAATCCAGTCGCTCTCACGAATGCGCGCCAGGTCGGCGTCGAAGCTCCCGGTCGTTATCAGCTTCCCTGTGTCCGGCGTGAAGAACGGATCCGGTCTCAGTTGCCGCGCGCGGTCGAGGCCCTGTATCGCGACCTCGGCGGTGAGGTCGAGCAGCAGCGCGGGGACGCCAGCGTTCGCAAAGTGCGCGGCAATCTGCGCTCCCATTGTTCCCGCGCCGAGCACCGCGACGGAGCGGATGATCACGGGAGCGCACCGTTGGCATGCCACCTGCCAGGCGCCATCCCGTGGGCGTGCGTCATTTCACTGAACTCCGCTCGAGGCAGCCAAGCCGCGCGCTCAAACGTCGCATGTACGCATTATGTGCACGGTCGCGGGCGCCCTGGGATGCGGATTCTCTCAATCAGGCCATGACGGCGGCGGCGTTCGAGGGTCGCCGGTCTCATAAGTGACATAGATCGGCGGCCGTGGCGAGCAGCTACCTGGAGCCCAGACGCCGTGGTGATCCTTGGCTGTTGCGGCAAGAAGGCCGAAGCGACACCGCAAGGCACGCAGGATTGGTGCGGGGAGCGCTTAGCCGCGTACCGGGGAGCAGCCACCGTTTCGCTTCGGTGTTACTTATAGGCCATCGGGCGCGCACTGGGTGGTTAGCCCCGTTTTCCCGCGAAAATCACGTTCTACATCCAGCGTCTTACGCCGCTGTAAGCCCGCCGTGCAAGAGCGGCGATTCCAATAACCAGCACAATTGTGAGCCAGTACGGAAACGGGGCCCAAGTCTGTACACCTAGCATTGCCGCGGTGAGTACGACAAACAGGCAAACCGAGGCCATCCGTTTGCGGCGCAGGCGAAGCTTGGTGATCTGCTGTCCAAGTTCTTGTGGCACAAGCTGGCCACCAGCTCGAGCAAAGAGAGCATCGATTTGTGGTTGCAGCGTGGTATGAACGTAAGTCAGCAAAGCTGCGATGATCAAGAGAAGCAGCGACTTGAGCCCCAATATCGGGTTGGCAACCAACGCGTTCAGCCCCATTCCACGGAGAAATACCAAGAGCAATCCACTCGCAAGCGCTGTGCCCTGCAACACAAAACAGGGAAGCGCGCGGTTCTTGATGATGTTCTCCATGTAGGTATCCGCTCGGTCGCCCAAAGGCGGTCCTAAGCTACCTCGCTGATTGACTGTAACAAGTGCGTAGAACGGCCATGCCATGAGGATGGCATTGACGACATGTATCACCTTGAGGATGTCCAAGGTCGTATCCATTGCTTGCTCCCCTTTCCGCTCTTTGGTCTGATGTCATCCTTCACCTTGACCGTGCCACCCGCAATGCTAATTGGTGCAATCCCGAAATCGCTCTGTCGCAACGTCGCAGAGCCTGTGTAGTGGCTGTTCTTGGGAAATACGTTCACCGCCATCGCATGGATCTGCCCATGCGGTTCCAGCTCGCCCCGAACCAGCCAGCCACCGGCATCGAGTCGCTGAATCGCCACCGAGTGAAAACTGATCCACTGGAATCGGTTCACGTCGAGCACTTCCGGGCCGAGCATTCGCGCCTGCGCTTCCTCGCGGTCTCTTGCTGAAAGGCCAGGGTCCAACACACGCATGCGGCGGGCATCGATCAGGATCTGGATGTGAGGGCTCGCCGAGTCGTCGAGCGATCCGTCCGCGAGAGGCGCCTGAATGACGTGGTCATCGGCGAAGGCGCGAAACAGGCCGGACTTGAAAACACGAACAGTGAGCGTGGATCGCTGCGTGTCGATCACGCGGTCCTCCGCCGAGCTTGGCGCAGCCAAGACCGGACCGCAGACAAGGGTGGCGATAAGGAGCACGTTCTGCGCTCCCATAACCCTCGTAACCGGCTCACCAGTGCCGTCGGTCGCCATCTTCATAGTGCGAGATCGCACCCGGCCATCGAGTGACCGCCCGGTTGATCGGCGCGCCTCAGCCGGCGGTATCGTAGATCGCGGGAACCACCTACGCACAACGAATTCACGGCCGTACTCGAACGGGATGGCGAGTGGTGCGTCACGTATATCCTGCGGTCGATTCCATCCCTTGCGAGCACCGCACGCGATTTCCGCGACCCTGCGGAGCTTATGATCGTGCAAGTATTGCCGGCGCAGGCCAGACCAGGAGTGGCCCGAACGTCCCCCTCTACCGCCAGCGCGTGAGAATTGATTCCCTGTCGAACAGCGCGATCCCAACCAGCATCAGCCCCGCGTTCACACCGGCCAGGGCCAGGGCGATGAAGACGATCGCGGGAATTGTCAGAAGGAAGCTGCCCGTGAGCTGCAGGACCAGTAGAGCCGCGATCGGGAGGATGATCAGCGCGCCAATCTGCTGTGCGCTTCTTGCGTCGTTGACGCGCGAGGACGCGCACACGGCGAGCTGCAGTGCGGCAAGCGCGGCCAGCGGCCCCAGCACGAAGACGATGGCGAGGGAGGAGGGCGTGAGGAGCGCCAGGAAGACTCCCGGTTGCGCGAGCAGTGCCACGCCGCCGAGGTACACGCCGAAGCAGGCAAGTGTTAGCATCAGCGCGGGCAGAAGCGACCCGAGCACCTTGGCCGCCAGCAGCTCGAAGGTAGTGAGCGGCGTGGCCAGCAACGGCTCGAGGCTTCGCGCCTGCTTCTCGCCGATGACGCTGTAGGCCGCCACCGACATCGACCCGGCGACCGGGGCGAGGACAAGCAGGACAAGGAATTGTTGGAAGATCCACGCCTGGATCGCGCCTTCCGGATCCAGCGCGCGCATCGACGGCTGACGGCGATACATCTCGACTGCGATCTCGAAGTCACTTGAGTCCGACAACCGCTCGCCGGCGAATTGCGGAACGATAATCGCGATAAAGAACGGCAGCAGAATGGAAAGGAACCCGGTGAGCACCGCCGGCAGGAAGACGGCGGGATTCTGTCGAAGGTCCGCGAGTTCCTTGCCGAGTAGCGCAAGCACGCGACTCATGACCTCGACGATCCGTGGGTCGTAGGCGGCTCTTGCCGGACCTCGTCTTCGAGCAGACGCAGATAGACCTGTTCGAGCGGCGGCTCTTCCGCCGCCACCGATTGAATGTCCGCCCCCGCTTCCACGAGCCGCCTGACAATCCGTGGAGCGGCGACCGACGCATCGTCCACGCCTACAGAGAGGCTCGAGCCATCTGCCGTGATATCGCTGAATCCGGCATCTGCAAGCACGCGGGCAAGCGGGCCCGCCTGCTGGGCCAGGACCACGCGCACGCGAGCGCCGAACAGTCGCGCGCGCAGCGCCGCCGGCGTATCCACCGCCACCAGGCGCGAGCGAAGGATCGCCACTCGATTGGCCACACGCTCGACTTCATCGAGGTTGTGTGTCGAGACGAGAATCGTGCGCCGCTCGCTGCGCAGGCGCAGAACCAGCTCACGCACCTCGCGCGCGCTTTCAGGGTCGAGCCCCGCTGTCGGCTCGTCAAGGAGAATGACATCCGGCCGATGCAGCAGCGTGCGCGCAAGCGCCACGCGCTGCTTCAGCCCCTTCGACAGTTGGGCGGCGGCATCGCGCGCGCGGTCGCGCATATCAAACGCGTCCAGCGCTTCGTCCACCGACCGGTCTGGGGCCGGCAGACCGTGGAGCCGCGCGTACACGAGCAGGTTCCGCCGCACGCTCAGGCGGTCCCAGAGGCCGGGCGTTTCCGTCAGGAAGCCGATCCGGCTCCGCAGCCTGGGCGCGTTTTGCGGTGTCAATATTTCGCCGCCGAGGTGGATACTCCCGGACGTAGGCCTGATCAGGCCGGCGAGCATCCGAAGCGTGGTGGTCTTGCCGGCGCCGTTGGGGCCGAGCAGCGCGAAGATTTGACCGGGCGCCAGCTCAAACGAGACGTCGCCGACCGCGACGCGGTCGCCGAAGCGTCGTGTCAGATGAGACGCGGTCAGCACACAACGCGCCCCCAGGAGCACCAAGACGTATCAGTCACGAAGGTCACAAAGGACTCAAAGCATAGAACAGAAAAACTTTGAGTTCTTCGCGCGCTTTGCGGCCGAAGCCGTCTTCGTGGCTAACGTACGGTCGGATTGAACTCGTAACACCCCGGCGTCACCAGCAGCCGGCCGTCCCGAGTGAAGAACAGGCTCGTCGGGCCGATGATGCCGGCGGCGCTGAACTGAAGGATCCGGTCGCCGACGTATCAAACCCGCGCGGCTGGATGATGCGTCCCGGCTCCTACCCGCTCTCGATGAGCTTCAGTGCGGCGCGCGTGTCGGCAGCGACGGCGTAGACGTGTGGCCCCGCCGGTCGAACACGTAGTACGGACCACCGGGGGTCTGCTGAAATCCGACGGGCTCTTCGAAGAGTCCGACGATGTGGGGAGGAAGGCCGCCGATCGAGGGGAGCACGTCGACGGCCAGCGCCGCGTCGGTTCGCGTGCCGAGCAGCGCCGACGCCAGGAGTACAACGGCGAGGGCGCGACCCATCAGTAGGCGGCGATCGTGCGAATCGCCTTCAGGACGTCGGCAGAGCCGGGCAGGATCGTCTCCTCGAGCACCGGCGCGTACGCGACCGGGCAATCGAGTGACGCCACACGCATCACGGGGGCGTCGAGGTGCTCGAACAGTTCCTGGGAAATCCGTGCCGCGATCTCGGCGCCGAATCCGCACGTCAGCTGATCCTCGTGGACGACCACGACGCGGCTGGTTTTCCGTGTGTAGGCGGCAATCGTGTTCCAGTCGTACGGAATGATCGTTCGAAGGTCGATGACCGCCGCGCCGATTCCGTCGTGCTCCGCCTGCTGCGCCGCTAGCAGCGAGCGCTGGACGAGCGCGCCCCACGTGAAGACCACCACGTCGGAACCCTCGCGGGCGACCGACGCCTTGCCAAACGGAATCATGTAGTCGCTTCCGGGGTAGGGGCTCTTGTTGTAAGTCTGGCGATACAGATGCTTGTGCTCGAGGAAGAGCACCGGGTCGTCGCAGCGGATCGCGGTCCGGAGGAGCCCGGCAGCGTCCTGGGCGTTCGACGGGAACGCGATCCGGATGCCCGGGGTGTGCGCAAAGATCGCAACCCCGGACTGGCTGTGGTACGGCGCACCGCCGCGCAGGTAGCCCCCGATTGGAACACGAATCACCATCGGGCACGACCAGTTGTTGCTCGACCGGTACCGCATCATCGCCATCTCGTCGCGGAGCTGCATGAACGCGGGCCAGATGTAGTCGAAGAACTGAATCTCGACGACCGGCTTCAAGCGGCGGAGCGCCATCCCCACGCCCCGGCCGATGATGTTCGCCTCGGCCAGCGGAGAGTTGAAGACGCGATCGCTGCCGTAGAGCCGCTGCAGGCCATGCGTCACCTTGAAGACGCCGCCTTTGCCGGCGACGCTGGTCAGCACGTCTTCACGGCTCGCGTCCGCCACGTCCTCGCCGAACACGATGATGCGGGGATCGCGCGCCATCTCGTCGCGCAGGGTTGCGTTGATCGTGCCGACCATGGTCTCGGGAGCGCCCAGCGGCTGCGGCTCGGTCGCAAAGGCTGACGATGACGGATCGACGTCCGGAGAGAAGACGTACAGCGCGGCCGTTGCCGGTTCTGGCTTCGGCGCGGCGAGCGCCCGCTCGGCAGCGGCATTGACCTCGCGCTCGACCGACGCGAGGAGGTCCTCGAGGTCGGCGTCAGTCGCCAGGTCCTGTGCCTTGAGGAAGTGCCGCATCCGCACCAGCGGATCCCGTCGGGCCTCAGCCTCGCGCTCCGACGCCGTCTTGTACAGCTTCTCATCGTCGGAGAGGGAGTGCGAGTATGGGCGGATGACGGCCGCGTGAACAAACGCCGGACCTTTCCGGGCGCGCACGTGCGAGACCGCATCGCCGAGGGTTCGGTAGCTCGCCAGGTAATCGGTGCCGTCGCAGCGAAATGTTCGAAGGCCGGGAAAACGCTCGACAAGCCGCGAGATGTCGCCCCCGGGCGTCTGTACTTCCACCGGGACCGATATGGCATAGCCGTTGTCCTCGACGAGATAGAGGAGGGGCAGGTTGTTCGTGCAGGCGGTGTTGAGCGATTCCCAGAACTCGCCTGCGCTGGTCGCGCCGTCGCCAATCGAAACGTACGTGACCTCGTCATCATGGAAGTGCGACTCGCGATCGGGAATCTGCGTGCCGCGCTGGTAGATGAGGGCGGCCTCGGCGCAACCGACCGCGTGCAGACACTGCGTCGTAGTGGCGCTGCTCTGTGAAGGGATGTTCAGCCGCTTGTGACCCCAATGCGAGGGCATCTGGCGTCCGCCGGACGCGGGATCGTCCTTCGCGCCGACCGACGCGAGCAGCATGTCCAGCGGCGTCACACCGATCGTGAGACAGAGGGCACGGTCGCGATAGTACGGGAAGAACCAGTCGTAGCCGCTGCGCAAGTGGCCGCCGGCCGCCACGAGGACCGCTTCGTGCCCGGCGCCGCTGATCTGGAAGAACGCCTGGCTGTGGTGCTTGAGCTGAATCTCCTTGTCGTCAATCTTCCGCGACAGAAGCATGGTCCGGTAGGCAGCGAGCAGCTCGTCGCGGGTCAATCCTTCGTGTTCTCCGCGCGCCCGCCGGGCGTCGGCTCGCGCGTCGGCGCCCTGGGCCAGGGTCGACCCCTTCATACGCGGCAAATTATGGCACTATCGGGAAGCTTATGACCACCCTGCGGGTCCATCGCTGGGATGAGATCGCGCTCGAGAAGATCACCGAGATGATCTCCCAGAAGATTGTCGCAGGTGAACGCGAGATGCTGGCGCAGATCTATCTCAAGCGCGGCGCGCTTGTCCCACTGCATTCGCACGAAAGCGAGCAGATGACCTACATCCTGCAGGGGGCGCTGAAAGTCGTCGTCGGCGGCGAGGAGACGATGGTGCGCGAAGGCGAGGTACTGCACATTCCGTCGTGGATTCCGCACCAGGCGGAGGCGCTCGAGGATACCTTCGAGCTGGATGTCTTCAGCCCCGTGCGGCGGGACTGGCTCCGGGACGAGGATTAACAACGGCCGTGGCGACAACGATGCAGGGTCAGTCAACGGGCGGGGGAAGGGCCGGCGCGTACGGCCTGCGTGCGCTCGCGCTCATGCTCGGCGTGTTCTTTATCTTCGTCGGCCTCGGCAAGCTGGCGTGGTTCGGAGACAGCAGCATCCTCGCGGAGTATCTCAAGGAATGGCTGCAGGATGCCGCGCCCAGCACCCGCTGGTACATCGAGACCGTGGCCGTGCCGGGCGTTCCGCTGTTCGCGCGGCTGGTTCCGCTTGCGGAGCTTTCAACGGGCGTCGCGCTGATTCTGGGATTCTGGACTCGCCTGGTTGCGGCGCTCGCGTTCCTTATGGTGGCGAACTTTCACTTCGCGCGCGGTTTCTTCTACGAGTGGGAGTTCCTGACGGACGGGGTAGGCCTTCCCGTCCTCGGTGGACTGATGGCGCTGGCGCTCGGCGCATCGAGACTGCCGTTCAGTATCAGTAAGCAGTAAGGAATGAAGGGGGCAACCGCTCCTGCTGCCACCGCCTACTGGCTGCTAATGTACGCGCCGGTCGACATTGTCGGCGCGGCCGCCTGGGTACACATCGAACCGGCGGCGCGTGCGGTTGATGCGCCATTTCAGGTACCGATACCTGATTTCCGCCGTCAGACCCGATCGTGCGCCGCTCCTCAGGTACAGGTAGGCGGCGATCAGGCCTCCGAGGTGCGTCGTATGGGCGACGCCACCGCCCGGTCCGTTCGTCGACGACAGCAGTGAAATCGCGCCGATGATGATCACGAAATACTTCGCTGGAACCGGAAAGACGAAGTACAGGTAGATCGGGCGGTGCGGAAAGTACCTCGCGTAGGCGAGCAGTACGCCGTACACCGCGCCAGACGCGCCGATGGTCAGCGAGTAGTACAACTGATCGGCAAACGGCAGCGGCGTGAACGACAGCAGCAGCGTCGTCAACGCGGCGCCGCCGCCGGCAACGAAGTAGAACTTCGTGAAGAACCGGCTGCCCCACATCCGCTCCAGCTCCACGCCGAACATCCAGAGCGCAAGCATGTTGAACAGGAGGTGAAAGATCCCGCCGTGAAGGAACATGTACGTGAGGGGTTGCCAGAGCTGCAACCTTCCGACGACATCGGCCGGACGCAGCCCGAGGCGCAGCGTGATCGCGGGCACGACCAGGGCGACGAGGAAAGCGGCGACGTTGGCCGCGATGAGTGCCTTGATCGCCGGCGTCAGCGGTCCAGGGCCGAACGAGGATGCAAAGATCGAGGAGGCAGGATAGCGGGAACGCATTGGATCCAGTCTGTTCCAATTCAGGCTTACTCGGCAACATCCGCGCCCGTGGTTTCCGCGTGGCCCACGTCAGACGCCCGGGCCGGCGTATGCCCGAGTTTCCCCGCCGGGAGCGGCGCCGCAAACATCGCAGCCACGAGTGGCGTGAACGCCATGGCGACGAGGGCGCGTTCAATCCCGATGCGGTCTGCAAGCATACCGACAAACGGCACGCTGAGGCCGCCCATTCCCCAGGCGAAGCCCATCATCAGCGACGACACGGTAGCGGCGCTGATCGGCGCGATCATTTGGCCAAAAGTGACGTTGACCGGCAGCGTGGACTGCAGCAGGAAACCGCCGAGCGAGACCACCGCCACAAACGTCCACCCCGCCTGCATGGGTGCCAGCGCGAGGAAAGGCACCGAAAGGACGAGTGACCAGATGATGACGCTGCGTGGACCCCATCGATCCGCGAGCGGGCCGCCCAGAAACCCGCCCACGCTGCTGGCAAGCAGGTACGCCGCGATGGCCGTGCCCGCTTCCGCCAACGACATGCCGCGCCGCGTGAGCATAACCGGCATGAAGGTGGCGAAGCTCAGGGCCGCGAGGGTGCGAATCACAACGATCAGGTAGAGCAACGTCAGTGGTTTCCTGTAGGGCCGCAGGGCGCGGAATCCCACCAGCTCGCCACGCTTTCGCGGGTGTTCGATCAGAGGAACCCGCGGCAGCAAGAGCGCGAGCACCGCGAGCGCCGGGATCATGAGAAACGGAGTCCAGTGCAGCCCATAGCGCTCGGCAAATGGTGCAAAGATGAGCGGGCCGAGCGAGAAACCAAGCGACCCGCCGGTGATATGAAGGGACATCGCGAAGGCTTTGTGTTCCCCGCCACGGCGATGCACCAAGGCTGCAGCGGGAGGATGAAATGCTGCGGCGCCAAGACCGCCGGCAATCAGAATGACGCCGAGCATCCATGGGCTGGACGCAAGCCCGGTGAGCGAGAGAATCGACACGGTGACGAATGGACCGACGATGACGAGGACCCGGGGACGCCACCGGTCGGCAATGTGGCCGAATCCGAGCTGCGCGACGGAATTCGCCATCTGAAAACACATCTGGAGCGTGCCGGCGGCGGCCAGCGACAGGTTCAGGTGCGGGATGAGCAGCGGCAGGAGCGGCGCGTAGATGTTGCTGTAGCCGTCAACGAAAAAATGCGTACCCGCTAGCAGCAGAACCGTTGGATGGAGCCCAAGAGGCCGCGATTTCATTGAGGCGTGGAGCGGAACCTGCGCGTGACGAGGGCCACGCCGTCACGAAACTCCCGGATGCGCAGTACGTAGGCGGCCCCGGAGAGGACGCCGAGCGCGACGCCGATCGTCGCGGTAAGGCGCATGACCTGGAGCATCAGTCCGCGCCCGGGCAGCCAGGCGCCGGCAGCCACGTCAGCCGCCACCGCCGCGATGCCCATGAGCGCCGACGCCAGTGTGATGCGCCCGAGCGATCGGGCCACGCGGCCGCCCTCGATTCCATCGAGTCTCCGGCGAAGGAAGAACATGAGCAGCGCCGCATTGAGGAGCGCGGCGATTGACGTGCCAAGCGCGAGTCCGCGATACCCCATGAACCTCGCGAGCAGCACGTTCAGGAGCGCGTTTGCCAGCACCGTGGCCACGCTGATCATCACCGGCGTCCGGTTCTGCCCGAGGGCGTAGAACACGGGGGAGGCGATGCGTACGATGGAGTAGCCGACGAGGCCAATGGCGTAGAGCTGCAACGCGGCGGCGGTGGCCGCCGTGTCCGCCGCGGTAAACGCGCTCCGCTCGAAAATGACGCGTACAATCGGTGTCGCGAGTACCACCAGGCCCACCGTGGCCGGCACGTTGAGCATCAGCATGAGCGAAAACCCGTCGGCGATCGTGCTGCGCGCGGCGGTCTCGTCGTGCCGCGCGGCGTGGCGCGACACGGCCGGCAACGTCGCGGTGGCAATCGACACGCCGAACAGCCCAATCGGCAGGTACATCAGCCGGAACGCATAGTTCAGCCAGGAAACGGCGCCGGTGCCCTGGCCCGTCGCGAGCACCGTGTTCACGAACACGTTGACCTGAGTCGCCGCGAGGCCGATCGTCCCCGGCCCCATCAGCACCAGCACGCGCCTGAGGCTCTCGTCGTGCCAGTCGAGGATCGGACGGTACCTGAAACCGTCGCGCCGCAGTGCGGGCCACTGCAGGGCCAGCTGCGCGACGCCGCCGACGAGCGATCCAACCGCGACCGCGGCAATCGCCGGGAGCCCCATGCCCGGCATGAGCGGCACGAGCACGAGCGCGCAGGTAATCGTCGCCACGTTGTACATCGCGGGCGACAGCGCCGGGATGAAGAACCGATGGAGCGAGTTGAGCATGCCCATGAACGCGGCGGCAATCGCCACGAACGTGAGAAACGGGAGCATGAGGCGCGTCAGGAACACCGTAAGCTCGAGCTTGCCCGGGACGCTGCCGTACGCGGCGGCGAAGAGGGTGACCAGGGGTTCCGCGAACACGATCCCGACGAGCACGAGGGCGGTCGTGATCACGACCAACGCGTTGACGACATGGTTGCCGAGCCGCCACGCGGACTCCCTGCCCTCGGCCGTCAGATGGCGCGTGAACGTCGGTACGAAGGCGCTGCTCATGGCGCCCTCGGCAAACAGGTCGCGCACCAGGTTGGGAATGCGGTAGGCGACGTTGTAGGCGTCCATCGCATTGCCGGCACCGAACAGCGCCGCGAGAACCTGCTCGCGCACCACGCCGAGGATGCGGCTCGTCATCGTCGCCGCGCCAGCCGAGGCGGCGGAGCGGGCGAGCGTGGAGGGATGAGAGGAAGAGGGAGAAGAGCTAGGCGCCAAGCTTGCGGCGGACTGACTCGTTGATGGTCCGGCCGTCGGCGTTCTTGCCGGCGAGCTTCGGCATGACGGCTTTCATCACCTTGCCGATGTCCTTCGGCGAGGCGGCGCCTGTCTCGGTGATGGCGGCGGCAACAGCCGCCTCAATTTCCGCGGCCGTGGCGGCGGGTGGAAGGTATTCCTCCAGGACGGCGATCTCAGCGGTCTCCTTCTCGACCAGATCGGTTCGTCCTGCCTTGGAGAACTGCTCGACCGAGTCGCGGCGCTGCTTCACGAGCGACGAGACGACTTGCAGCACCTCGGCGTCCTCGAGGTCCCGGCCCTTCTCCACGCCCTTGTTCACCATCGCGGCCTTCATCATGCGCAGCGCGGACAGACGGGGAGCGTCCTTGGCCTTCATCGCCGCCGTGATGTCGGCATTGACCTGGTCGGTGAGTCGCATACAAACCTGGCATGTGCCGGCGCGGGTGTTCGGCCCGGCCGTCAATGATCCTGATCGGAATCGCCGTAGGTGATGTGCCAGCCGTCGGTATCGTCGTAGAAGCCCTTCGGCACCTGGACCGCGTTGACCTTGACGCTGACCTCGAGCGTCGACTTCACGTTGAAATAGCCGTTGCGCCGCAGCACGCGCCGGAACGCACCGTGCATTGCGTAACAACGCGCCTTGTCGGCGTCCTCGACGCGCGCCGCCCTGTCCACCCAGCGCAGAAGCGTCTTCAGGCCCGACACGTCATCGGGATCGACAAGAAAGTCGACCAGCATCGTGACGCGGCCGAGCGGCTCGTGACGATGCCGGTAGACGGCGTAGCCGTGCAGCTCCCCCTGGCGTCGCAGCGCCACGACGGAGTACCGGACGTGAGGAGGCTCGATGTAGCGCCAGTTCAGGTACGGCGCGTCGCGGCGGACGGCCAGATCGAATTTCGGTGCGAGTCGCTCCCACAGCGCGCTGAACGACGAGTCGAAGCGCCGGATCGGTTCGCACTCGGCCCGAAGCGGGCGCGACCGCGAGACGACGGCCACCACCGGCAGCGTAATCGCCGACACAAGGCGGTTCAGCGCCGTCGGCCAGTGGGGAAGACGCACCGCGCGGCGCGTGAGCGGCTTGACGAGACAGGGCAGCAGGTGGGCCGCCGGCCAGTGAAGCTTGTCGAGTATCCCTTGGGACGCGCCCGTTGCGCCCAGTGTCAGGACTGCGCCGCTATTGCGATCCCAGGCCCTAAAAAGAGCTTCATCGAGGCCCTGGCTGTCACGCTCGGGCGCTATCAGCGCGCCAGTACCCCACGCCCCTTCGACCTCAAGCCCTTTCAACGAGAGGCGTACGGGCAGCGTCGGGTACTGGCCGACGACCGTCGGCCCTTCCCGGGCCACCCAGATGCCGGGCTCGCCGCTCGGGTTGTAGGGATTCCGCCGGTACTGCCAGTCCCACCGCAGCCGATTGGCTTCCGCAGCGTCCGGCCCGTGCGTACGGCGGTACAGTGTATCGACCCCACGGCGGTCGTCGGGCTTGAAGCGTTCGATCTCTGACATGGAAGCGCCGGGCGCGTCAACGCGGGGTCCCCGCCGCGCACATCTCCACCCCATCGCGCAGGCGTCCACGATGGGGACCCCGGCCCTGCACGGTGGGATGCGAACGCGAGGCCGCTGCGCTTATTGTACGCGGTTTGGCCCTGGCCGCTGCTGTTGCTCCTGCGGCCGGGGGGCGGGCGTTACCACACCGGGTGTCGCCGAGGATCCGAACGGGATGCCGAACGGGTTCGTCGGCGTCGGCGCGACGCCGGCCGGAGCGGCCGGGCCCGGCTCCTCCGCATCATTCGGCGTGCCGTCGGGGTCGAGAGGCTCGGCGCCAGGTTGTGCCGGCGGCGGCCGCATCACGAACGGCGGCTGGACCCGGCGCGGATCGCCGGCACGCGGCTGATTGGAGGTCGCCGGATCCTGCGCGCCGACGGCATCAATGTCATCCTGTCCGGCGTCGATCGGCACCTCTACACCCGCGTCGGGCTGTCGCGCGATGACCGGCGGGCGCGGCAGGACCGGTCGCGGGACGCCCGACGCGACTGCCGGCGGAGACGGATTTCTGGGGGCGACACTCGTGGGCAGGATCAGGATACGGTCGTACGTCGAGACGCCGCGCGAACCCGCGCGGCGGGGCGCAAGCATGTAACCGGCGACGCTGCGGAGCACGATGTCGAGCGCCTGCCGTTCCGGCACCCCGGCGAGCTCGAGAGTCACCGGAGGTCCTGCCACGCGATCGCCGTTGACGATGGTCGACCCGCCCAGGCGCGCCCATTCCGCGAGGATCGCCCGGACCGGCGCATTCTGTGCGCTGAGGGTAACCTGGCCGTCGTTGAACTGCAGCATGACCGACTGCTGGGCGCCGAGCGGCAGGGCCCAGCCCAGAAGAACGGCAGCCACGGTCAGCGCCCGGAACCCCATGTGATCTCCCAGTATACGCTTCTCACTGGCCGCGGGGACGGCCGTCCTACGGCCGCCGGCTTCGCATAGCCGGGAAATCGCGCTCCGACTCGCTTCCCTTACGCTGGCGCGTCGACTATTTGCCGACTCGAAACGGAGTCCGTCAGGCGCAATCGGACCAGCCACCCGGCATTCCCCGAAGGCCTCGATCTGCGCTTCGAGGTGCAGGACAACGGCGCCGGCAACGCCGCCAGCGACTCGACCAGCTTCTTCATCGGCGGTCCCGCCAGCGAGTGCGACGCCCTGCCTCCCGGCGCCGCCGGAGCGTTCGATTGGACCCATGGGGGCGTCACCGTCCGCTGATCCGCGCCGACGATGGGTACGCCGTGGGCGCCGATACGAGCCTTTAGTCAACGTGTCCATGTAGCCGCGGCGCTTTGGCTTCGCCGCGCCGCCGGGTCCAGTCCGTGTTAGGCACCCTACGGGTGACGATGTACCATGGCATTGTAGAGTCCCGAGACCCAGATGCCCACGCTTGAATCAGTCGTACAAAGCGACCCCGAGATTCTCGGTGGAACGCCTGTGTTTGCGGGCACTCGCGTCCCCATTAAGAACCTACTGGACTACCTGGCTGCCGGTGACAGCCTCGAGAAGTTCCTCGACCACTTTCCGACCGTCACCCGAGAACAGGCCGTCGCCGCCTTGGAAATTGCCAAGGACCTTCTGACGTCTCGTGCGCGCCCTGCTCGATGAGTCGCTCCCAAGACCGCTGGCAGAACTGCTCGTAGGCCACGAAGCCAGAACCGTCGCTCAGGTCGGTTGGAGAGGCCTCAAGAATGGCGCCCTTCTGCACCAAGCCGCCGCCGCGTTCGATGTCGTGCTCACAGCCGACCAGAGCATCGAGTTTCAGCAGAACCTCAAGACACTATCTGTTGCCGTTGTTGTGCTCGTAGCCGACTCGAATCGTATTGAATCGCTTGCTCCGTTGGTCCCGAAGATTCTTGAATCGCTCCGGTCCCTTCAACCCAAGACTTTCGTTCGTGTAGGTTCCTAACCACTATTCACCCGCTGGGCTGCGCGTAACCGCCGTCACGTATGACGGCGTGATGCCAGGAAGCGATTCATTATCCGATGCTTACAGCAGGCTCCCACACGAGGTGCTCCGGTGGATACGCGCGAGGCTCGCGGGTATCCACTCGCAGTGGGTCTAAGTTTAACGGACTGCGAACGCCAAGCGCGCCGCGGTATCCCCGCTGATTCGGGCTGGCGGCCACGCCGATCATCGCGTCGCAGGCGTGCCGGTGCTGCGCCGCCGTCGGAGCATGCCGATTCCAAGATCCGGAAATCGCGCGGAGCGAGTCTTCCGCGTCGACTTCCGTCCATGTGCTCCCGGATGCAGGAACCACCACCGGCGGTCCGATTGCGCCTGACGGACTCCGTTTCGAATGAGCAACTAGTCGATGCGCGAGTGAAAAAGAGGCGAGTCGGAGCGCGATTTCCCGGCATGCGGAGCCGGCGGCGCAGCCCGGCGTGCCGCGACGGTTAGGTGTGAGGAACGACGATGTCTAGGGAACGGCAGCCCGGCTCGTGCGATTCTGCGGAACCTCGTGCTCGCGCATGCGGTCGATGACGCGCCGGATGATTTCGTCGAGGCCCACTTTCGGCTCGTACCCGATGAGCGCCCTGAGCTTCGAAATGTCGGGGACGCGCCGGGGCATGTCCTCGAACCCCTCCTCGTACGCCTCGTCGTAGGGGATGAGCTGAATTGGAGAGTCGCTGCCGGCCAAGGTTTTCACGCGCTCGGCGAGATCGCGGATCGAGATTTCGCCCCTGTTGCCGATGTTGAACACCTCGCCGATGGCCCGCGGTTCAGCAGCCAGCGCCACGAGAGCGTCCACCACGTCGCCGACGTAGGTGAAGCTGCGCGACTGGGTGCCATCGCCGAAGACAGTGATCGAATCGCCCGCCAGCGCCTGGCGGACGAAGGTGGGAAGCACCATCCCGTACTGCCCCGTCTGGCGCGGACCGACGGTATTGAACAGGCGGACGATGATCACTGGCAGCTTTTTCTCCTTCCAATACGCGAGGGCCAGGAACTCGTCGATGAGCTTGCTGCACGCGTACGCCCAGCGATGCTTTGCTGAAGGGCCCAGCACGCAATCCGCCGCTTCGCGAAACGGCACGTCGGCGCTCTTCCCGTATACCTCCGAGGTCGATGCGATGAAGACGAGTTTCTTCTTCTTATTTGCGTGTTTCAGGACGACTTCGGTGCCGTGCACGTTGGTCTCGATCGTGTGCACCGGCCGCTCGACGATCAGCTTGACGCCAACCGCAGCGGCCAGGTGGAACACCACCTCGCTGCGGTCGATCATCTCGGCGAGAAGTGGCTCGCTGGTGACTGAGTCGACGACGTACGAAAAATGCCTGGCCGCCTTGAGGTGCGCGATGTTGTCAATCGAGCCGGTCGACAGGTCGTCAAGGACCGCCACCTCGTGGCCGAGCTCCAGAAGCCGCTCTGCGAGATGCGACCCGATGAAGCCGGCACCGCCAGTGATGAGGGCCTTCACGCGGGCATTAACGGCGCGCTCACAGCGCGGCGACCTGGGATGCGGTCGTAGGCACGTAGTGGTCCAGGTGCGCGCGGTAGTAGTCCAGCGTTCGCGCGAGGCCGGAGCCGAGCAGCGTCACCGGGCGCCAGCCGAGGGTGCGGTGAATAAGGGAGGAATCGGTGTAGAAGTCGCCGATGTCGATGGCTTTTTTCTCCGGAGGCCAGTCGACACATCGGTAGCGGCCGGTTCCGGCCACGGACACGAGCAGCTCCACCAGATCACGATGCGAGATCGGCTCGAGGCCGCCCACGTTGAACACCTTCCCGTTCGACGAGTCGTCCGCGCCGGCGCGCAGGAACGCATCCGCCGCATCATCGACGAAGACAAAGTCGCGAAGCTGCGTGCCGTCGCCATAGATCTGGATCTCGTGATCTTCCAGGGCCAGGCGGATGAACCACGCGATGAACCCCTGCCGGTTGTGCTTGATCAATTGCCGAGGGCCATAGACGTTGGTCAGGCGGAGCGAGCAGGCGCGCACGCCGAAGACCTCGTTGTACACGAGGTGATAGTACTCGCCGGCCGCCTTGTTGATCCCGTTCACGTCGGTCGGCTTGACGAGGTGCTGCTCGGTGACGGGCAGGCTTTCGGGGCGCCCGTAGACCTGGCGGGTCCCCGCGAACACGACCTTCACCGTCGGGTTATAGCGGCGGCAGGCCTCGAGGATCGACAACTGGCTGCGGCAGTTGATCTCGAGATCCGTGTAGGGGTCCTGCATGCTGTCGATGTGGCTGACCTGGCCGGCGAGATTGAAGATCACCTCCTGGTTGCGGACCAGGTAGTTCATCGAACTGGATTGGCGCACGTCGGCGATGTTGACGCGCACGCGGTCTTCGATGCCGGCGATGTTGAACAGGTTGCCGCCGTACTCCGGAATCAGGGAGTCGACGATCAGCACCCGGGCGCCAAGTTCGACGAGCTGATGCGCGACCGTGCTGCCGATGAATCCAAGCCCGCCGGTAATCATGACGCGGCGGTCGCGGTAAAACGCCCGGTAATCGACGCCGCTCGACATTGGCTTCGCGCTCATCGCTTCATCGATTCCGGAGGCACCGCGGTGCTGATTGTCGGGTTGCGAAACAGGACCGGCGTGCTGTGCCGTCCGCGGCCGAGGATCACGAGCGTCACCCATAGCTTCAGCACGTCGATGCCGGTCCAGAAGACGCGGCGGACGTTGAAGAACTGCGAGCGGCCGTGCGTTCGGTGATAGTGGTGTACGGGGACCTCGACGACCCGAAAGCCAGCGTCCTGGATCTTGCGCATCATCTCGAGGCAGATGACGCCCGTGTCGCGCTCCAGCTTGACGCGATCGAAGATCTCTCGGCGCATCAGCCGGAAATCACAGTCGACGTCGCGGACGCGCAGCCGAAACAGACCCTTCACGGTGTAGTGGTAGATGCGGCCGATGACAATGCGGTGCCAAGGGTCGGCGCGGCTGATCTTGTACCCGGTCACGACGTCCGTGTCCGGCGTAAGCCGATTCCACAGGACCTCGAGCTCGCCGGGATCGTACTGCGCGTCGCCGTCCGTGTACGCAACGAGATCCTTGGTCGCCGCGGCGAAGCCGGTGCGAAGCGCGCCCCCGTAGCCGCGGTTCCGCGGATGATGGATCGCGCGCACCCGGGGATAGGTGCGTGCGAGCTCGTCCGCGATGTCGCGCGTCGAGTCGGTGCTGCCGTCGTTGACGATGATGACCTCGAAATCGGGCGTCAACCGGGACGCAGCCTGCAGAGCGCGAATGACGAGGCTCGCAATCGTCCCGCCATCGTTATAGGCAGGAAAAAACACGCTCACGCCTGGCGGACGCTTACTGTCGGGAGCGTTCATGAAGGACCCTAAATCATAGCCCGGAAAGGCTTTCCGGACAAGAACGCTAGCCGGTCCGTCGGCGCCACGCGAGGCGCCATGGAATCAGCGCCGACTCGACGAGCACGCGTGCCGAGAGCTTCGAGGCGCCGTGCCGCCGCTCGACGAAGGTGATGGGGACCTCGGTGATGCGGCATCCCGCCGCCGCCGCTTCCCAGGCGAGCTCCACCAGGAACGCATAGCCGTTCGACGCGATCTGAAGGAGCGGCAGGCGCTGAAGCGCTTCGCGGCGCCAGCACCGAAAGCCGCTCGTGCTGTCGTTGATCCGCAGCCCCGTGATGGCGCGGATGTATCGGTTGGCGAATGCGCTCAGCAACACCCGTCGCCTTGGCCAGTTCTCGATACGTCCACCAGGCACGTAGCGCGACCCGATGACGAGGTCAGCGTTCGCGCTGGCCGCGAGCAGGCGCGGAAGGTCGGCCGGATCGTGCGACAAATCCGCATCCATCTGACAGACCGGCGTCGCGTCGGTGCGCAGCGCGCGCCGCAGCCCGTCGATATAAGACAGGCCAAGCCCCCGTGGTCCCGTTCGATGCAGTACGGAGACGCGACCGTCGCTTTCGCGCACAAGCACATCGGCGACGTCGCCCGTGCCGTCAGGCGACCCGTCGTCCACGACGAGCACCTGGACATCCGGAATGCGCAGGAGTTTGGCAACCACCACGGGCAGATTGTCGCGCTCGTTGTAGGTGGGAACGATCACCAGCGGACGCATCGCTCGCCTACTGTCTTGACGGTCCCCCGAAGCGCAGCGACGAGACCTGCTCCGACACGAGTCCCACCAGGAACACGACGACGGCGAACAGAATCAACAGCACGGCGCCGTTGGGGATCCTGCCATTGACCGCGACGTTCCACAGCCCGTACGCCGTGCCAGCGAGAAACGACAGAAGACTGACCGGGCCGAATATCCGGAGCGGGCTGAAGAGCGTTACAATCTTTAGCAGAATCAACAGGAACCTTGCGCCGTCGCGCGTGAACCGAATCTTCGAGTGGCCGATACGCTGTCGCGCCTCCACGGGCTCGAAGACGACGTTGTAGCCGGCCCGTACGAATGCCAGCGTCGTGGTCGTCGGCGTCGAAAAACCATTGGGGAGCAGGTGCAGGAACTCGCGCAGGCAATCGCGCCGTGCTCCGCGAAACCCCGACGTCAGATCCGGGATCGGCATCTCTGTCAGATAGCTGGCGAGGCCGTTCAGGACCGCATTGCCGCCGCGACGGCCGAATGTTGCGTGGGTGGACGCCGCGCGGGCGCCGATGACAAGGTCGTACTCACCGAGCCGGCCTACGATGCGTTGCGCCTCCTCCGGGGGATGCTGGCCGTCGGCGTCGACGATCAGGATGAATTCCCCCGTGGCGTTGCGGATGCCGGTCTTCACCGCGGCGCCATTGCCCTTGTTGTACGGGTGGCGGATGACGCGCGCGCCCGCGGCCCGCGCCACCTCCGCCGTCGCATCGCTCGACCCATCGTCGATGACGAGCACTTCATGCCAGTGCGCCACCGCATGCAGGCTCGACACGACCGCGCCGATCGCGGCCGCCTCGTCCATTGCCGGAATGACGACCGTAACCGATGATGGGTCAGCCAACGAGCTGCTCCACGACCCCATCCCAGGTAATCTGCGCGGCCCGCGCCAGCCCGTGCTGTCCGAGCCGACGCGCGAGATCGGGATCGGCGGCGAGCCGCGCGATCGCCTGGCCGATCGCAGCCGGCTCCGGTGCGCAGATAAACCCGTTCTCGCCGTCGCGGACGAATTCGAGCGTGCCGCCCGAATCGGTGGCGGTCACCACCGGTTTGACGCTCAGGAACGCCTCGAGCGTGACGTACCCGTAGTCTTCATCGAAGGGGACGTACACAACCGCTCGAGCGCCGGAATAGAGCGTGACCAGCTCATCGCTGCTGGCTGCGCCGGCAAACACAATCCGATCGCCAATGCCGGATTCGGCCGCCGCTCTCTCCGCAATGCTGCGCTGCGACCCCTCGCCGACGATAACCAGCCGCATGGGCGGCGGGACGTGCGCCAGGGCGCGGATGGCCAGATCAGGGCGCTTCACCGCTTCCAAACGTCCGATTACGAGCACGTAGGTACCGTAATCGCCGGGTCGCAGTCGATCGGCGAGCGGGGGCGGGTGGTACAGCGCGCGCGCTGTCACGCCGTTGAACTTCTCGAGGCGACCGGCGGTGTTCCGCGCGTTGGTGAACACGTGGCGGCATTCGCGGAGCATCCGCCGATCGAGATCGAGCAGTCGGTGACGGAGGCCCACGTCGGTTTCCGTGTGCTCGAAATCGCTGTACGGCGTGCCGCACAGTTCGTACGCGGTGCGGTGCTGGTGGATCACCCACGCAACCTTGCGTGGGTGGCGGGCGAAGTAGCTGGGGAACCGGGTCGCAATCAGGAGGTCAATCGGCTGTTCGTTGCTCGCCGACAGATCGAGCAGACGCCACGCCGCGGCCTGCGCGAGGATCTCGGACTTCGCCTGCGGCCGGAAGGGTATCGCGACTTTTTCCACGTCGTAGCCCCGCCGCCGCAACTGGGCGATCAGCGATTTCACATGCAGCTCGGCGCCGCCTTCAATGAAGGGTACCTGCGCGTCGGCGACGACGATGCGCTGGATGTTACTGGGATATTCCAACTGCGTGTGCTGGCGGCGGCACCATGCTGCTCAGCACGGTCCGCTTTCGATTCGTCATGCCATTTCCACTAGGTGGCAAATCGGAAGTTGATGATATCGCCGTCCCCGACGATGTACTCCTTGCCTTCCAGGCGAACCTCGCCATGTTCGCGGCAGGCAGCCATCGACCCGCGGCTGGCGAGCGCCTCGTAGGCAACCACCTCGGCGCGTATGAAGCCACGCTGGATGTCGCTGTGAATCTCGGCAGCCGCCGCGTGCGCCGGCGTGCCGCGGGCGACCGACCACGCGCGGCATTCGTCCTCGCCGACCGTGAAGAACGACAGGTAGCCAAGAAGGTCGTAACTGGCCCGGATGACGCGATCGAGGCCGGATTCGGCCAAGCCGAGATCCGCGAGGAACGCTGCGGCGTCGGCCCCCTCGAGCCGTGCGATCTCGAGCTCGATCGTCGCGCAAAGCGCCACGGCGCCGGTCGCGGCGTGCGCCAGGAAGCCGGTGACCCCGGTGTGCCCGGCGGCACGCTCGACGCTCGCACCCACGCCGGCCACGTCCGCCTCGTCCAGGTTGATGACGAGCAGGAGCGGCTTGGCCGACAGGAACTGAAACCCGCGAAGGCGCTTGATATCGTCGCCCGTCAGCTCCAGCGCGCGCAGCGGCCTACCGTCCTCCAGGGCCTGCCTGCAGCGCTGCACCAGGTCACGCTCTCTGTCGAGCTCCGCGGTGCGCGCCTTCTTCAGGTCTTTCTCGATGCGCCCCAGCCGCCGTTCCGCCACTCCCAGGTCCGCGAGAATCAGCTCGTCTTCCATCGCCCGCCCGTCGCGCGCCGGATCCACGGAGCCGGACGGATGCGGGACGGCGGGATCGCGAAACGCGCGGAGCACGTGAACGAGGGCGTCGGCGTTCTTGTACCCCGCCACGTCGACAAGCGCCTGCGCGCCGGCGCGGGCGACTGCCGCCACGTCCGTGAATTCCACGGTGGCGGGCACGCGTTTACGCGGGTTGTACATCGCCGTCAGCGTGTCGAGGCGTGCGTCGGGCACTTTCGAGATGCCGACGTTCACGTCGCTCCTGCCGTGGGGAGCGTCGCGCGCACTCGTCATCAGCCGAAAGAGGGTGGTCTTGCCGCTTGAGGAGAAGCCAATAAGAGCCGCGCGCAGCATGAATTGGGCAGCCTAGCACGTCATTTCCCCAGGAGAGACGAAGAACAAGCGAAAGTTATCGCTTAGTCGTAACTGTCAGTAGGTGAGTGGTTTATCCGTTGACATCCCACCTGAGGCGGCCGTAATATCCGTGTGGATTTTTGTGGAGTAAAGTGGAGCATCAGGGACTTCGGGGCAGCTCCTCGGCCCGGATCGACGACAAAGGCCGCCTGAAAGTGCCCACGATTTTTCGGGGGGTCATTCAGGACCAGCACGGACCGGACGTCTTCGTGACGAGCCTGACGGGGGGCTGTGTCCGCATCTACCCGATGCCCACTTGGCTCGAGATCGAAGGGAAGCTGTTGCAGATTCCCGGCAATCATCCGTCGCGCCTCAAGTTCCTCGACCGCGTGAATTACTACGGACAGGCGGGCGAGCTCGACGGCCAAGGCCGCGTGCTGATTCCCGCGAATCTGCGCGAGAGCGCGGCGATCGTCGGCGACGTGCGCGTCTTCGGGCGCATCAACTATCTCGAGGTCTGGAACGAAGAGCGGTTCCTCCAGAAACTACAACGCGAGCCATGGACCGACCAGGACGGCCTCGGCCTGTCCGAGCACGGAATCTAATGGATGTATCAACAGCTGACGCGCCTGATCTTCCGGATGCTGAGCGCGGCTCCGTAGGTCTCGGGACGAGACGCTCCGGTAAGTGTGAGCGATGCACGAGCCGGTAATGGTGACCGAGGTGCTCGAACAGCTCGCGCCCGCGCGAGGCGGTCTGTTCGTCGACTGCACGGTCGGATATGGCGGGCACGCGCGCGCGATTCTCGAGGCGGGGGCCTCCAGCATGATCGGGTTCGATCGTGATCCGGCGGCGCTGGTGGAGGCCACGGCCGCGCTGGTACCGTACGGGAACCGCGTGACGCTGGTGCATACCGATTACCGCCGCCTCGACGAGGTGCTGGATGCGCAGGGCATCGCCGGAGTCGACGGGTTGCTCGCGGACCTGGGTGTCTCGTCGATGCAGCTCGACTCGCCCGGACGCGGGTTCAGCTTCCGGCGCGACGAGCCGCTGGATATGCGGATGGATCCGACGGCCGGTCCCACGGCGGCGGACGCGATACGCGATGCCGACGAGCGCACCCTCGCGGACGTGATCCACGAATTCGGCGAGGAGCGGCACGCGCGCCGGATCGCGCGGGCGATCGCCGAGGCGCGAATGCGGTGGCCGGTCACCACCACGGGGCAGCTTGCCGACATCGTGCGACGCGCCGTTCCGCGAAATGGCTACTCGCGCATCGATCCGGCGACGCGGACGTTCCAGGCGATCCGCATCTGGCTCAACCGGGAACTCGAAGGCCTCGACGCGTTCCTGACGCAAGCGGCCCGGCGGCTGCGGCCCCGCGGACGGATGGCGGTCATCAGTTTCCAGTCGTTGGAGGATCGCGTTGTGAAGCACACGCTGCGCTCGCTGCAAGCGGCCGGCGAGGTCGGGCTGACCGTCCGCACGAAGCGGCCGGTCGTGCCGAGCGAGGCGGAGGTGGAACGCAATCCGCGCGCGCGGAGCGCCAAGCTGCGCGCCGCGGAACGGGCTGCGTGCCCGCCTTCGCGCGCGTAGCGCTACGGCGGGTCCGCCGGGGTGGTCCGCAAAGCAGACCCCCTGGCCAGCGCTGGGCTTATTGGGTCGCACAGCGACCCGCTATCGGCGGAGGCGGGAGGGCGTCACGAGATGGTGAGGCGGACAGCATGAGAGGCGAGACGTTCGAATACGCCATCAAGAAAGACGTTCGCAACAATCCGATCGTGCGCGAGGTCGATCGCGCGCGGCACCGCGAGATGTGGCGGGCGGCGACCGTGGGCGTGTTTCTCGTGTCCGTGCTGTTGTTCTGGGCGTGGCAGCACTTCGAGCTTCTCCGCCACGGGTACCGCCTCGAGCAGATGCAGCGCGATCGGGCGGCGGAAACAGAAGTCAACCGCCACCTGCGGCTCGAGCTCGATACGCTGCGCTCCCCGATCCGCATCGAGCGTCTGGCGACCGACCGGCTCCACATGGTCGCGCCCGGGCCGAACGACGCGTCCGTGATCGAGCGGGTGTTGCCCGCGTCGCCCCCACCGCGCTCGGTGGTTGCGCGCCGGTAAGACACGTGGTGTTTGAGGAGTGGTCCAGTCCGTGGCCGAAAAGCCCTCGTTCGCCTGGCGCATCACGCTGAAGCGGCGGCTCGTCGTCGCCGTCATCGTGCTCGTGGCATGGCTGGCGGCCATCGAGGCCCGTCTCGTGTACCTGCAGGTGGGCCGTTACGCGGATCTCACGGCCCGAGCGGAACGTCAGCAGCTCCGCACCGTGGAGACCACCGCCAAGCGGGGCGACATTCTCGACCGCGACGGCCGCGTGCTGGCCTACAGCGTCGAGGCCGACTCCATCTACGCGGTCCCGACCGACGTCGCCGATCCGGCCGCCGCCGCCGCCGCGCTCTGCGGCGCGCTCGACGACTGCGGCGCAGCGGAGCGCCAGGTGCTGGCGGACCGCATCCGCCGCGGCCGGGCGTTCGTCTACGTGCGCCGCCAAGTGTCGCCGGACGAGGCGCGCCGCGTGGCGGCCCTCGAGCTCGAGGGCATCGGCTTCATGAAGGAGAACAGGCGCTTCTACCCCAACAAGGACCTCGCGGCCCACGTCCTGGGATACGTCGGCATCGACAACACGGGGCTGAACGGGCTCGAATCGGCCTACGACACGCTCATCAAGGGCCGCCCCGGCACCGTGCTGATTCAGACCGATGCGCGCCGGCGTGCGTTCAGCCGAATCGAGCGTCCTCCGACGACCGGTGCGACGCTCGAGTTGACGATCGATCGGTATCTGCAGCACGTCGCCGAGCGGGAGCTTCGCGCCGGTGTCGAAGAGAATCGCGCCGCCGGCGGCACGGCCGTGGTCATGGATCCGCGAACGGGAGAAATCCTGGCGCTTGCCAACTGGCCCACCTTCAATCCCAACGCCTACCGCGAGGCGCGCCGGGAAGCGCAGCGCAATCGCGCAATCCAGGATCTGTACGAGCCAGGCTCGACATTCAAGATCGTCACCGCGTCGGCGGCCTTCGAGGAACACGTCGTCGAGCCTGACGACCCGATCGACGTCAGCGCCGGGCACATTCGATTCGGAGCCCGCGTCATTGACGACGATCACCGGTACGGCGTGCTGTCGTTCACCGACGTCATCGTCAAATCGAGCAATGTCGGCGCAGTCAAGGTGGGCCTGCGCCTCGGACCGGAGCGGCTCGGCCTGTACATGAAGCGCTTCGGCTTCGGCCGCCGGTCGTCGCCCGATTTTCCCGGCGAAAGCGCGGGCATCGTCTGGGATCCCGCGAAGTTGACCGACAGCGCCCTCGCGTCCATCTCGATGGGCTATCAGGTCGGCGTCACGCCGTTGCAGATGGCCGCGGCCGTCAGCTCGATTGCCAACGGGGGCGACCTGTTCGAGCCGCGCATCGTGCGCACGGCGATTGCCGACGGCAAGCGCACGCCAGTGCCGCACAAGGTGGTCCGCCGGACGGTCTCGGCAGGTACGGCGGCGCTGCTGACCGAGATCATGGAGCAGGTCGTGGAGCGGGGAACGGGAACCCACGCGAAAGTTCCTGGGTTTACGGCCGCCGGCAAGACGGGCACCGCGCAGAAGGTGGTCAACGGCCGCTACTCGACCTCCGAGTACAACGCATCGTTTGTGGGTTTCATTCCCTCGCGCGAGCCAGCCTTCGCGATCGTGGTCGTGATCGATTCGCCTCACGGACAGAACCTCTATTACGGAGGCTCCGTGGCGGCGCCGATCTTTCGTCGGATCGCGGACGCGGCACTGCGCCACGACGGCGTGCCTCCCTCCATTAATGCCGCGCCCCCCGTGCTGGTGGCGCGTGAAGACCCGCGCGCGCGGCCCACGTCCGGCCCAGCCGAACTCCCGGCAATCGTGACGCTGGCGGGCGGAACGACCGGGTCCGCCGCGGTTTTTCCGGACCTCCGCGGCTTGGGTGCCCGCGACGCGTTGCGGATGCTGGCGCGACTCGGCATGACCGCGCGCCTTCGGGGCGCCGGCATCGTGGTCGAGCAGGACCCTGCGGTCGGCGGTCCGGTCGAGCGTGGCGCGGTGGCCACGCTCAGGCTCGATCGGTACGTCAGTGCCGATGCGGCGGCTATCTCGGAGGCCGACGCGGCACCATGACCGTCGGCGAGCTGTTGCAGGGCTTCGCGCGGGTCGTGTCGCCGGATGAGCGACCGCTAATGCCCGGCGACGCCCGAGCCCTCGACGTGCCGTGCCGCGGTGTGACGCATGACTCGCGCCGCGTGGAAGCCGGGTGGGTGTTCGTGGCGCTTCGTGGGCTGAAAGCCGATGGGGCGGACTTCGCACATCAGGCCATCGCCGCCGGCGCGGCGGTCGTTGTTGCCGAGCGCGAGCCTGGTGTCCCCACGAGCGTGCCGTGGATCGTGGTGAAGGATCCGCGGCTGGCGCTTGCGCGGCTCGCCGCGGAGTTTTTCGGACACCCGAGCCGCGAGCTGCGCGTCGTGGGCATCACGGGGACCAACGGCAAGACGACGACCGGCTATCTCGTGGGGGCAATCTTCGAGGCCGCGGGCACGCGATGCGGGTTGATGGGAACGGTGACCTACCGGATCGGCGCGCGGGAGTTCGGAGCCACGAGAACGACGCCGGAGGCCCCCGAGCTGCACGGAATGATGCGGCAGATGGTGCAGGCCGGCTGCGGCGCGTGCGTGATGGAAGTGTCGTCGCATGCGCTTGCGCTGCACCGCGCTGACGGCATTCAGTTTGCCGCCGCGGTCTTCACGAATCTCACACGCGACCATCTCGATTTCCACGCGGACATGGAAGAGTACTTCGCCGCCAAGCGCCGCCTGTTCGAGATGCTGCCCGCGGACGCCCCCGCAGCGATCAACGCGGATGATCCCCGTGGCCCCGCCATCATGGAGCTGACACGACGGCCCGTTACCTACGCGCTCAACCGGACTGCAGACGTGACGCCAGGACCGCTGTCATTCTCGTTCGAGGGCCTGGAATTCGAAGCTCGAACGCCGCAAGGGACCGTTCACGTGCGGTCTCCGCTCGTTGGCAGGCCCAACGTCTACAACATTCTTGCGGCGGTGAGCGTCACCGCGGCGCTCGACCTGCCGCTCGACGCGATCGAGCGCGGCATCTCACAGCTTCACGGCGTGCCGGGCCGCTTCGAGCGAGCGTCATCGCCAGACGACGACATCACGGTCGTCGTCGACTATGCGCATACCGACGACGCACTGCGAAACCTGCTGGAGACGGCGCGCCCCCTCGCCGCGCGCCGGCTGATAACCGTGTTTGGCGCCGGCGGTGACCGCGATCGCACGAAGCGGCCGCTTATGGGCATGGTCGCGGCGCGGCTCAGCGACGTCGTCGTCATCACCTCGGACAACCCCAGAACGGAGGACCCGAACCGCATCATCGATGAAGTCAACCTCGGCGCGCAGCCGGAAACGCGGCAGCGGGGCGCGGAAGTGCTGACGATCGTCGACCGGCGGAACGCGATCCTTCACGCGGTCGGCCAGGCGGCATCCGGCGACGTGGTGCTTATCGCGGGCAAGGGCCACGAAAAGCACCAAGAGATCCAGGGCGAGTTGCTGCCATTTGACGACGTCGCGGTGGCGCGCGAGGCGTTGGACGCGCGGCGTCTCAGGTTGCGGGTTGGGTGAGAGGCTTCGCCTCACCCTGGGATGGGTAGCCGAAGTGGTCGGCGGTCATATCCGATCGGGCGACAGAGCCGGGGAGATCGGGAACGTCGTGATCGACACCCGGACGCTGCAACCGGGGGATTTTTTCGTCGCGCTCCGAGGCGCCCGCCTTGACGCGCATGCCTTTGTCGCAGAGGCGTTTCAGAAGGGCGCGATCGGCGCGATCGTCGAGCGGGGGCGGGGCGCGGGTCGCGCGGCGATCATCGAGGTTGATGACACCACGAGAGCGCTGCAGGGCCTTGCGCGCGCGGTGCGGAAGGCGAGCGGGACGAGGGTCATCGCGATTACCGGCAGCGCGGGGAAGACAACTACGAAGGAGGCGATCGCGGAGTTTCTTTCCGGGCGCTTCCGGGTGGTGAGGAACAAGGGGAACCTGAACAACCACATCGGGCTGCCGCTCTCGCTGCTGCAACTGCGCGAGCGCCCAGACGTCGCGGTCATGGAACTGGGAATGAGCCACGCGGGAGAGATCAGCACGCTCGTCGCCATCGCGGAGCCGGAGACGCGCGTCTGGACCAATGTGGGCGATGCCCATATCGGATTTTTCGCGTCGCCGGATGCGATTGCCGATGCGAAAGCGGAGATCCTCGAACGCGCGGACCGGCAGCACGTCCTCGTCTGCAACGCGGATGATCCGCGGGTGACGGCGCGGGTCGGTACATTCGTCGGCCGAACGCTGACGTTCGGCACCTCGGATCGGGCGACGGTACGCGCGCGCGACGTCGAGAGTCTCGGCATCGATGGGATGCGCGCCAGGGTGGTCACGCCCGCCGGAGAGCGACAGATCCACACGCCACTTCTCGGCCGCGGCAATCTCTCCAACGTGCTCGCGGCGACCGCCGTCGCAGTGGATCTCGGCACGCCGCTCGATGACATCGTGGGCGCCGCGGCGCGACTGAAGGCCGCCCACCGGCGCGGTGCGGTGCGCCGGCTGCGCGGCGGGATCGTCCTCATAGACGACTCCTACAACTCGAGTCCCGCCGCGCTGGCGGCGGCGCTCGACGTCGTGGCCAGGGAGACCCGCGCGTCGCGGAAGGTCGGTGTGCTCGGCGAGATGATCGAGCTCGGCGACCACTCGCTGGCGCTCCATCGCGAATCCGGGAGGGCCGCCGCCGCGGCCGGACTGCGATTGCTGTTCGCGATTGGTGGAGAACCCGCGCGGGCCCTTGCCGATGCCGCCATCGAGGCCGGGATGCCGGTGTCCGCGGTCTGGTATGCCGAAAAGAGCGAGCTGGCCACGCGCGAGGTCACTGCCGCCATCCACGCTGGCGACCTCGTGCTCGTCAAGGGATCGCGCGGCACGCGCACGGATGTCGTCGCGGACGCCGTCGCGGCGGAGTTCGCCTGATGCTCTATCACCTCCTGCCGAACTTCGCGCCTTTCATCGGTGTGTTGAACGTGACGCGCTACATCACGTTCCGCACCGCGGCGGCCAGCCTCACGGCTCTGGCGATCAGCCTGTTGCTCGGTCCATGGATGATCGTGAAACTGCGCGACTTTCAAATCGGGCAGGTGATTCGTCAAGAAGGGCCGCAGTCTCACCGGGCGAAGGCCGGCACGCCCACGATGGGCGGCCTGCTGATTCTGACGGCGGCCATCGGGCCGACGCTGCTCTGGGCGGATCTCTCCAATCCGTACGTCTGGATTGCCGTGCTGGCAACCTGCGCCTTCGGCGCGGTCGGCTTTGCGGATGACTACCTGAAGATCGTGCGCCGATCGCACCACGGGCTGCGGCCACGCTACAAGATGGGGTTTCAGGTCCTCATCGCCGCGGCCGTGGGTCTCACGTTGATGGCGCTGGCCGCCAACAATCTCTACAACACGCGCCTCATCTTTCCATTCTTCAAGAACCTGATCCCGGATCTGGGTTGGTTCTACATCGCGTTCGCGGTGCTCGTGCTCGTCAGCGCCACCAACGCCGTCAACCTCACCGACGGGCTCGACGGCCTGGCCATCAGCACGTTCGGCGTCGCGGCCGCGGCCTTTACCGCGCTCGCCTACGTCACCGGACACGCGGTGCTGGCCGATTACCTGCTGCTGGTTCGCTTTCCACCGGCCGGCGAGTTGACGGTGTTTTGTGGGGCGCTCGTCGGGGCCAGTCTGGGATTCCTCTGGTACAACTCCTATCCCGCCGACATTTTCATGGGCGACGTCGGATCGCTGGCGCTCGGCGGTGCGCTCGGCACTGTCGCCATTCTCATCAAGCAGGAACTGCTGCTACCGATTGTCGGCGGCGTCTTCGTTATCGAAGCGCTCTCGGTGATCGTCCAGGTTGGCTCGTTCAAGCTCAGGGGGCGGCGCGTCTTCAAGATGGCGCCCATCCATCACCACTTCGAACTGATTGGATGGAGCGAGCCCAAGGTGATCACCCGCTTTTTGATTCTGGCCGTGATCTTTGCGCTCTTCAGCCTGACCACGTTGAAGCTGCGGTGATGTGTGGGTGAGAGTGCCTTCTCGGTCCGGGAGCGTCACGTGGTGGTGGTCGGCGCGGCGCGCAGCGGTGTTGCGGCGGCGGAGCTGCTCGCGAAGCGAGGTGCGCTCGTGACGCTTACCGAGTCACGCGACAGCTTCGAGGGCGCGGACCGGCTGCAAGCCGCAGGTATCCACTTGGAGCTTGGTGGGCACCGGCGGGAAACGCTCGCGGCCACCGATCTCGTCGTCGTAAGTCCTGGGGTCCCCGTGGATCAGCCGGTATTCGATGCGGCACGGGAACGCGGCGTCGAGATCATCGGGGAGCTCGAGCTCGCGTCGCGGTGGATTCGCGGCCGGATGCTTGCCATTACCGGCACGAAAGGAAAATCGACAACGACGACGCTGCTCGGCCGGATGCTGGACGCGGCCGGGCGGAGGGTGCTCGTGAGCGGGAACATCGGCGTGCCGCTCAGCGCGCAGGTCGAGGTCTCGACCGCAGAGACGCTCCACGTCGTGGAAACGAGCAGCTTCCAGCTCGAGACGACCACGACGTTCCGGCCGTGGATTGCCGTGTGGCTGAACTTCGCGGATGACCACCTGGACCGCCATCCGAGCATCGAGTCCTACGTGTCCGCGAAGGCGCGCATCTTCGCCAATCAGACCGCTGACGACTGGGCGTTGATCAATGCCGACGATGCGGTCGTGACGGCGCGAAGCACCGGCGCCCGCGCGCGCCACGTGCGATTCGCGCTGTCGGGCCGGATCACCGGCGGCTTCGTCGTCGACGGCGAGTGGATCGTCAAGCGAACCGCGTCCGGAGCGGCGCGGCTCGTCCCGCTCGCCGCCGTGGAGCTGACGGGCCGTCACATGCTCAACAACGTGCTCGCGGCGACGGCAGCCGCCTCGATCGCGGGTGCCACGCCACAGGCGATGACCGATGCGCTACGGGGCTTTCGCGGACTCGAGCACGTCATGGAGCCGGCCGGCGAGGTTCGTGGCGTCAGGTTCGTCAATGACTCCAAGGCGACGAATGTCGAGGCGGCTCGGCGGTCTATCGAGAGCTTTCCAGGCGGCGTCGTGGCGATCATCGGCGGCCGATTCAAGGGCGGCGATCTGCGGAAACTCCGCGAACCGCTGTCAGCGTGCGGCCGGGCGGTGGTGGCGATTGGCGAAGCCACGCCGCTTGTCCGCGATGCCTTGAGCGGGGTCGTCCCCGTTGTCGAGGCGGCCTCGATGCGTGACGCGGTTGAGCGTGGATACGAGGCGGCGGCGCCCGGTGGCGTGGTCCTGCTGGCGCCGGCGTGCGCCAGCTTCGACTGGTTCCGCGACTACGCGGAACGCGGCCGCGCGTTCAAGGAGGAAGTGTTGCGGCTCAAGAACAAGGTGCGGGGGTGACGGCGGTATGAGGGTGTGAGGGTGCGCGCGCGCACGGCCGAAGCCGCGAAGCGGCGACGGCGTGAGCGGCGAGCAGTCGTCAGTCGGCTCGGCGCGGGGGGGAGCCAACCGCTGGGAACGCAGACTACCCCGGTCTGCGAGGTCGGTGTCCCGTCTCACGGGCCGGCTGATGACTGCTGACCGCTCACGGCCTTGCGATCCAGGGGCTACCTCGTGCACGCGCACGGGATCGGGATCTTAGCCGATCCGCCTGCACCTGTGGTTTCGGACGGGCGGGCGGTTTTCTGTAGATCGAAGGTGGGGAGGACGTGGCGCGCAAGCTGAAATACGACAGGGTGCTGTTCACCGCGACGCTGCTGCTGGTCTGCGCCAGCATCGTTATGGTGTACAGCGCCTCGGCGCTCGTCGCCCTCGAGCGGTACCAGCAGCCGTATCTCTTTCTCACCAAGCAGGTGATGTGGACCGTGCTCGGTCTTGCCGTGCTGGCCGTGGTGATGCGCGTCGACTACCGCACTTACCGCAACGATGCGTTCGTATGGACCCTGGTCGGGCTGGTCGCGGTGACGCTCGTGGGCGTGCTGTTCAGTAGGCCAGTCAACGGGACCCGCCGCTGGTTTGGCTTCGGCGGGCTCGGCATTCAGCCGTCCGAGCTCGCCAAGATCGTGTGCGTGCTGTTCACGGCGCTCGTTCTCGAGCGGCGCATGCACCGGATCGACGAGCTGTCGTACTCGTTGCTGCCGATCGCCATCGTCGTCGGCGCGATAGCGGCCCTCATCTTGCTGCAGCCGGACTTCGGTACTGCCATTTCGCTGGTGATGATCGTCGCGATCATGATCTTTTCGGCAGGGCTGCATTACCGTTATTTCATCGGCACCTTGCTTGTGATGCTGCCCGCGGCCTACCTCGTGCTGGTCAGCGCGCCGTACCGCCGGCGTCGGTTGCTCGCCTTCTGGGACCCATGGGCGGATCCGCTCGGTGACGGCTTCCAGATTATCCAGTCGCTGATTGCGGTCGGGACCGGCGGCGTCTTCGGACGCGGGCTGATGGAAGGTGTCCAGAAGCTCTTCTACCTGCCCGAGCCGCATACCGACTTCATCTTCGCCGTCATTGGCGAGGAGCTCGGCCTCATCGGCGCGACCGGCACCCTCGCCTGCTTTTGTCTGATCGCGTGGCGCGGCATGCGGATCACCGTGCGCGCACAGGACAGTTTCGGCTCGTTCGTCGCGCTCGGCGTGACCTCGATGATCGTGGTGCAGGCTCTCGTCAACATAAGCGTGGTGCTCGGCCTGATGCCGACCAAGGGCATTCCGCTGCCGCTCGTCAGCGCGGGCGGGTCCTCGCTCCTCATCAGCTTGCTCGGCATAGGCGTGCTGCTGAACATTTCACAGCACGAGGCGGCGGACGTTTGAACAAGAAGGTGCGAAGGCGCGAGAGGGTTCTACTAGATGCCTTTGTCTGTGCTGATCGCGGGCGGTGGGACGGGTGGGCACCTGTATCCGGGCATCGCGGTCGCCCGCGAGTTGCTGGCGCGCGTACCGGACGCGCACGTGACGTTTGTCGGCACGGCCGCCGGCGTCGAGGCGCGCGTCGTTCCCGGCGAAGGGTTTGAGCTGGATGTTATCCGGAGCGCGGGGTTGAAGGGAAAGTCGGCCCAATCGCTCGCGCGGGGCGTGGCCCTGCTGCCCGTGAGCGCCGGCGATGCGTGGCGCGTGATTACACGCCGGAGGCCGGCGGTCGTCGTGGGCGTCGGTGGGTACAGCTCGGGACCCGTAGTGCTGCTCGCGGCGCTACGCGGCATCCCGACGCTGCTCATGGAGCAGAACGCGATGCCGGGCATCACCAATCGGCTGCTGGCGCCGGTCGTCGATGCCGCCGCCGTGACCTATCAGGAGAGCGTGCGATTTTTCGGCAGCAAGGCGCTCGTGTCGGGTAATCCGGTGAGATCGGAGTTCTTCGACCCCGGAGGCCCGACGGCCTCCGGCTACCAGGACGAGGAGGCACATGGGCATGACGCTGGCACTCCATCGCGCCTCACGCGCGATGGGGGCCCCGCCGTTCGGCCGCCAGGGGCGGCCAGGGTTCTAGTCTTTGGCGGCTCTCAGGGCGCGCACGCGATCAACGTGGCCATGGTGGAGGCGGCGGCGCGGCTGGCAGCCGCCACACCACGAGTGGCCATCACGCACCAGACTGGGGAGCGCGATCTGGAAATGGTCCGCGGCGGCTACCGGCGGGCCGGGCTCGAAGCCCGGGTCGAGCCGTTCCTGTTCGCGATGGACCGGGAGATGAAGGCGGCGGACCTGGTTGTCTGCCGCGCAGGTGCGACGACGCTGGCGGAGCTGGCCGCATCGGGCAAGGCGTCGATTCTCGTGCCGCTGCCGACAGCTCCCGACGACCACCAGCGCCGCAATGCGCTCGCCCTGGTGACGCACGGCGCGGCGCGGATGGTAGAGCAGCGCGAGCTGTCCGGCGACCGGATCGCTGCCGAGCTCCTGGCGCTCGCCGGCGACCAGGCGCAGCGTCGCCGGATGGAAGAGGCGGCGAGACAGATGGCGCGGCCCGACGCCGCCAGGGTCATCGTCGACAAGGTCCTGGCACTTGCTCGGTAGAACTCGGCGGATTCATTTCGTCGGCATCGGTGGGATTGGAATGAGCGGCATTGCCGAGCTGTTGGCGAACCTGGGGTACGAGGTGAGCGGCTCGGACTTGAAGCCGTCCGAGGCGACACGAAGGCTCGCGGCGAGCTTCGGGGTCATGGTGCGCGCTGGCCATGCGGCTGGGCATGTCGGCGACGCGGATGTCGTAGTCGTCTCGTCCGCGGTGCGGGCGACGAACCCGGAGATCGTCGAGGCGAACCGGCGCGGCATTCCAGTCATACCGCGGGCCGAGATGCTGGCCGAGCTGATGCGCATGCGGTTCTCGATCGCGGTGGCGGGGTCGCACGGCAAGACGACCACCACATCGATGATTGCCTTTGTCCTCGAACGGAGCGGTCTCGACCCAGACGCGGTCATCGGCGGCCGGCTGCGCGCCTTTGGCAGCGGCGCCCGGCTCGGGCGGGGCGAATACATGGTGGCGGAGGCGGATGAAAGCGACCGTTCTTTTCTCCTGCTGTGGCCGTCGATTGCCGTGATGACGAACATCGACCACGAACACATGGAGAGCTACGGCAGTTTCGGGGAGCTGCAGGAGGCGTTTGCCGATTTTGCGAACAAGGTGCCGTTCTACGGCAGCGTCATCGCGTGCGCCGACGATCCGCACATGGCGCCGGTGCTGCCTCGGGTGAGGCGGCCCTTGCTGACCTACGGGCTTGCTTCGGACCCGCCGGGTCCGCTCCGCAGGACCCGCCCTGCAGCCGCCGCGCACCTATCGGGCACGCACGTCCAACTGGGCGCATTCGGCGCCCGGTGCGTCGTACATCGCCAACGCCGTGATGCGATCGAGCGCCTCGGAGTACTCGAACTCACCGTGCCGGGCCGCCACAACCTGCAGAACGCGCTCGCCGCGGTGGCGGTCGCGGGCGAGGTTGGTGTCGGCTTCGAGCAGGCGGCGTCTGCCTTGGGAGCGTTCGAAGGCGCCGAGCGTCGGTTCGAGCGGCACGGCGAGGTCAATGGGATCCTGGTAATCGACGACTACGCCCATCACCCGACGGAGATCGCCGCGATGCTGGCCGCCGCGCGAGCGTCGGTGGGCCGGCGGTTGGTGGTCGCCTTCCAACCCCATCGGTACACGCGAACGCAGCGCTTGATGGATGCGTTTGGCCCCTCGCTTAGGGACGCCGACGAGATCGTCCTCACCGACGTCTACGCGGCGGGCGAGGACCAGATTCCCGGTGTCACGCTCGACCTGCTCGCCGACTCGATTCGGCGTGGCTCCGGCCGGCCGGTGCGCGTGGTCAGGCATCTGGAGGACCTCGTGCCCGAATTACTGGAGCTCGTCAGGGCCGGCGACGCGGTTATCACGCTCGGCGCCGGCTCGATTGGCACGGTGCCGAAGCGGCTCGTTGCGGCCCTCCGGCAGCGCGAGGCGGGAGGATAATGGCCGTTTTAGCGCCAACCGACAAACGGTTCCGTCGCGCGCATGTGACTCCCGTGGCGAAACGCGCCCGCATGCGCGTGTCGCTCAAGCGTGTCGCGTACGTGACGGCGCTCGGCGCGGTTCTGCTGTACGGAGCCTATCGCGTCGCTGCCTTCGTCCTGACGACGGAGGAGCTGACCGTGACGCGCATCACCATCAGCGGCAACACCAGGCTCTCGCGCGGCGAAATTGTATCGCTGCTCGACGGGCTGAGCGGGCGCAACATGCTCCTGGTCAGCCTCGAGGAATGGCGACAGAAAGTGCTCGCCTCGCCGTGGGTTGAAGACGCGGCCATCCGGCGTGTTCTGCCCGACACTGTCGACGTCGTGATCGCCGAGCGCCAGCCGATGGGGGTTGGACGGATTGGCGACGCGCTCTATCTTCTCGACCAGCACGCCAGGATCATCGACGAATTCGGCCCCAATCACGCCGAGTTCGACCTCCCACTCATCGACGGTCTCGTGGCGCAGCGAGCCGCAACAGGCGAACCGGTTGTCGATGAAGGCCGCGCGGCGCTCGCCATGCGGCTGCTAACGTCGCTTCAGGGGCGGCCGGATCTCGCCGGACGCGTCTCGCAGGTTGACGTCACCGATGTGCGCGACGCGGTCGTCATCCTCAAGGGCGACACCGCGCTGATTCGTATCGGCGACGACCAGTTCGCGGAGCGCCTGCAGTCGTACCTCGATCTGGCGTCTGCGCTTCGAGAAAAGGTCCCGCAGATTGACTACGTCGACTTGCGGTTTGGTGAGCGCGTATACGTGAAGCCCCAGGCCCAGGGGCTCAGGGCCCAAAGAGCCCAAGGAGGCGGTGAGTGAGTCGCAGAGAACGATATCTCGTTGGGCTCGACGTCGGTACGACGCATGTCTGCTCGGTCGTCGGCGAAGGCCTCGACGACGGCAGCCTCGACATCGTGGGCCTCGGAGTCGCGGAGTCGCGCGGCATCAAGCGTGGCGTCGTCGTCAACCTCGAGGCGGCCGTGGCCTCGATCAAGAAGGCCATCGAGGAGGCGGAGCTGATGGCTGGGATTGAAATCGACTCGGTCCATCTCTCCCTGTCGGGTCCGCACATCAAGGGGTTCAACAGCCGCGGCGTCGTCGCGGTTGCGGGCAAGAACCGCGAGATCGCGCGTGACGACGTGCGGCGGGCCATCGATGCGGCCAAGGCCGTTGCACTGCCCACGGGGCGGGAGATCCTCCACGTGCTCCCGCAGGACTTCGTCGTCGACGAGCAGGACGGCATTGGCGCGCCGGTCGGCATGACGGGGGCCCGTCTCGAGGTCAACGTCCACGTCGTCACGGGAGCGACCTCGTCCACGCAGAACATCATCGCGTGCGTCAACCGGACGGGGGTGTCTGTTGTCGATACCGTCGTTGAGCAGCTTGCGGCGGCGGAGGCGGTGCTCACGTCTGATGAGAAGGAGCTCGGCGTTGCGCTCATCGACATCGGCGGAGGCACCGCGGACCTGGCGATCTTTGAGCGAGGGAGCCTCTGGCACACCGCCGTCGTGGCCGTCGGCGGCGATCATTTCACCAGCGACATCGCGGTCGGCCTGCGGACGCCGATCCCAGATGCGGAGAAGGTCAAGCGGAAAAACGGATGCGCGCTTTCGTCGATGGTGGACGAGGACGAGACGATCGAGGTGGCCAGCGTCGGCGGACGCAAGCCGCGGCTGATGGCCCGCCGAATCCTGTCCGAGATTCTTCAGCCGCGCGCCGAGGAGGTTTTCCATCTGGTCTGGGACGAGATCCGGCGGGCTGGATACGAGAAATCGCTCAACTCGGGCATCGTCCTGACCGGCGGCGGGTCGATTCTCGAAGGGATGCCCGAGATCGCCGAACAGATCTTCGACCTGCCGATCAGGCGGGGCTGCCCGGCCGATGTGGGCGGGCTCGCCGATCACGTGAACAGCCCGACGTTTGCGACCCCCGTGGGGCTGGTGCTGTATGCGCATCGCAATCGCGTGCCCGACCCAAGACGCGCCGGGGTCGGGGCGTTCGGCCGCATGGCTGGACGGCTGCGCGGGATCTTCAAGGAGTTTTTCTAGGAGGCTGACATGAAACAAGGCAATCCCCGCGACAAAGACGCGGAGGTGCTGCGACTGACGCTCGATCCGGACGCGCGGTGTGGCGCGAAGATCAAGGTGATTGGGGTCGGCGGCGGCGGCAGCAATGCTGTCAACCGCATGGTGACGGTGGGGCTTGGCGGCGTCGAGTTCATCGTCGCCAATACCGACGTCCAGGCGCTCAACCAGAACCAGGCCTCGGTCAAGATCCAGCTTGGCCAGAAGCTGACGAAAGGTCTCGGTGCCGGGGCGGATCCAAACATCGGGCGCCAGGCGGCGCTGGAGGATACGGAGACGATCATTCAGGCGCTTTCCGGCGCCGACATGATCTTCGTCACGACCGGCCTCGGCGGCGGCACCGGGACGGGCGCCGCGCCCGTGATTGCGAGTCTGGCGAGCGAGCTCGGAGCGTTGACGGTCGCCGTGGTCACAAAGCCTTTCAGGTTCGAGGGGAAGCGGCGCGCCATGCATGCAGAGGCGGGCCTCGAGGCGCTGAGGGAGTGCGTGGACACAGTCATCACCATCCCCAACGAGCGCCTCCTCTCGATCATCGATCGACGCACGTCGCTCACCGACTCGTTCTCGATGGCCGACGACGTGCTGCGGCAGGCGATTCAGGGCATCTCGGACCTCATCCTGGTGCCGGGGCTGATCAACCTGGATTTCGCCGACGTCAAGGCCATCATGTCCGGCATGGGCGTCGCGATGATGGGCACGGGTATCTCGGAGGGCGATAACCGGGCGATGCAGGCGGCGCAGAAGGCGGTTGCCAGCCCGCTGCTCGAAGACGGATCGGTCGACGGCGCGCGCGGCGTCATCATCAACGTCACCGGTGGCCCGGACCTGTCGCTGATGGAAGTCAACGAGGCGTCGTGCGTCATCCAGGAGGCGGCCCACGAGGACGCGAACATCATTTTCGGCGCGGTGGTCGACCCGAACCTGAAGGGAAAGGTGAAGATTACAGTGATCGCGACCGGCTTCGAGCGAAAGGGCAGCAACCGGGGAGTCCCGGCCGCGGCGCTCCAGACGCCGGTGGACCTGCACAGCTACACCGCGCACCTGGCTCGTCCGGTGGAGCATGCCGCCGTGGAGCAGCCAGTGATGGAGCTAGATGCGCCTCAATTGATGGCAGTGGCGGCGCCGCCATTGACCGTCAGCCGGCGTCCAAGCCTCGACCTGACCCTGCCTCTGGCGCCCTCACCGAGCGGCGGAGCTCAAGCCGACGGATTGATGGAACTGGACGCCGACCTTGCCTCGCCGCTCGACGTGCCGGCGTTTCTGCGGCGTCAGCGCTGAGCTATTGCTCCAGCCCGTGGCAGGCGCGTGCCGGGAGTACAGTAGATAGACCCACGGCAGGCGCGCGCGCCTGCGCCGCAGCGGGAGCTCGCGGACCAACTTGCCTCCGCCCAAGGTCGGGTCGTAACGCGGCTCGACTAAGCAGTGCTGGCCGGGCGGTTCGCTGTGGCAAACCGCCCCGGCGGGCCGCGCCGTGGCGCGAAGCGCGAGGGCGGACAGTTCGGCGTTCGGCTCAGCAGGCATTTTCATGAAGCACTGGCAGCAGCGCGAGCGCGCTCGGGAACTCCTGTCGAAGGAGGTCGGATACGTCCGCAAACCACACGGCGGCAAGCTGCGCGTGGCGCTGGCTTTTCCGAATACGTACTTCGTTGGGATGTCCAACCTGGGATTCCAGACGGTCTACAAGCTGTTCAACGCCGAGGACGATATCGTCTGTGAGCGGGTGTTTCTTCCGCCGAAGACGGAACTGGCCGCGCAGGTCGCGTCTGCAGCACCGCTGCTCACACTGGAATCGCAGACGCCCGTCGGCGATTTCGACGTGGTGGCGTTCTCCGTGTCCTTCGAATGGGACTACACGAACGTGCTGACGCTGCTGCGCCTGGCGGGGCTGCCCCTTCGGGCCGAGGCACGCACCCATCGCCATCCTCTCGTCCTCATCGGCGGTGCGGTGACGTTCGTGAATCCGGAGCCGCTCGCGCTGTTTGCCGATGCCATCGCGGCCGGAGAAGGCGAGGCGCTTGTCCCGTCGCTCGTTCGCGCGTACCAGGGCGCCTCGGATCGCGCCGACCTGCTGCGCAGGCTGGCCACCGAACGGGGCTTCTACATTCCGTCGTTCTACGACGTGCGGTATGCGGACGACGGGACCATCGCCGCGTACGTGCCACGGGCAGGCACCGGTGCGCCTTACGTCGTGAAGAAGGCGGCGCTGAAGACAACCGAGGCCGTGGATCCGCCTGCAACGACGATCTTCACTCCCGACACGGAATTCGGCTCGCGATTCCTCGTCGAAGTGGTTCGCGGGTGCGCCAACCTGTGCCGCTTCTGCTGGGCCGGGTACAACTACCTGCCGGTGCGCGCATTTCCCAAGGACCGGATTCTCGATCTGGCGGAACGCGCTCGCTCCCACTCGAGTCGTGCCGGTCTTGTCTCGATTGCCCTGTGCGATCACCCCGAGATTGAGGAAATCCTCACGCGCCTGGCGGGGATGGGCTACTCGATCAGCCCCGCATCGCTCCGGCTGGACGACATCACGCCCAAGCTTGTCGGGCTCCTGCGCGCGAGCGGTGAGCGGACGATTACCATTGCCCCGGAAACCGGTTCCGACCGCCTGCGCCGGGTGATCAACAAGACGATTACCAACGACGAAATCCTCGCCCGCGCGGACACGATCTTTGCGAGTGGTATCGAGAACCTGAAGCTGTACTACATGATCGGGTTGCCGACCGAGGCCGATGAAGACCTCGTGGCGATCCGCGACCTCACATTGCAGTTGCGCGAGATCATGTTGAAACGCGGGCGCGGGCGTGGACAGATCGGGCGAATTGTCGGCAGCGTGAACCCCCTCGTGCCGAAACCCGGCACGGCCTACCAGTGGCTTCCGATGGAGAACGACTCGTCCATCGAGCGGAAGATCCTGCGGATGCGCGGCCTGATGGCAGGCGTCGACAACGTCTACGTCAACATCAAGTCGGAACGTCATTCCTTCTACCAGGCGCTTCTGTCGCTCGGTGACCGCCGTGTCGCCCCCGCGATTGAAGCGGCCGAACGCAACGGCGGCAACTGGCGCGCAGCGGTGGCGGAGAGCCACGTCGACGCGCACTTCTTTGTGTTCCGTGATCGCTCGCACGACGGCGTCCTGCCGTGGGACATCATCGACGGCGGGATGAAGGCCGGCTTCTTCCGGTCGGAGTTCGACAAGGCGTTGCGCGAGGAATGGACGCTCCCGCCAAAACGGCAGAAGGAGAATGCGCGCCTCCTCCCGGTTCTCCAATAGTCTCGGCTGCATATTCATCGCGATCGGCACCTGCGCCCTGCTGGTGCTCATCATCGTCCTCATTACCGGCGGCTTCCTCGTCGACACCGGGCCCTTCCATTTCTCCGCGCGCCGTTGGCGCGGGCCGCTGATCATCACGCTGATCGCGTGGGGGTCGGCGGCCCTGCTGTGCCGGCGCCGAGGCCTCGCTGACGCCGCGGCGTCAATCGGCGTACGGCTCGAGCGTCACGCTGTCGCTGCGGCAATCGTGCTTGGCGGCGCGACAGCCGGCGTGGGCGTCGGGTTTGGCACCTATTCCGCTGCCGGCGCCGACGCTGCGGGGTACATCAGCCAGGCGGAACTGCTCGCATCCGCGCGGGTTGCCGAGGACGAACCGCTGGCTCGGCAGGTTACCTGGCCCGACGCCACGCGGACGTTCTCGCCGCTCGGCTACCATCCCGGACCCTCTCCAGGAGAGATCGTGCCGACCTATCCTCCTGGGCTGCCGCTGACGATGGCGGCGGCGCACGTCGTCGCCGCCGACTGGGGTCCATTCACGGTCGTGCCGTTCATCGGCGCCCTCGCGGTGTGGTGCACGTACGCACTCGGGGCCAGGCTTCATTCGCGCACTGCCGGTGTGGTGGCCGCCGCGCTGCTCGCTACCAGCCCGATCTTTCTGTTCCAACTGGTGCAGCCCATGAGCGATGTGGCGGCCACCGGCTGGTGGGCGCTCGCCCTGCTTCTGGCGCTCTCGCCGCAGCCTGGCGCGGCGATCGTCGCCGGCGCGGTCGCAGGGCTGGCGCTCCTGACCCGACCTAACCTCCTTCCGCTCGCGCTCGTGGTGGCGACCGTCTCGGCAGGCTGGCCGCATCGTTCGCGCTCGCAGCCACCCGTGGCGGCGAGCAAAGCGCGGGCGTTCGCTGCGGGCGTGGCGCCTGCCCTCGCCACTCTCTCGCTTCTCCAATGGCGCCTCTATGGGAACCCGATGACCTTCGGATACGGGCAGGTCTCGGAGTCATTCGCCGTATCGAACGTCTGGCCCAACGCATACGAGTACGCGTCGCGGCTGGTCCGAGGAGAAGCGCCGGCCCTGTGCCTGGTCGCCATTTCCACCACCGCGCTGCTGGCTGTCGGCCGCCGCGCGGCGCGGAAGACAAGCCCGAGCATTGTCGGCTCCGCCCGTGTTGCGGCGGTCGTCGCCCTGGCACTTCTCGCTTGCTACCTCCCGTACGGCGTATTCCCCGACTGGTCGTATCTGCGGTTCCTCCTACCTGCGTTTCCAGCGGCGTTCGTCGTGACAGGCGCGCTGCTGACTGCCGCCACGACGGTGCTTCCTCGGCCTGCGCGCGGGCTCGTGCTCCTTGTTGCGGTCATTGCCGTCTGTTCGGCGAACGTCATGGTTGCGAGCGGCGAGCAGGCGTTCAATCTTCGGCGGTACGAAGCTCGCTATCGCCACGCAGGCCGGTATCTCGACTCTTCGCTCCCGCCGGCGGCCGTCGTCCTTGCCGTTCAGGAGAGCGCCAGCGTTCGCTACTACACGCACAGGCCTGTCGTCCGCTGGGACCTGCTGAACGTCGACCTCGATTCGGCGGTATCGACGCTGACGGCGCTCGGCCGAACCCCGGTCCTGGTCGTCGAGGACTGGGAGAGCGGCGACCTCCGCGCCAGGTTTCCAGGGTCCCGCATCGCCGGTCTCGACTGGCTGCCGCGCGCCGACGTGGGCAGTGAAACTCGGGTCCGACTGTTCGATCCGGCAGATCGCGGGCGACGTTCCAACCGCATCGTGACCGATCGCTTCCGTTAGCGGCGTTTCCTCCTCCTATGTGGCGACGGCGGCTTTCTCCTCGTACTCCGCGTAGGCCTCGAGAATCGCCTCGCGGACCCGATCCTGCGCAGTGGCGTCAACGATCGGTCGCAGCAGCGAGAAGCTCCGCCGTTCGCCGTTGACGGAATACTGGCGCGCCGGAAATGTGACGTTTCGGCCCCCGCCCGTGCGGCGCTCCCAGACGCTGAAGCCGATCAGTTTCAGCCCTTCCAGCACGCCTTCGGTGAAATGCAGCTCCGCGTCGGCGAGCTTGCCTGGTGGGTTGTTCTTGTCGTTCGGGGTGATATGGACGATCACGATGCCCTCCGTCGGTGGCAATACGCTGGCGACGGAAAAGGAGGCAAAGCTGCGACCGCCGGATCCTGCAAGGAGGCGAACGCGCAAGACCCTGAGCGGTAGGAGCTTGCGGCCGCCCGCAAGAGGGGCGCCGAGTGGGCCTCGGGCGGACGTTAACTGCGGTTGTCAGCCTTCGATGCTGTGTCGTACCAGTAGCACGTGGGCAATCGCCAGATCTCGAGAGTGGGTGAGCGTCAGGAGTGAAGCGTCTGCGCCCATCGACATACACCGCCGCGCCGCACCGCCATGGAACCGCAGCTGGGGTGGGCCGCCGCGCCGGAAGACCTCGATGCCGCGCCAGAACACCCCGCGCGAATGCCCGGTCCCGAGCGCCTTCATGGCCGCTTCCTTGGCCGCAAACCGCGCGGCAAAGGACGAAGCAGCATCGCGTCTGCGCCGGCAGTACGCGATTTCTTCTTCGGTAAACACGCGGTGCACGAACCGGTCGCCGTACCGCTCGATCGCGCCTGCGATACGGGCAATCTCGGTGGCGTCGAGGCCGGAGCCGATAACGTCCATAGTCGAGAGTTGATAGTTCGCGAGTCGTATCCGGTAGTTATGTAACCTGAACCAGACAAGGACTCCGCCCTTGATGTCCCGGCAGAGCCCTTGGCTATAAACTACCACCTACGACCTACCACCTACCATCTGTCCTCCATGACCCTGCCGGGTGTCCCCGAATCGTTCTATTGGATGCAGTCGCCCTGCGGACCGGTGTTGAAATGCCGTCCGCTCGAATGGGTCGCCGACCACGTATTCACGACGCGTGAACTGCAGTTGTCATCTGCAGATGAATGGCGTCGTGTCGGCGACTTCCTTGGTGTCGCTGCGGTCGTCACGTCGAACCAGGTGCACGGCCGCGACGTGGCCACGTCCCGGCGCGGGTTGCCACGGGCGCTGGTGCGGCAAGATGCGGACGTGCTGGTCTCGGACGACCCGGACGTCGCGATTGCAGTGCGCGCGGCGGATTGCGTGCCGCTTCTCGTGGCGGACTCAAGTACCGGTGCGGTCGCCGCCGTGCATGCCGGATGGCGGGGAACGGCGGCGGGCGCGGCAGCGGCGGGGGTGCAGGCCCTGCGGCGAGCGTTCGGCGCGAAACCGGAGCACCTCGTGGCTGCCATCGGCCCGAGCATCGGCCCCTGCTGCTATGAGGTGGGGAGCGACCTCGTCGATGCCTTTGCCGCTGCGGGGTACGCGCGTCACGTGATCCAGCGCTGGTTCGCCTCACGCCCGCCGCGACGTGATGCCGCACGCCGCGGTCTGCAACCCCAGGCGCGGACGTCCCTACGTCTCGATGTGGCCGGCGCCAACCGCGATCAGCTGATGCTCGAGGGCGTGCCGGAAGGAAAGATCTACGCCTGCGGCCTGTGCGCAGCGATGCATCTCGACGTACTCACCTCCTACCGAGCGGAAAAGGAGAAGGCTGGGCGCTTGGCTGCGGTCATTCGCGCGCGGGCCGATTCGCGCCAGACCCCGCCTGCCATTTGACCTCTGACTCTCGATCTGTAACCTACGTGGGCGCCGCCGCCGCCTCGTCCATCGCCTCGTTCGCGAGTCGATCGGCGGCCTCATTGAGCTCGCGGCGCACGTGCTCGAACCGCACCTCGCGGATCTGCCGCGAGAGACCGCGGGCCTCTTCCCAGAGCGGCTGCAGGCCGGCATGCTTTACGCGATACTCCCCGCGCATCTGCTTCACCAGCAGGAGGGAATCGGAGCGCACGTGGAGCGTGTCGACGCCGTGGCGCGCCGCCCACGCGAGCGCCGCCAGCAGACCGCGATATTCCGCCACGTTGTTCGTGGCGATCCCGAGCGGCTCCTTCAAATCGACGACGGTCCCGTCGGCGCGCTCGATCCGGACGCCATAGCCGGCCGGGCCCGGGTTGCCGCGCGACCCGCCGTCGATGTGCGCGACCGCGGAGCCGCCGCCCGGTGCGCCGAAGAGCGACGGCTGGTTCACGTGGTGTGGGTAACCGCGGATTCCGCCGGAGCTGGGGGAGGCACGTAGTAGAGGATGCGCTGACAGCTGTCGCATTGAATGATGCTGTCGTTCTGGCGAACCAGTTGAAAAACCTGGGGCCGCAGGCGCACGTGGCACACGGAGCAGAGCCCGTCGCGCGTGGCGCTGCAGATGGCGACGCCCTTCCGTGCCCGGGCCACGTGCTCGAACAGCGCGATGAGACGCGGCTCCGTTCTTGCCAGCAGCGACGCGCGCGCCCGGGAGGCTTCCATCAGCGCCGCCTCCACCGACACCAGCTCATGGCCCAGGGTTGTTTTCTCGGCATCGGCCTCCTTCCGATGCGTCGCCACGGCCGATTCCGCTTGTTTGATCTCCGCCGCGATCACGTCCGCCGCCATCATCTGCTCGAGGACCGTCTCCTCGACCGCGCCGAGGTCGCGCTGCGCTGTTTCGATCTCGTGTTGGAGGGCTTGGTATTCGCGGTTGGTCTTGACTTCGGAGAGCTGGTCCTTGAACTTGCTGACGCGTCCCTGAAAGACGGCCGCGTCTTTCTCAAGTCCGCGGCGCGCCTCCTGGTTGTCCTTGAAGCGCTGCCTCGCGGTTTCGAGGCGCTGCTGCGCGTCAATGAAACGCGCATCAGCCTCGGCGAGGCGCCGGGGGTGCGCGGCGATCCGACGCCGCGCATCCTCGATGGTGCTATCGAGCTGTTGGAGCCTGATGAGGCGGTCGAGATCTGGGGACATTTGGAATCGGTCCGCCTTCGCCTGCGGCTTCGGCGGACAACCTTCGCTCGGCCGGGACGTGATCTCGCAGGCTTGGCAACCGTAGCTCGCTCACAACCCAGGGCGGGCGAAGGTTGGTGGGCCCGCCAGGATTCGAACCTGGGACCAACCGATTATGAGCCGGCCGCTCTAACCGCTGAGCTACGGGCCCGGGTGCGTTCCGCGCAAGTGGACGACTGGAAAAGTTCAAACTGGAAAAGTAAGTCGCCAGGCGCCCGGGACTCACTTTGAACTTACTTTTCCACTTTTCCACTTTATTACTTTTCTACTTTACGTGCGTCCTTCCAGGAAGGCCTTCAGTTTACGGCTCCTTGACGGATGGCGCAGCTTGCGGAGCGCCTTCGCCTCGATCTGCCGTATCCGCTCGCGGGTGACGGCAAAGTTCTGGCCCACCTCCTCGAGCGTGTGCTCGCTGCCGTCGCCGACCCCGAACCGCATCTTGACCACCTTCTCCTCGCGGGGCGTCAGCGTCTTGAGCACCGACTCGGTCTGCTCCTTGAGGTTCAAGTTGATCACGGCCTCGGCGGGGGACACGATGTTGCGATCCTCGATGAAATCGCCAAGATGCGAGTCCTCCTCCTCGCCGATCGGTGTCTCGAGCGAGATCGGCTCCTGCGCGATCTTCAGCACCTTGCGGACCTTGGCGACCGGGATGTCCATCCGCTTGGCGATCTCCTCCGAGGTCGGCTCGCGGCCCAGTTCCTGGACCAGCGCGCGCGACGTGCGAATGAGCTTGTTGATCGTCTCGATCATGTGCACCGGGATGCGGATCGTCCGCGCCTGGTCGGCAATAGCGCGCGTGATCGCCTGGCGGATCCACCACGTCGCGTAGGTCGAGAACTTGTAGCCGCGGCGGTACTCGAACTTGTCGACCGCCTTCATCAGGCCGATGTTGCCCTCCTGAATCAGGTCGAGGAACTGCAGGCCGCGATTTGTGTACTTCTTCGCGATCGAGACGACGAGGCGGAGGTTCGCCTCCACGAGCTCCTTCTTCGCCTGCTCGGCCTGCGCTTCTCCGCGCTGGATGACCTCGATGGTGCGGCGAAGGCGCTCGGGCGTCTCCTCGAGCTCGTCGACCATCAGCCTGACGTGCGTCTTGATGTCCAGCAGCTTCTTGGGGAGGTTCTTCTTCCCTTCCTCCTTCAGCTTCGGCCCCTTGACCCTGATCTTCGGATTGATGTGCCGGTCGAGTGCATCGGCTTCGCGCTGCACGCGCTGGACGGCGTCGACAGCATCCTTCACCTCCTCAATCAGACGGCGCTTGATGGTCTCGGTGAACTCGATGCGGCGGATAAGACGTGACACCTCGATGCGGCCGCGAAGGGCCTTCCACCTGGCGCGGCGGAACTTCCGCTTGTCCTTCCGCGGCGTCGCCTCCATCTTCTCGGCCAGCTTGACGAAGTTGGCCCGAGCCTTCCGCACGGCCTCGATCTGCTCGAAGATCGCTTCCTTGCGCTCCTCGAGCACTTCGTCGGTGAGTTCTTCGTCGCTGAAGATGACGAGCTCGCGAATCGTGCGTTCGCCGGCACGGAGCTGATCGCCCATGATCAGGATGCGCTTCGCGATGGTCGGCGTGCGGGAGATCGACTTGATGACCGCCAGCTTGCCGCGCTCGATGCGCTTGGCGATGGCCACCTCGCCCTCGCGCGTGAGGAGCGGGACCGTCCCCATTTCGCGCAAGTACATCCGGACCGGGTCGTTCGTCTTGTCGAGCACGCCCGGCGTGAGATCCAGCTCCGGCTCGTCGCCCGAGCCGTCGCGGTCGAAGTCCTTGTCGCCGCGGTACGCCTTGTCGGAGTCAACGACTTCGATACCGGCGCTCCCGAAGGCGTTGAACAGGTCGTCGAGGTCCTCCGACGAGGTGATCTCCGACGGGAGCAGCTCGTTCACCTCGTCGTACAGGAGATAGCCCTTTTCCTTGCCGACGGTGATCAGCTGGCGTACTTCGTCGTATCTTTCTTCGATCGACAGGCTCATAGTCCTCCCCGAGTCCGAACGCTTTCCCGCCTAAATCAGTCCTTCAATCCGTTGAAGAAGATCGAGCTTGCGCGCCCACAGCGCGTCGATGCGATCGCCGTGCTCAGCGGCGCCGAGCTCCTGCAGGCGGTCGATTTCGCGCTGGATGGCCGTGTGCTCGCGCTCGCACCGCAACCGTTTGATGATTCGCGCGCATCCGTCCGCATCCGTGACATGGGGTTCCCGCTCGCTCGCAATGGCCGTGACGAGCTGGGAGTCCGCAGTGCTGAGACCCTCGAGAAGGACGGCTGGCGAGAATCCTCTATCATCGTTCAGTTTCCGCGCAAGATCCAGCACCGAGCGGGCGGCCAGTCCCTCGAGATCGTCGTCGTCCAGGGCATCGAGGGCGGCCAGCGCCGCTTCCGGTTCGTGGAAAAGCCACCAAATCAGCCCTTTTTCGGCCTTGGTGACCTGCCCGAAGTTCGGCAGTTCCCGTGTGGTCACGGTGGTTTGACGCTGGGCGGCCGCTCGCCGGATCTCGGCTCGAACCACTTCGTCCGTGATCCGCGCCTTATGGGCGAGGCGGTCGGCAAAGCGGTCGCGAACCGTCACGTCTGGAATACGGCCGGCGATCGGCAACATTTCGGACAGAAACTTGACCCGGCCTTCGTCGGTGTTCAGGTTATGGCCCGCCGCGGCCCGGTCCAGCAGATATTCGAGATAGGGCCGGGATTGGCGCAGGCGCTCGCCGTACCCGTGGCGGCCATGCTTTCGTACGTACGTATCGGGATCTTCCCCGGCCGGCAATATGGCTACGTTAACCTCAAACCCTTCAGCTACCAGCATTTCGCAGGACTTCGCAGTGGCCCCCTGCCCGGCCGCGTCGGGGTCGAAACTGAGCACGACCTTGGCGGTGAAACGGCGTAACTGTTGAGCTTGAGCGGCCGTCAGGGCCGTCCCGCAGGAGGCGATCACCGCCTGAAACCCGGCCTGGTAAACCTGCGCAAAGTCAAAATAGCCTTCGACCAGCACAGCAAACCCGCCCTGCCTGATCGCCGCTTTGCTCAGGTTCAGCCCGTACAACGTCCGGCTCTTTGAGTAGATCGGGGTCTCGGGCGAGTTCAGGTACTTTGGCTGCTGATCGGCGTCTATGGCGCGACCGCCAAACCCGATGACGGAGCCCGTATCACGGCTGATGGGAATCATCAGCCGGTTCCGAAAGCGGTCGACGACGCTCCCGTCGTCACGCTGGACGAGCAGCCCGCCACGGAGCAGCCACGCCTGGGAGAATCCCTGCTTCACGAGCGCCTGCTTCAGGCCTTCACGCGTGGGCGGCGCGAACCCCAGCCCGAGCGCCTCGCTCGTGGCGTCCGTGATGCCGCGGCCGGAAATCTGGTCGCGGATACGTGCGCCGGCCGAGGACGCAAGCTGCGCGCGGAACCACGCGTCCGCCGCTTCGTGCACCTTGAGCAGCCCTTCGCGCTCGGCGGCGCTGGCACGCTGCTGGTCGCTTTGTTCGAGCTCCGGCAGTGTCATCCCGAAGCGCTGCGCGAGCTGCCTGACCGCGTCCTGAAACCCGATCTTCTCGTGGAGCTCGAGAAATTTGAAGACGTCGCCCCCCACACCGCATCCAAAGCAGTGAAAGAACCCCTTGTCGCGGTTGACATGGAATGAAGGCGTCTTCTCGCCGTGAAACGGGCAGAGCCCCTTGTACGTCGCGCCCGTCTTCTTCAGCGACACGTAGTCCTGAATGACGATCACGATGTCGGCGTGGTGCTTCAGGTCCTCGATGAACTGCTGCGGGAACAACGTCATGTACATCAATCTTTTAACACCACCACCGTCGCGCCGCCACCGCCCTGATTCTGCGGCGCCAGTTCGAACCGCTTCACGAGCGGATGGTTCTTCAGAAACTCCGCCACGGCGCGGCGTAGCTTCCCGGTGCCATGCCCGTGGACGATTCGCAGCTCGCGCAGGTCGGTAGACATGGATGCATCGAGGAACTTGTCCAGCCGCGCCAGCGCCTCGTCCACGTCCGCGCCGATGACGTTCAATTCCGACAGCGGGCCCTCGCGCGGCTGGAGGTCCACCTTGACGCTGACCTTCGGTACCGCCGGCGCGCCTTCGATGACGCGAAGATCGCGCAGCGCGGCGCGTAGACGCTTGCCCCGCACGTCCACCTCGGCGTGCTTGCCGTGCACCTCGATGACGATACCCTCGAGGCCGAGGGCGTCGGACGTGACGCGCGAGCCAGGCTCGATGGGTGCGGGCGGATGCGGAGCAACGGAGGGCGCCTGAACGGTGGCGCCACCCTTGATCCGATCGGCGATTTGATCCAATGCCGCACGAGCCTCGGCCCGGACGAGGCCCGTCTCGCCCGTGCTCAAGCCTGCCGAGCGCAGCCGCTCGCCGCTCTTGATCCGCACCGCCGCCTGCTCGGAGAGTGCGGCCGCCCGCGCTTTCAGGCCTTCGACGATCGCGTCGATCTCGCGCCGCGCCTCGCGCAGCTGATCGTCCAGCTTGGCGTCGAGGCGGCGGCGGACTCTCTCCTCGCGCTCGCGGACCGCGTCCTCGCGCGAACGCAGCTTCTTCTCGGCGGCGGTCACCGCGGCACGTTCCCGCGCGAGCCCCTGCCGCTCCTGTTCCAGCGCGCGAAGGTCGTTGTCGATTCGCGCCAGGTGCTCGGCCAGTTGCTTCTCGGGTTCCGTCAGATTCTCGCGGGCCGCGGCAATCACCGACTTCGGCATGCCAAGGCGCGCCGCGATCTCGATGGCGAGGCTTCGGCCGGGTGAGCCGTAGACGATCCGGTACGTGGGCGCAAACGTGTCCGGATTGAACCCAAACGCGGCGCCCGCCACTCCCGCTGTCGTGGAGGCATAGGACTTCAGCGAGTCGTAGTGAGTCGTGGCAATTACATGAGCCCCGAGCCGACGGAAGTGGTCGATGACGGCGATGCCGAGCGCGCCTCCCTCGACCGGATCCGTTCCGGCCCCGACCTCGTCGAGCAGCACGAGGGCGGGAAGCGCCAGCTCGCGGTCCATGGACACCACGTTCGTGATGTGCGCGGAGAAAGTGCTGAGATTGGCCGAAATCGACTGTTCATCGCCGATGTCGGCAAACAGCGACCGGAACACTGGCAGCCGCGACCCTTTCTCGACGGGAATATGAAGGCCCGCTTGCGCCATTGCAGCGAGCAGCCCGGCGGTCTTGAGCGCGACGGTCTTGCCGCCGGTATTGGGACCCGTGATCACGAGCCCGTGTACCGGCGGCATGAGAAGAATGTCCACGGGAACGGGATCGGGGATCGGGGATCGGGCGTCGCGGTCCAGCCGTTCATTAACCTTCTGCATGAGCAGGGGATGGAGCGCCCCGCGCAGCTCGAACGCGCCATCGCCTACCATCGCCGGCTCAATCCCGTCGACGATATGCGAGAAGCGCGCGCGCGCCTGTATGACGTCCAGCTCGGTGGCGACGTCGATGGTGCGGCGAAGATCCTCCGGCCGGCCCCGGAACGCGTCCGTCAGCGCGAGCAGGATGCGGCGAACCTCCTCGCTCTCCTGTTCATCGAGCGCCACGATGTCGTTGTTGATCTCCACCGTAGTAAGCGGTTCCAGGAAGAGGCTCGCCCCGCTCGCGGACGCGCCATGGATGATGCCCGGTATGGCCGACCGGTGCTCGGCACGGACGAGCAGCACGTAACGACCGTTGCGGTCCGTGACGACCTGGTCCTGGAGGTACTTGGCGGTGTCGCGCCCGCGCAGGAAGGATTCAAGCATGGCGCGCAAACGTGCGCGCTGCTTGCGCAGGCGCTCCCGGATGCCGGCAAGCGCCGGGGTCGCCTCATCCGCGACCTCGCCTGAGGCGTCGATTTTTCGCCTGACGTCTGCGATCTCACTCTTGAACGATGCGACCGCCTCGACGAGCGCGCGGAGAACCGGAAACGGGTCGCCGAGCCGCTTGACCACGCCGCGCGATTGTTCGACCGACTCGAGGTAGTCGGCCAGCGCGATCAGGCGCAGCGGTTCGAGGGCGCGGCCGTCAATGGTCAGCGCGTCAAGAATGGCGTTCAGGTCCGTCGGCGCGCGGAGCGGGAAGCCCGGGTGGTCGGCGAGAAACCGGGTGCCTTCGGTCGTTGCGCGCTGTGCGGCGGCGATCTCGGCGGCATCGGTCGAGGGGCACAGCTCCGCCAGTCGATCGCCGCCGGTCGGCGTCACCGCCAGGCCGCTGACAACGGAAACGATGCGATCGAATTCAAGGGCCCGCAGCGCGCCCGCGTGCATCTGGAAGAACTCCATGGGTCAGAGGTCAAGAGTCAAAGGTCAACCCGGATGTCGCGCGCTCGCTGGGGGTTCGCCCTTTGACCTTTGACTTACAGGTGGTTGATCACACTGGCCACGCAGGCGCCTCCGAAGCCGTTGTCGATATTCACGACGGACACGCCGTTCGCGCAACTGTTCAGCATGCCCAGCAACGCCGCGACACCGCCAAAGCTCGCGCCGTAACCGACGCTCGTCGGCACCGCGATCACCGGCACCTCGACCAGTCCCGCCACGACACTGGGCAGCGCGCCTTCCATACCCGCCACGACGACGATCGCGCGCGCGCTCCGCAGTCGAGCCTGCTCGGACAACAGCCGGTGCAACCCGGCGACGCCGACATCGTAGAGGCGATCGACGCGGTTGCCCATCAACTCCGCCGTGACCGCCGCCTCCTCGGCGATCGGGAGGTCGGACGTGCCGGCGCAGGCGATGAGAATCGTTCCCTTTCCGGCCGGCACGTCGCCCTGCGCGAGCGTGATGGCGCGCGCCGCCGCGTGATACGTCACGTCAGGCACACGGGCGCGCACCGCGTGGTAGGCCTCGGTATCGGCGCGCGTCACCAGCAGCGCCTGCCCGGCCGCCACGATCTCTCGCGCGATCGCGGCAATCTGGGACGGCGTCTTGCCGATGCCCAGGATCACTTCCGGGAATCCCTGCCGGAGTTCCCGGTGCGTATCGACCCGCGCAAACCCCAGGTCCTCGAACGGCGCCGCTCGAAGCGCGGTGAGAATCCGGGAGGCCGCCGTCGCCGGGTCAAGCTCACCGCGGCGGACGCGATCGAGCAAGTCCTGAAGCTCGGAACCGGTCATAATGAGTCGGCTGCGTTGGATTTCGGCGAACCCGGCAGTATAATCACGAACCGTGCACGCCGCTGATGTTCTCTACGCATGACCCCCCTTGAAACGCTGACGCTCGCCAGCTACTTCTTCGTGCTCGTCATTCTGGCCGTGTACGGGTGGCATCGCTATTACCTCGTATACCTGTACATGAAGAACAAGGATCACGAGCCCGAGCCGCTGGGGTCCTTCGACACGTTGCCGCGCGTCACCGTTCAGCTTCCCATCTACAACGAAATGTACGTCGCCGACCGGCTGATCGACTCGGTCTGCCAGCTCGACTATCCGCGGGATCTCCTCGAGATCCAGGTCTTGGACGATTCGACCGACGAGACGACGAGCGTGGCGGAGCGGGCGGTGCGTCGCCAGGCGGCAGCCGGGATCAATATCACGTACCTGCACCGCGTGGCTCGACACGGGTTCAAGGCGGGAGCGCTCGAGGCCGGGCTCCGCGTCGCAAGTGGCGAGTACGTCGCGATCTTCGACGCCGATTTCATTCCAACCTCTGACTTCCTGCGCCGCACCGTGCCCTTCTTCACCGACGCCAAGGTGGCGATGGTGCAGGCGCGCTGGGGACACATCAACCAGGACTATTCGCTGCTGACGAAGATTCAGTCGATCCTCCTGGACGGCCACTTCGTCCTCGAGCACGGCGGACGCAATCGCTCCGGCCTCTTCTTCAACTTCAACGGCACGGCCGGCATCTGGCGGCGGTCGGCGATTGCCGATGCCGGTGGCTGGCAGCACGACACGCTGACCGAGGATCTCGATCTGAGCTACCGCGCGCAGCTTCGGGGCTGGCAGTTTGTGTTCCTGCACGACCTCGTGGCGCCCGCCGAAGTCCCGGTCGAGATGAATGCTTTCAAGTCGCAGCAGCACCGCTGGGCGAAAGGGTCGATTCAGACCTGCCGCAAGGTGCTGCCGCGCATCCTGCGTTCCAACTTGCCGTTCGGCGTGAAGGCGGAGGCGTTCTTTCACCTGACCGCCAACTTCAATTACCTGCTGATGGGCGTGCTCTCGGTGCTGATGGCCCCCTCGATGGTCATCCGCTACAACATGGGCTGGTACGAGATGCTGCTCATCGACGTCCCACTGTTCTTCGCGGCGACGGCGTCGGTGGCCAACTTCTACATGGTGTGCCAGCGTGAGCTGCACAAGGACTGGGTGACCCGGTTGAAGTACCTGCCGTTCCTAATGTCGATCGGCATCGGGCTCACGGTGAACAACACACGCGCGGTCCTCGAGGCGCTCTTCAACCAGGAGAGCGAGTTCGCGCGCACGCCGAAATACCGGATCGAGGGGCAGGCCGACGAGTGGATCGGCAAGAAGTACCGCCAGAGCGTCCTCGTCCAGCCGATGATCGAGCTCGCGCTTGGCCTCTACTTCACCGCCACCGTGTTTTACGCGCTTGCCAACGGCATCTACGGCACCGTGCCGTTCCTCGTCCTCTTCCAGCTTGGCTTTCTGTACACCGCCCTCCTCTCCATCGTTCAGCAGTTCGCCGGCGGCGACGTCGTGCTGAAGCCGGAAGAAGTGTAGGTCGACCCTCGACGGTCACGAGTCAAGATCACACTCATGACGACCGTGGAGAAGGCCAAGGAGGGACTCGAGGACGTCGTCGCGACGGCCTCGGCGATCTGCTACCTCGACGGCGATCGCGGTGTCCTCGCGTACTGCGGATACGACATCCACGATCTCGCCAGGTCCGCCACCTTCGAGGAGGTCTGCTACCTGCTTTGGCACCGGCGGCTGCCGACGCGCGCGGAGCTCGGCGATCTGCAGTCCCAGCTTGCCTCGGCGCGGCGGCTGCCGGAGCCGATCCTCAGGCTCATGCGATCGCTGCCGCCGGTGGACGGCATGGATGCGCTTCGCACCGTGACCTCGGCGCTCGGGCTTTACGATGCGGAGGTCAACGACGCGTCCCCGGCGGCGCAGTACCGCAAGGCGATCCGTCTCACCGCGCAGGTGAGCACCGTGGTCGCCACATGGGGCCGTCTCAAGGCCGGCGGCGGAGCGATCGCTCCCGATCCGGTCATGGGCCACGCGGCGAATTTCCTGTACATGCTCACCGGGGAGCGGCCGAACGCGACGGCGACTCGCGCCTTCGACGTGGCGCTGACGCTGCACGCCGATCATGAGCTCAACGCGTCGACGTTCGCGGGCCGCGTGGCGGCGGCGACCCTCACCGATATCTATTCCGCCGTCGTGGCCGCGATTGGCACGCTCAAGGGTCCGCTCCATGGCGGAGCGAACGCCGAAGTCATGAAGATGCTGCTCGACCTGGGGCAGACGGCGAGCGCCGACCGTGTGGAGCAGACGATCCAGGGCAAGCTTGCGCGCAAGGAGAAGATTCCGGGCTTCGGCCACCGGGTCTACCGGACGGAAGACCCGCGCGCCACGCACCTTCGTCAAATGTCGCGCGATCTCGGCAAGCGCGCCGGAAATACCGCCTGGTTCGATATGTCGGAGCGGATCGAAGCGCTCGTCAAGACCGAAAAGAAGTTGAACCCGAACGTCGATTTCTACTCGGCATCCACCTATTACACGCTCGGTATTCCAATCGATCTTTACACGCCAATTTTCGCGGTCAGCCGGATCTCGGGCTGGACCGCGCACATCCTCGAGCAGTACGCGAACAACCGGCTGATCCGCCCCCGCGCGGACTACACCGGCCCGGCGTACCCGCAGCGCCTCGTCCCGCTCGACCAGCGGTAGCCAAGCCCCGGCGCCGTAACACTCAGTCGCTCGGAGCTGCGCGCCGATATCGACGAGGCGGCGTGGTCCACTCTCCACAGCACCGTGAACCGCCCGTTTGCTCCGCCCGAGACCGGAAAGATCGCGGTCAAAGTGGTCAATCACTACGGTGATGAGGTCCTGAAGGTCTACGACCTCGTCTCTGCTCCGGCCTAGCCCTGGCGGGCCGGCAAGGCGCGCTCGATGTGTATGAGGTATGAAACGGCCCGGCGCGAGCCTCGCGAACCGCATCGGCCGCTATATACTTGCCACCGCGACGTCGACGGACTGAAGTCTGCGTTCACAGGCAAGGAGGCCCACCATGCGCGCGCGAATGTGCTCATGTACGGTGCGATTCGGAATTGTGTTGCTCGCGGCCGCAGCCCTGGCAGCGTGCGATGCCGCGGCAAACAGCCCGGAGACGGTCACGGGCGCCGAACAGGCGGCCCCCGCGGAGAGAGGCGGGCAAGAAGAGTTCGGACCGTACGAGCCGGTGGAGAACTGGCCAAGACCGCTGCCGGACCGGGCGGACGGCATCACGCACGCCGGATGGACCTGGGGATCGGTCAGCAGTGTCTACGCCGAAAGCCCGAATCGCATCTGGATAGCGATGCGCGGCGAGCTGCCGCTGCCGCCGGGCGCGGCGCCCTGGACGCCCTATGGAATGCTCAATCCTTCGCGGGGCAACGCCAACGGGAATGACGATGGCCTGACCGCGACGTGTCAACCGACCGAACGCCGCGGATGGGAGCGGCGCTACCATCACGTCATCTTCGTGGTGGATCGCGACGGCAACCTGGTCCAGGATTGGCCGCAGCACGACACACTCTTCGAGGTGCGGTGCGGGCGCGGACCGCACAGGATCAAGATGAGCCCGTACGATCCGGACAGACATCTCTGGGTG